>CAZIBB010000007.1:0-29328 GCA_964537075.1 uncultured Bdellovibrionales bacterium | reverse complement strand
GCTTCAGAGAGAACGATTTGTCCGGTATAGCCTGTGCCATTGCATTGCTTGCAACCTTTTGTTTTATAAATTTTTCCTGTGCTTGGTTTTTCGATACCGGAAGCTTTTGTCAGTTTCGCGAGATACTTTTCTATCAGTGTGGCTTCCTCGGGAGTCGGCGCGACGACCTCACGACAATTTTCGCAGAGATGTCGCACGAGTCTCTGCGCGATGAAACAGTTGCCGGCATTGGCGAGGTCGTCGCCCGTGACACCCATATTGAGCATGCGAGGGATGGCTCCGGCGGCAGAATTAGCGTGAAGCGTGGAGAGAACGAGATGCCCGGTGATAGCTGCTTGGACGGCGATCTGCGCGGTTTCTTCATCGCGAATCTCACCGATCATCATGATGTCGGGGTTTTGGCGGAGAAGGGAACGGAGTGCACTCCCAAAAGAATACCCTTCATCGTTATTGACCTGAGTCTGGAGAATACCTGGCAGCTGATATTCGATCGGATCTTCGACGGTGATGATCTTCACTTCCGGTTTGTTGAGGCCGGAGAGAATGCTGTAGAGTGTCGTCGTTTTTCCAGAACCGGTCGGTCCGGTATTGAGGATGATGCCATTCGGTTTCTTGACGGCGTCCAGGATGCGCGCGAGATTTTCTTTGCGGATATTGAGACTTCCGAGTTCGAGCTTGACGGTGTTCTTGGAAAGAAGCCGCATCACCGCGGTCTCGCCGAAACCGCCGAGGATGATGGACAGACGGATGTCAGTTTGAACAGCGGTGATATTCCGGTAGGGTGTTTCGATGGAGATGGAAAAACGCCCGTCAACGACGCCGGCCTGCTCGCCTGACTTGAGCCCGGCCCAGAGTTTTATCTCGCCGAGTATGGATGGATAGTTATTTTTTGCGAAAGAGGTGACGGTCTGAAGTATGCCGTCGATGCGGAATCGGACGAGCACGACGGTATCGGTCGGTTCGAGATGGATGTCGCCAGCTCGGAGAAGAAGCGCCGCCGCGAATATAGCGCGGAGGAATTGATTTTGGGGTAAGTCCTTCACGAAGGTATCGAACAGAGAGAAGTTTGTGAGATGTGTGTCTGTTTTTTCCAACAGATCGGTCGGGATGAGAGAAGATCGGGAGAGAGCACTCGGCATGAGTTCGGTATAGATATTACGGAGGGCATCGGCCTGGTCGGCGACGCGCCACACTTCTTCGAGCGTGGTGATTCCTTCGATGGCTTTCAGAATTCCATCCTGCGTCATGGTGACCATGCCGTCTTCGAGGGCGGTGCGGAGAATCTGATCTTCGGTGCCGAGATCATTGATCACCGCCGTAACGGCGGGTGACATGAGAAGTACCTCAAAGATTCCCTTTCGTCCGCGGAAGCCGGTCATATTGCAGTTCGAACAGCCGACGGACCTCCAGAGGAGGGGGATGTCTTTCGGAATATCGACTTTTGATTTCGGGGAAATGATCGCGATGAATTCCTTGAGAGAGTCGACGGTTTCTTTCGCTGGCGCATAGGACGATTTGCATTCGTCGCAGAGAATACGGACGAGCCTTTGGGCGATGAAGCAGTTGACGGATGAAGTGATGAGTTCCCGCTTCATGCTGAGCTCGAGGAGTCGTGGTACGGCAGCCGAAGCGCTGTTCGCATGCAGGGTTGAGAGCACGAGATGTCCGGTGAGTGCGGCGTTTACGGCGATATCGGCCGTTTCGTCATCACGGATCTCACCGACGAGAATGATATCCGGATCCTGACGGACGATGGCGCGCAGACCATCGGCGAAAGTGTATTGTCCTCCCTTGGCTACTTCGGTTTGGACGATGCCCTGAAGCGTGTATTCGATCGGATCCTCGATAGTGATGATTTTCGTTCCTGGCTGATTCATCTGTCCGAGGAGGGTGTAGAGTGTTGTCGTTTTTCCGGAACCGGTTGGTCCGGTATTGAGTATCATGCCGTGCGGCTTGGTGATTTCTGTCCGTACCGCCTCGTAGGCGAGACCGCGGAGTCCGAGGTCCTCCATCTTGGCGACGAGACTGTCGGCCGAGAGGAGGCGCATGTTGATATTTTCGCCATATTTCCCGGGAATGGAATTTACGCGGACGTCGATACGATTGCCATCGAGATCGACGAAAAAATGTCCATCCTGCGCGCGGTCGCGGACATTGAGGCGCATTTTACTGATCATCTTTATGCGGGAAGTGGCGAGATGATATACCGACTTCGGAAATTTTCCGATGTCCTGGAGCACTCCGTCGACACGATATCGGAGCCGTGTGGATTCCTCTTCTGGTTCGAAGTGGATATCGCTCGCGCGCATCTGCTTCGCTCCGGCGAGAATGATTTCGATGACCTGCGAGGTGGATGATTTCTGAAACGTATGCTCGAGGTCGAGAAGCGCTCCGAAATTTTTCTCGAAATTTTTCAGGTCATCGCCCGTGAGCGATACGCGCATGAGATCGAGACTCTTGATGAGCGGGGCATCGTGATAGATATTGATTGCTTTATCAAGAGATGGTTGAGATACGATATGCAGAACCGGCTTCCAATCATTTTTTTCGCAGAGCTCCTTGATGTAGGCGCGGGATTCGTTGTTTTCCGGCTCAAGCATGGCAAAATGGGCGGTTTTTCCGCTTTGCTGGAAGAGCGCGATGTGCAGGTTGACGGCAATTTCTTCGGGAATCAGGCGGATGTCTTCGGCGAGAATGGGAAAGAGATGCAAGTCGGCATAGGCGATCCCGGAAGCGAAGGCGAGACGCGAAGCATCCTCTTCGATGGAAGCGGTTTTTATTTTCTGGAGTTTTTCGTCGAGCGAGACCGATTTTTTTGAGAGCTCGTCGCTTTGTGTCCCCCGTATGACCTGAACCATATGTGTGAGAGGTGAGAGATTTTTTCAATAAGCCTTTAGTATTCATTTTAGCATATATCGTGGAAAAAATGATGAGAAAAAGAAAGGACGGCCGCCGTCGCCGGCGGTCGTCCCTGTTTTTTCCGCAGAGATCATTTCTTCGGAGAGAGGAGACTCACGATATGATCCTCGGTTTGCTCGGAGGTGAGGCCAGGGAAGAAGAATATAAATGTTTCCCCCATAGTTTCCTTGGGACTGAGTTTTTGGAGGAGGGGAAAGAGGGCATCGACATTGGTTGCCTCGATATAGGCCGTGGTGCCACCGGTTATTTCCGGAATAAGGAGAAGAAAATACTGACCGGAGGAGGAATGTTTCCTGATACGTTCGAGTACGGTTGGGAGGATATCTGGATGTGCTCGTGACTGTACGATATCTTCGGCCGTGATGGTGCTTGATACCATACGCAGGGTTTCGTTTGAGCGGATATTACTCATGGCGCGACCCCAGAGCTTAAGAAGGGCGAGGGAGTCATTACGATAAAGTGCGCGAATAACTTTTTGTTGATCAACTCCAAAGTCGAGGAGTTTTCCTGCAATTTCGAGCGCTTTCGGCTGAGTATTTTGTTTTTGAAAACTTTCCGTCGCGGCGACAATGCCGGTATAGAGACACTCTGCAATACTTGGATCGAATGTGTCCTTCGTTTCTTGGAGGAGCACTTTGGCGATAATTTCTGAAACGGATGAAGCGGTGATATCGATGAGATTGACTTGAGCGAACCGTTCATTATTGGAATGACAGTCGATATTCACGATAGGAAGTTCATAAAAAAGATCAGGATTATCGGTATACGTTTTTCCGAGTGATTCCTTGTCGGCGACGCCAAGGGCGATGGCGAGGTCGTGTTTGAAGTGATCGGGAACGAAAGAAAAATCCCGTGGGTCGATGATGCCGTGTTTCGGAGTGATGTATACACGGAGTTCTTCTCCTTCTTGGGCGCTCCGGACTCCGATGATGGGATTGCGGGCGGTATTGAAGGCGAGGATGAATTCCCTCGCACCGGTGAGCGCATCAAGGAGTGTGTGCGGCGGAGAGAGAAAGGGAATACTTTGCGCGCGTTCGTTTATCTGTTCACCGACGATGACAGCACGACGATCCTTTTTCTCGAAGTAATGTCCGAGAGCGAAGGCGGATGCGAGTACATCGATTGAGGCGTTTTTCGGAATGAGAATAAGCGGCTCTTGCGCGCGATCGATAAGGTCGATGAATTGCTGTTCGGGAGAAAGACTCATACTGTGTATGGGATGAAAATATAAGAGCGTAGGATAGCTGAGAGCCGGAGGTATGTCAATTCTGAGGCATTTTTAGCAGATTTATGATTTATGATTTATGATTTATGAATAAGAACTGTTTGCCACTCTGTCATTCCCGAGAAGGCGGGAATCCAGGTTCCACTTATTGGGTGTTTCTGGATCCCGTATCAAGTACGGGATGACAAAGCAAAGATATATCATTTGTCACTCGTATGACCCAAATATTCACTACTCATTCGGTGGAAGAAACAAGGGAGGTTGGGAAACGCTTCGCGCAAACCCTGAAGCCTGGAATGCTTATTTGTTTCGAAGGAAATTTGGGCGCCGGCAAAACAACATTCATTCAGGGTTTGCTTGAGGAACTTGGTGCGGAGAAACCATTCGTGAGTCCGACTTTCATACTGATGAAGCAGTATGACCTGCCTATACGGCAGACAGGCCTATACTCGCCGACGACGGCAGGCATCAAATGGGTGTATCATGCGGATGCGTATCGCCTCGGTGCCAAGGAGTTCCGCGAGATCGGATTCGAGGAATGGATTGCTGATTCGGACGGCGTGACGCTTCTCGAATGGCCGGAACGCATCGCTGATCTCCTCCCGGAAAAATATGTGACGGTAAAAATCGAAAGCGTTTCGGAAACGGAGCGGAGGATAGTTATCAACTAAATCTGCAGATATTGAAAACAAAGAAAAAAGACTTGGTGTTGATCGATGGGAACGCCCTTATCCACCCCAGTCACTTGAAGAGAAATGATGGGGCAAGCCGGTCGTATAATGAAAAGGTATGAGTGATACTAAAAAAGTACTCGTTTTGATAGATGGGAATGCTCTTATTCACAGGTCGTATCATGCTTTGCCGCCACTGACCACGAAAAAGGGTGAGGTGGTGCATGCGGTGTATGGATTCACCTCGACGCTTCTCTCGGTACTCGAGAAATTTCATCCGGAATATATCGCGGCATCTTTTGATCTGTCGGGGCCGACATTTCGGGACGAATTGTATGCCGAGTATAAGGCGACGCGGACGAAGGCGCCGGACGATTTGTATGCGCAAATTCCTCGTGTGAAGGAAGTCGTCACCGCGATGAATATTCCGATCTATGAACTCGCCCACTTCGAGGCGGATGATTGTGTGGGAACGATTGCGAAACAAGCGGGAGCACAGGGCATCGAAGTTATTATCGTCACGGGAGATAATGATGCGTTGCAATTGGTGGACGATCATATCAAAGTGTTTTCGATACGCAAAGGGCTGAAGGATCTCGTGCTCTATGATGTGCCGGCGGTCGTTGCGAAATATGAATTTGGGCCATCGCAACTCCCAGACTACAAGGGGCTCGCCGGGGACAGCTCGGACAATATTCCCGGGGTATCGGGTATCGGAGCCAAGACCGCGACGGATCTTCTGAAGCAATTCGGGACACTCGAAAATATCTATGCGAATCTCCCAGAGGTGAAGGAATCAGTACGGAAGAAATTGGAAGCGGATAAGGAGAAGGCATTTTTAAGCAAGACTCTCGGCACCATTAGTATCGATGCGCCCGTGACGCTTGATCTCGAGAAATGTGTCGCGAGGGACTATGACAAGAAGGTGGTTGGATCACTGCTTCAAGAGCTGGGTTTTTTCAGTCTGATCAAGAGACTTCCGGGGAGCGATCAGGGGGCAGAGAACAATGAACAGGGAGCAGGGATCAGGGAACAAAAAAAGAAGGAGAAGATAAAGACGATCAAAACAGAAGAGGATCTCATTTCATTTCTCGGTGAGGTAAAACGAGTGGGAGTGTGGCTTGAAAAAGGGCTTGGCTCGCTCTTCGGATCATCGATCGAATCGATCGGATTGGCCACAGAAAAAGCGGCAGGAGTGATTCCTTGGAATGAGGAAACGAAGCCGCTTCTCAAAAAGTTTTTCGAAAATGATGGAGTGGCCAAAGTTGCTTTTGACGGGAAAAATATCATACGAACCCTGGCGGGAGAAAACGTATCCGTGAAGAATATCGCCTTCGACGTGGAGATCGCGGCATACCTTCTCAATGCGGGAAGCGATGTATCTTTCGAGCGCCTCATTCTTTCGGAGCTCGGTATCGAAGAAATTTCCGGTGCCGGAGAGAAAGCGCGCGCGGTATCCGAATTGGAAAAACATTTTTCGGAGCGATTGGGTGAGATGAGCAGGGAGCAGGTCGCCGGGAAGACCGTGCGCACGGTCTTTGAAAATATCGAGATGCCTCTCGTCCCGATACTTGCCGAGATGGAAGAGCATGGTATCAGGCTGAACACGGAAAAGTTTCGCAAGCTTTCAATCGAGCTTACTTTGGAAATCGCCGCGCTTGAACAGGAGATTTACAAGCACTCGGGACGCGAGTTCAATATCAATTCGCCAAAGCAGCTCGCGGAAATTCTTTTCATCGATCTCCATATTCCGACGGCCGGAGTGAAGAAGACGAAGACCGGCATTTCGACCGCCTCGCCGGAGCTGATCAAACTCAAGGGGGAGTATCCGATCGCGGGACTGATCGAACAGTACCGCGAGCTCTTCAAACTGAAGACGACTTACCTCGATACTTTGCCGACCCTGGTCGATTCGCAGTCGCGACTCCACACAACTTTTCATCAGGTGGTGGCGGCAACCGGGAGGCTTTCCTCGTCGAATCCGAATCTGCAGAATATTCCCGCCCGCAATGCTTGGAGCGAGAAGATCCGCGGAGCATTCGAAGCGGAGGATGGATATTTGTTTGTCGGGGCGGATTACTCGCAGATAGAACTCCGTGTGATGGCGCATTTGTCGGGTGACCCCGCACTCGTGGAGGCGTTTCGCAAGGGTGAAGATGTACACCGCACGACGGGGTCAGTCGTGTTTAAGGTCGCTCCGGAACTCGTGACGAATGATATGCGTCGTCAGGCCAAGGTGTTCAATTTCGGACTCATGTACGGTATGGGGGCATTTGGTCTCGCACAGGCGGCGGAAATTGGGCAGAAGGAAGCGGGAGAATTCATCAAGGCGTATTTCGCGAAGTTTCCGAAGGTGGCGGAATTTATGGAGGCGATGAAAGTCTCTGCTCGTGAGAAGGGGTTCGTCGAGACAGAATTGGGACGACGCCGTGCGGTACCGGAAATCCGGAGCGAGAATGTCATGGTCGCGCGTTCAGGAGAGCGCATGGCGATCAATATGCCGGTGCAGGGACTCGCGGCGGATATTATGAAACTCTCTATGCTCGCCGCCGACAAGCTCGTGAAGAAATATGGTGATGACGTGCGAATGCTTCTCCAAGTGCATGACGAACTCATTTTCGAAGTGAAAGAAAATATCGCGAAGCATTTTGCGAAAGATTTGAAACAAGTGATGGAGAACGCGTATAATCTGAAGGTGCCGCTTATTGTGGAAACGATGATCGGAAATAATTGGGGAGAAATTTAACGGTATGTTTGGAGAAGGATTTGAGGGAGCTATGGGTGGAAAAAAAATGTCGCTGGAACATCACCCCGGGCGATACGCGATTGATTTTTTTCCCGACCTGGGAAAAGAGGGCGCGCGATGGAACGAATACCTGGGATATATCGAGAAGACAGTGAGCAATCCGGGTAATTTTCTCGATAAGGGGGGAGCTGGAAGAATCTATGAATTCGGTCCGCAGGGGCTCTGTATAAAGATGATGAAAGAGAGGCATCACTCCGCGCAATCGGAGATGTTTCAATTGGGGAATAGCGTTTCTTCGGAATCATTTTTTCTGGATAAGATTTCCCACTTCGAGGTTGAGGGCGTCCGATCGCCGGTTTTCGTGGAATATTTTGACGGGCAGGAAAATGTCGGTATCGTGATGGAAAAACTCGATGCAGTAAACCTCCAACACATTCTCAATGGGACCGACCAAGTTCCAGACGGTTTTGAGTTAGATGATTTCTTTGATAGATTAGAATCCTATATCGATGAGCTTCATGATCGGATGAAAATATGCCATGGAGACCTCGAAGCGAGGAATGTCATGGTGGATAGAGGAACGGGGCTGCCACGAGTCATTGACTTCGGGCGATCCGTATATACGGTCGGCATGGATGATAGATCTCGCAGGCTTCTTGAATCACAGGATATTCAGAATATCGACAGATCAAAGGATTTGATGAAACAATTGATGTTAAAGAAAGTTAATTGAGTAAGTTTCAGAATATGCAGGAACGTTATTTTATGCAGAACCCCCAGTTGGAACAGCGATACTCCGCCGCGCTATTGGAACAGGCACATGAACGGGTGAAGGAGATGATCGCTCATGGTGATACCATGACAAGCCTTCCGGTGGGCGATCAGCATGAATCGTATTTTCTCTCTCGACGGCAAGAAGATGTTGTTGGAAGTCAGGAGATTATTGTTGATGAAGTAAAATTTTTCCTCGGAATGAAAAATGAAGTTTCAGAATAAGGAGAGCCTCTTGACGCATACAAAAAATCTCTGATTTTCGATAATCGGGGATTTTTGTTTGACACGGATATTCTTTTTCGATACAGTCGGAAAGTTGCCAATGACTATGGAGGGAGAGAAATGAAAGAAATGGAAAATACCTTCTCCCCTCTTGTCGAAGGGGTAGGACTGGTTCTTTACGACGGTGCCGGGCGATTGTTTATCGTCTTCGAGGGGAAAAGTAAGCCCCTTTATGACAAGGAAGTCGGCGATCCATCCATTCCTTGGGAAACGAGGGAGCGTATCGGTGGGTGTCTGGAATCTTATGAACAGGCATTGCAGCGCGCGCTCGACGAAGAGGTTGGACTGGAAGTCCGGGTGTCTGAAATATCGGTGCTGTTCCAGTTCACGACTTCATTCGGTATTCCTCAAACGATTTACCGTGCCAAGTTTGATGACGCCATCCGCATGGGCGGTACGGCGGTAGAAACGGGGGAGCTTCTCGGATGGGAGTGGATATTTCCGGAAGATCTGGTCGATCGTCGGATGCGCGGTGGTATGCGGGAAATCATCAATGCATACGCTCATTACAGCGCAGCGGCGCAGAGGGCATGATAGGTATCGAGTCAATGACTCGTGCCTATTTTTTTTGAGAATGGACCGAGATTTTCGTTCCGATGGAAAAGTCTTCTTTGAAAATCTGGGAGAAATTTTTTGGATTGAGGCCATTGAAAATACATATTTCCCTGAGGTGCGAGAATGATTGATTTTGGAAAACACCGAATTTTCCCCGAAAGCCGTCAGTGACATCGATGTGGTGTGATCCGATGAGCTGGATTGATTTTCCGGAGAGGATATCGTCGAGCGCTGTTTCCTTGATGAATTTCGCTCCTTTGAAAATGTGGGGATCGCAGGAAAAAATCCCATCGACATCGGAGGCGAAGAATATTTTTTCGACATTGAATTTTTTCGCAAGAAAAGGGATGAGAGCGTCCCCTGAACAGACGGACATGCCCCAGGAAGAATCGAAGATCATGTCGCCATGGAGCATGGGGATCGCGCCGATACGGAGGGCGTTTTCTATTGCGTCGGTTGAAAGCGTATCGAGTTTTCCTTCGCGATTGATCGCGACGCTTGCGGTATTAATGCTTGCAACCGGAAGGTTTTCATTTTGAAAAATTTTTGCCAATCTCACGGAGAGGGACTGATTGAGAGTATTGTTCTCGAGGGTGAGAGGGAGTTTTTTCGGCAAGCCTCTGGTTCCTTGGGCGAGTCCGTGCGTATGTGCATGCAGATGTCCGAATGAGCCGACGCCATGAATGAGGATGAGCCGGATTTTTTTCGGATCGTAGGCATGTCCGAGCACTTGCCCTATCCACATAGCGAGGGACTGACGGAGCTTCGCTTTGAAAGCGCTTTTCATGGTGAGGACGCTTCCGCCGATCTTGAGGATATAGGTTTTCATAGGAGAAATACGAATAAATGGAGAATGTTTTTACGCTATAGGGAAAGTGTTTTTTTGTAAAGCTCATGGATCTTCGTATTTCATTACCGAGGGAGTGATGGCAACAAAGTGAAAACTCTTTATAGGCCGGTGCAGGTGTGATATCATGGTAGAGACTAAGGTATCATTAATTGTTCGGTTAATATTATGGATTCAAAAAATAAAGCGGTCGTCGCCATTATTGCAATCATCATCGCGATCGTGGGAGGATATTTTTCTTTTGGAAAGGATTTTCTTCGAAAACAGAATGTGAAACCGATTGAGATACAGCGTGATGGTACGTCAGAAGGAATGACTCAGGCGAATGTGGGACCTCTCTCCTCAATGACGGGAATGCCTTGCGAAAATTGGAACAAGCGTGCGGTCGCGGTCATGCAGCCGGTGGATCGTCAAGCAAGACCGGTAGCTGGATTTTCGCAAGCCGACATGGTATTTGAAATGCCGAACCCGGCTGAAGGAATATTTGTGACACGACTTATGGGTGTCTATCAATGCGAGCTTCCTGATGAAATCGGTGCGATGCGGAGCGCTCGTCATGATTATATCAGTATTGCCAAGGGACTCGATGCGATATTCGTCGGTTGGGGCGGATCAGCCTTTGCGTTGAAAAAATTGGACGATGGTGTAATTGATAACCTGGACTGTAATAATCAGGGAGGGAAGGCGGCAAATGGCTATTGTTTTCGCAAAGAAAAGACCGGTTTGATGCGCGGCGAGGATACGGGGTATATCAAAGGTACGCAGGTGCTCGCAGCAGCGAATCATTACGGGTATCGCGAGACAAGTAATTTTTCCGGATATCCTCATCAAGAAGATGCTTCGATGGAAACTCGTTCTCTCGGCGGACACCTGCGCTTCGGGTATCCGGGCATGATGGAAGCTGAATATGATTATGATCGTGAGAGCAACAGCTATCTCCGCACCTGGGGAGGGGAGCAGGACTTCGATCGGAATAATAAGAAGCGAATCGCGCCGAAAAATATCGTACTCATAATCGCGGAAAATGAACAGATCATGGCAGATGTCGATTATACGGGACGCGGGGTGCAGGATCCGTGGGCGGGGCTCGAGGATTGGGAAAAGGTCGGTCCGAAAAATATTTCCGGCCGATACAATAACCTGCAGCTCGGCGATCCGTGGTTCGATACCGCGGAAACCGGTGACGCGAGGTATTATATGAACGGACAGGAGTATCGCGGCACCTGGAAGAAGAGCCGAAAAGCCATTGATTCGAAACTCTTTTTCTATGATGAGAGCGGCGCCGAAGTAAAATTCGTTCCAGGGCAGATCTGGGTGGAGGTGATGGTGCCCGGACAGGCTTTCGGGTGGGAACCGAAGGCGTAAGCATAGAATATAGAACATGGAGCATAGAACAGAGAGCAAGGACAAGGAGATAATAGATGTTATCAAGGTCGGTCCTTGGAATCCCTCTTAAGGACCGACCTTGATAACGACCGTCGATTGAAAAAAGAGCAGGAAACTGCTCTTTTTGGTACAATGGAGGTATGATCCAATTTTTGGCCGGGGGAAATGAGTATTTTGTGAGACGAAAAGAGCGAGAGCTTCGTTTGGATTTTTCGTCGCGTCAACCCGAAGCGCAGATACTCATTTTTGATTTTGAACTTGCCGGTGAAGAGGAAAAAAACTGGGCATTGGTGCGGGAGGCATGGCAGACAGGACTCTTTGCGGAAAAGAAGATGATCGTTGTCAGAAATGTCTTTGGGAATGAACTGTTTTCTGAAAGATTTTTGAAGGTGTTAGAATCCCGAAAGGAATTATTAGCGGATACGGCCATCGTATTGCTTTTTTCTGAGACAGGGAAGCTGAAAAAGAAAAATGATTTTGCGGCATGGCTTGCGAAAGAAGGAGAAGGCGTAGCGGTGAATGAAAAAATGCTTCCTCAGGATGTGGAACGATACGCCTTGCAAATATTTTCGGAAAAGAATAACGCGGTACGCTTTTCACTGCCGGCGCTTCGTGCGCTTCTTCTCGAGTGTGGAGATAATATGTATCGTCTGGAAAATGAAATTGCGAGACTGGCTTTCTTGAAGTGCGAAGGGGCTGTTTCTGAGGATGATGTGCGGAACCTGGTTTCTTTTTCACCGGGCGGAACCGTCTTCGAGGCGCTCGACCTTATTGTTTCGGGTCGCCGCGATGGCGCTATACAGCTCTTCGCACGGGAGCTCGGCAAAGGCGATGATGCCTTTCGGATACTCGGTTCCTGCGCCTGGCAATTGCGTATTCTGATCCAGGTGCGGGATATGTATGATCAGGGAATTCGCCAATCGCAGATGATCGCCGAGAGGACGGGCATGAAAGAATATTCGGTACGAAAATGTCTCTCCGCTATCACGACACTTCCCATGGAACGATTGAAGAAATCCCTCACTTTTTTGGCTGAGGCGGACATACTGATGAAGACCGGCGGCCTGCGCCCTGACCTCGCCGTGTATCTCTTCGTCGCGAAATTTTAGGGAAGTATTGAGTGGAGTATAAGATATGAAGTATAAGGATGGGAAAACAAGAAAAAAATCTCACCAGATGGTGAGATTTTTTCATACTGTATACAGAATACGTAATATTTGATACAGGGCTTATTGCTTCAGGTCCTTCGACTTTGCTCAGGACGACAAAGGCTTATGCCTTTGTCGCTTTCTTGATAGCGGCGTTCAGACGAGATTTCTTGCGGGCAGCGGTATTTTTCTTGATGATACCTTTGGCTTGCGCCTTGTCGATCGCCTTCTGTGCCTTGAGATAGGTCTCCTTCATGGTAGCAGCATCACCTGATGCGACGGCCTCGCGCGTGTTTTTGACGGCGCTTTTCACGACACCTTTGACGATCTTGTTCCTGAGCGTCTTGTGTTTGGTAACGCGCATGTACTTCCGTGCATTCTCCTTGATTGGCATAGTTTTCTTTGATTATCTATTACTAGAGTCTAAGGTTTATGAGCAGTAAACAAAAGACAAAACGTGGAATTTGAGACGAGTTATTTATATCAGCAATACGGGTTTTTGGCAAGCCAGAGCAAAAAAAGGTACAATATAATTATTCAGAGCAAGCGAGATAGGGGGATAATTTTTGTCTATACATACATGATTGCGCTTTTGACAGGGAAAATTGTCGGGATGAAGGGGACGACAGTCATTCTCGATGTGCATGGTGTTGGATACAAGGTGATGGTGTCGGCATATGCTCTCGGGAAACTTGCCGGTCAGGACGAGGTAACGCTCCATATCCATACGCATGTGAGGGAGGATCAGTTCTCACTTTTCGGTTTTCTTGAGGAAGATGAGTTACAGGTTTTCGAACTTCTGATATCGGTTTCCGGAGTGGGACCGAAAATGGCGCTTGGTATTCTCTCGATTGCCGATACCAATACGATCCGGGCGGCCGTGGTGGAACACGACGCGACCATCCTCACGCGGATTTCCGGTGTCGGGAAAAAGACCGCAGAGAAAATTATTGTTGAATTGCAGAACAAGGTTACGGCTGCCGAGGTTACCGGTCGAGAGTCCATATCTTCCGACCAGGATGCGGTTGAAGGACTCATGTCCCTCGGCTATTCTGCTTCCCAGGCGAGGGAGGCGCTTAAACTGATACCGCCTGATATCGCAAATCCCGGTGAGCGCATTCGCTTCGCTCTGCAAAATCTCGGGAAGAAATGATTCGGTCATAAAAAGACTATGCAGGAAAATATCCAATTTCTCCAGGCGCATGCACAGGATGGCGGACTGCTCCAGTCGGAGCAGTGGCGCTCTTTCCAGACGGCTTCCGGCAGAAAGACAAAACTTCTTTTCGGCAAAGGATATCTCGCGAGCATCATCATGCACGAACTTCCTCTCGTCGGAAAATACCTATATGTTCCCCGCGGGCCGGTAGTGAGGGAAACGGAAGCGGATTATGCGGAATGTCTCGCTGGATTGTTGACTGAGGGAAAAAAATTAAACGCGCGATGGATTCGTATTGAGCCGACGGATGAGGCATTCCTCCATTATGTTGAGCGAATCAGAAAAGAGAAAAAAATAAAAGGACTCTGGAGGGCTCCTCATGATATGCAACCCCGGGAAATGCTCGTGCTTGACCTCACCCCAGACCGAGAAACCTTGCTTTCCTCGATGAAATCAAAGACGCGCTATAATATCCGCTTGGCCGAGAAAAAGGAAGTACAGGTTTTTTCGACACAGGAAAAAAAGTATCAGGATGTTTTTATTCGCCTTGTCGAAACGACTGCGAGACGCAAGGGCATTATTCCTCATGAAAAGGGATACTATCAGACTTTTTTTGAAGTTTTTCCGAAGGATTCCTGGGAAATAGTGGTCGCGACCAGGGGACATACCGTCCTCGCGGCCAATGTCGTCGCATACTCCGGAGAATGGGCATACTATCTTCATGGAGGGACGTCGGATAGTGATCGTGAGTCGATGGCGCCGTACCTCCTTCAGTGGCGCTCAATCGAGATCGCGAAGATGCGAGGGTGTTCTTTCTATGATTTTGGCGGAGTGAGTATTCGCGTTGATCAAAGGAATATCGCCTGGGAAGGGATTACCCGGTTTAAGCAAGGGT
Organism: uncultured Bdellovibrionales bacterium; assembly: GCA_964537075.1. Lineage (GTDB taxonomy): Bacteria > Patescibacteriota > Minisyncoccia > Moranbacterales > UBA1568 > CAYTED01. Next base: position 14,724 of record CAZIBB010000007.1, on the reverse strand, counting down.
TCGCGCCGAAGACTGAGAGCCTGGTATTTCCAGGGTCGTATGATATTATCCTTTCTCGTCGGCGATACATACTCTATAATTATTTCCGTCTCGTGAAAGCGAGTTATATGACGGTCGGCCGGTTTCTCCGCCGCTAAAGTAAAAGCGTTTTTGTTGTATGAAAAATACCGTCCACTTTTTGAAACAATTGGTGCCGCAGAGGATGAAAAATATTCTCTATCATTTTCCGCTCGCTATTTTTTCGGCGGTGTATTTCGGTTTTCCTGGTCGGAAGCTGAAAGTGATCGGCGTTACCGGTACCAATGGCAAGACGACCACCACACAACTCACGATGAAGATTCTCCAGGAGGCAGGAAAGCGAGTCGCGATGGCCTCGACCATCAACTTCGTGATGGATGGAGAAGAGAAGGTAAATACATCGAAATTTACCACGCTTTCCGGATGGCAACTCCAAAGATTTCTCCGTGAGGCGGTGAATATCGGTTGTGAATACGCGGTGATCGAGACATCTTCACACGCTATCGATCAGTATCGTATTCTCGGTATTCCCTATGAGATCGCGGTCATGACCAATGTGACGCGTGAGCATTTGGATTATCATCAGACTATGCTCGGGTATCGGGAGACGAAAAGAAAGTTGTTCGAACGAGCGAAGATGGCGGTGGTGAATTTCGATATGGAGGCGCCAGAAGAATATCTGAATGCGCGGGCGTATGAGGAGAAGATTTCTTATAGTACGCATGATCCACAAGCGACACTTCTCGCCGAGCACATCGAACTCAAATTGCATGGTTCGGAATTTTTTATTACCAAACGGAGTGAGCGAAGCGAAAGCTTGCTTTCGGTTCCGAACGAAGTGCCGGTAAAATCGGGTCTAATACCCGTTATTGAGGAGACGAAATTTACCCTTGCACTCCCGGGAGTATTCAATATTGAGAATGCCTTGGCGGCGGTGGGTGTCGGGATGCTCCTTGGCATCGATCTCCCGACCATGAGTCAGGCGCTTGCAAAGGTGACGCTCGTACCCGGCCGTATGGAGTCGGTAGCAAATGATAGGAACATTACTATCATCATCGATTATGCGGTAACTCCGGATTCACTGGAGAAACTTTATTCGCTCGTTACGAAAATGAGGGGAGAGGGGGCTCGGATTATTGCTTTGCTTGGAGCCTGTGGAGAGCGCGATCGAGGGAAACGGCCAATGATGGGAGAAATCGTTTCTTCGTATGCCGATATGCTCTTGCTGACAAATGAGGATCCATACCATGAAGACCCGGAGCAGATCCTCGATGATATAGAGAAGGGCGTGATAAAGGCAATAAATAAGGAATATTTTCGGATTTTTGATCGACGCGAAGCTATCGCGAAGGCACTCGCCGCAGCGAATCCCGGTGATATCGTCGTCATTACTGGCAAGGGTGCGGAGGAGACGATGAAGATTGGTAGTCAGATGATTCCTTGGAATGATGCGCGCGTGGTGCGGGAGGAGTTGGAGAAAATCAGTAGAGAAGAGGGATGAGGACGAAAAATAATAAAGGTCGGTCCTTTAAGATCCTAAGGACCGACCTTTATTATTTTTTGAATCTTCAATTATCCGACAAGAATGATGAGGATCCAGGTGAGGAAAAATCCGAAGATACCGCCGACGACAACTTCGCTCGTGCGATGTCCGACGCGCTCCTTGAGACGAGGGAACTTGCTTTCGTCGATTTCATTCTTCAGCTGGTCGACGAGCATATTGAGATAGCGTCCCTGATCGCCCAAGATCATACGGATACGGAGCGCATCGTCGACGATGATGAAGGCGAGGCCGGCGGTGACGGCGAAGACACCGGATCCCATTCCTTCGTAGTGACCGATAGAGGTGAGGAGAGCAACGGCGAAGGCGGTGTGCGAGCTCGGCATATGTCCATGGGTGAAGATGTAACTCCAGTCGAGGCCGTGCTTCATTGAATACAGAACAAACTTGACGACCTGAGTGATCAGTGCGACGAGAATCGGGATGAGAAAAACTGCCGATGTCTGGAAGAAGTCCATATATTTTTTTGCAGGAATTATATGATATAAATTATACCACGAATCATTTTTTAGAAAGTGCAGGCTTGCCTTTTGTGAGTGAGAGCGTATAATAGAGGGGTCATCATCATAACTTTTTTATATAAACATATGGGTATCGGATTTATTTTTTTGATCGTATTGGCGGTCGTCGTCCTGTTCGTCATTGCGGCATACAATGGGCTGGTAACGCTTCGGAATCGTACCGAGGAAGCATGGAGTGATATCGACGTGCAGCTCAAGAGGCGCTACGATCTCATCCCGAATCTGGTCAGCGCAGTCAAGGGATACGCCGCTCATGAGACGGGCGTGTTCGAAAGGGTGACCGAAGCGCGGACGAAGGCGATGTCGGCGACCAGTACGGCTGATAAGGCCGGTGCGGAGAATATGCTGACCGGAGCACTCAAATCAGTTTTTGCTCTAGCGGAAGCCTATCCTGATCTCAAGGCGAATACGAATTTCCTTGAGCTTCAGCAGGAATTATCAGATACCGAGAACAAGATCCAGGCCTCCCGCCGTTTCTACAATGGCAATGTCCGCGACCTAAATACTAAGATAGAATCCTTCCCATCAAATATCATCGCTTCCCTGTTTTCTTTCGTGAAGCGTGAATTTTTCGAACTCGAAGACGCCGCTGCCAAGGAGCCAGTGAAAGTCGAGTTCTAAAGATTGGTAACTTGTAACCCGTAACTGGTAACTGGGAATGCAAGGATCGGAAAAAGGAGAATATCTCGGTTTAGATCAGCTTGAAACATACCAACTTGCCAGGCAGCTTTCGCGGGTTGCTTGGCAAATTTATTTGAAGTTTGATTGGCAGTAAAAGAAGATTATCGGAGATCAATATATAACTGCCACTGATTCTTGTGGAGCCAATATAGCGGAGGGGTATGGTCGGTTTCATTTTCTTGATAAAGCGAAGTTCTACTATAATGCGAGAGCATCGCTTGTCGAGAGTATGCACTGGATGAAGTTGCTCTCTGAAAGAGGTTTGATTCAAGAAAAGGCACTTGTCGATGAATATATAAAAATATATCCACAGCTTTCATTGAAGCTCAATGCCCTCATCAAGTCGGCGATCAATCAAAAGCGCTCCTAGTTACAAGTTACTTATTACCAGTCACAAAGACTTATGGCTACACTCTATACCCAAAAAGACAAGAATATACGCCTGTCATTCCTCTATATTACGGGTTTTCTCCTTTTCGTCATCGGGGTGGGATATGTGTTCGCGGGGGCGATGCAATCATCGATGATACTTTATATCGCGGTTCTGTTTTCGGTCGTGACCAGTCTCGTTTCGTATTGGTTTAGTGATCGGATCGTCCTTTCGATGAGCGGAGCAAAGCTCGTGGAATTCAAAGACAACAAGGAACTGTATCGGATCATAGAAAATCTCGCGATCACCGCCGGACTCCCGACACCGAAAATCTATACGATCGATGATACCGCGATGAATGCGTTTGCAACGGGGCGCGATCCGGAACATGGCGTGATTTGTTTCACGACAGGTATCTTGTCACGGCTGGAGAAATCGGAAATCGAAGCGGTCGCGGCGCATGAGCTTTCCCATATCGGGAATCGCGATACGCTTATCGCGACAATCGTGGTCATTCTCGTCGGTTTTATCGCGCTCCTTGCAGACTGGTTTCGCCACTGGGCTTTTTTTGGGGGGAACCGCGGTAATGACAATAAGGGGCAGTTGCAAATCATTCTGATAGTCGTGGCCTTGATTCTTTCTCTTCTCGCACCGATCGCCGCGATGCTCATGCAGCTCGCGATTTCCCGAAAGCGGGAATTCCTCGCCGATGCTTCCGGGGCGCTTCTCACGAGGTATCCTGATGCACTGGCTTCGGCACTGCAAAAAATATCCGGTGATACGGAGCCGCTTGAAGCCGCTAATAGGGCGACCGCATCTCTTTATATTTCCAATCCGTTCAAGGGGAAAAAAGTAGCAAAACTTTTCATGACCCACCCACCAATCGAGGAGAGAATACGGGCGTTACGGGATATGAATCTTTCTTAAAAAGCCCGAAGCTCAAAACACAAAAACCAAACAAAACACAATTTTCAAAACACAGAAAGGCGGGAGTGTATAATGTTTTGCTTTGTTTGTATTTTGTGCTCCGTGCTTTGTTTGGTCTTTGTGTTTTTCATCTTTTGTGTTTTCTGTGTATGGCTATTTCCTATCAGGATTTCGTCGCTAAAGCTCGGGAGCGATTTGAGAAACGGAAGAATCGGACGGGCGGCCGATATCAGTTCACCGAACACTCGAGATATAAGATGCAGCAATACAATCTCTCCGAACAACGCGTGACGCGGATCATCCGTGCGCCGAAACGAACCGAGGAGGGTATCGCCCATGAAACGATCGCGGTCATGCAGCCAGCCGCCATCAAGCGCGATGAGGATGGCAAGGAGAAATGGACGCAAGAGATCTGGGTGATGTTTGTAAAACAGGGAACAAAGAACAAAGAACAGGGATCAACGAACAATGAACGGGAAACGGATAAACAAGGCTTGTGCTCACCGCTCCCTGCTCCCTGTTCCCTGCGTATCATCAGTGCATGGCGGTATCCGGGCATGAGTCCGAAGCGAAATCCCATCCCGGAGGAGATTCTGCGGGAACTCGAAACCGGGGAGGTATTTGATGAAGAATGAGAATAAGGAGTATACTGTAAGGGATGAATGTAACTTATAAGTAACGTAAAAATATGATGGAAGAAACAAGCGTAGGGCAGGAGACAGACCCAAAAGGAGAGGTGAAGAATATCATCGGAAAGCTCGAAACGATACTTGATGAATATATGGTGAAAAAGGCGCCGTTCGCGCTACCGCTCGGTCTCAAGGAATTTCTCGCGACCATCGCTCCATACTTGGTCATTCTTTCGGTGATTTTCTCGGTGCCGGCTCTTCTCGCGATACTCGGATTGTCAGCCGTGTTCGCACCAGTGGCAATGATGGGCGGATATGGATATGGATGGGGTCCTGGCGTGATGATATCGCTTGCCGTGATGGTAATCACCATCATCCTCTATGTGATGGCGATAAAGGGATTGTTCAAGCGGACGAAAGCGAGTTGGAGATTGCTCTTTTATGTCAGCATCGTACAACTTGTCGGTGGTGTGCTTGCACTCAATTTGATCAGTGCTCTCGTTGGTGCCGTTATCGGTTGGTATATCTTGTTCCAGATGAAGGAATTGTATAAGAACTGACAATCATAGAACATAGAACAAGGAGCAGGAAACATAATTGAGATCAGCGGACGCACCCCGATGAAATAACTCAGAGATTTCACGGGGTGAACCGCCCACAGGCGGAACGACCGCTGTTTGAAGAAAATAAGAAAAAGCAGCTATGGAAGCTGCTTTTTTGCTTTGTTTAAGAGGAATATATTGATTTTCCCAGTGGTATAATTGACTTTATATCAATTTTGTGCTATACTCTGCCTATCAAGGTTCTTTAACGCCTCGTAAGCAAATTGCTTGGGGATATTTCACAAATCAGCAGTACAATGTCCGGAGGACAAAATGAAAAAACTTTTTGTTTTGGCGCTTGCCGCCATGGCACTGTCCTCGTCGGCCTTCGCTGATCGCGGATACCACCGTGACTATAATCGCGGCGGTCACCACCACGGCCAAGGCGGTCTTGGTGAACTCGTCGTCGGTGCAGTGGTCCTGACGGGGGCAGCAGTTGTCATCAACCAGTTGTTCCCGTCCCGTGTCGTGGTTGTCGAGCAACCGCGGGTAATCTGTCGGATAGTTCCCGTTACCGACCAACTCGGTCGCGGGCTGTACGACCGGTACACCGGTCAGCAGCTCACCACCCAGGTCTGTCAGGAAGTTCGCTGATACGGTGAGCGTCGCCATAAGCCGTCGTAGAGAGAAAGGAAAGATTTTTTCCACTCTCTGCGGCGGTTTTTTCTTTTTCTGAATTTTTTATGGGAGGAGCGGTCGTTCCCTGCCTACCGGCAGGCAGGCTGTTTGTTTTTCCATCTTGGAATCATTTTTTGTTGCCATTTTTTTTCAGTATTTTTTCTGAGATGGTATACTTAATGAAAAGGTTAGAGATGAGGAGATAGGAAATAGTAAAAAATAACTTTTTGTCCCTAACTCCTAAGATCTCCCCTCTAAACTCTAATTTCTAACCTCTTCTACAAAAATGAAACACACAAAAATCGTGACGACTATCGGGCCGGCGACGGAGACGGAAGAGATGATCGAGAAGCTCGCGCTCGCGGGGATGAATGTTGTTCGTCTGAACTTTTCACATAATGAGCATGCTTGGCACCAGGGGATTATCAAGAAGGCTCGCGCGGTTTCGAAAAAGCTTCATCAGCCGATTGGCGTGCTCGCCGACATGCAGGGGCCGCGCATCCGGGTGGAGGTCGCCGAGCCAATCTCGTTTCGTCGGGGAGAAAAAATTGCCGTTGGATACAAGGGAAAGAAAACCGCGGTACCGGAAAATATCGGTATGCCGGCGATATTTCTCGACACGCCGAATATCCTCGAGAGTATCATGTTTGGAAATACCCTGCTTATTGAGGATGGCCTGATCGAGCTTCGGGTGATCGAGGTCATGGATGGCTTCGTCGTGACGGAGACACAGACTCCCGGAACGATCAAGGATCGCAAGGGTGTGAATCTTCCGGACACGAATTTTTCCCTCCCTATCCTTTCGGAAAAAGATAAGGCTGACTTGGAATTTGTTTTAAAGGAGGGAGTTGATTTCGTGGGACTGTCATTCGTCGGATCGGCCGAAGATTTGCGTGAAGCGAAAAAGGAAATGAGGAAAACGATACCCGAACCGGGTCGTCTCCCGATCATCATCTCGAAGATCGAGAGGAAGGAAGCGATCAAGAATCTCGATGAAATTCTCAGGGAGACGGACGCAGTGATGGTGGCACGCGGCGACCTCGGCATCGAGATGCCATCGAGCGAAGTGTCCATCCTCCAAAAAGAGATCGTGGAGAAATCACTGTCCGCACTCTGTCCGGTCATCGTCGCGACACAGATGATGAAGTCGATGACGGATAATCCTCGTCCGACGCGCGCGGAAGTGAGCGATGTGACCAATGCGGTCGTCGACCATACGGATGCGGTGATGCTCTCCGAAGAATCGGCTGCCGGAAAATATCCGATCGAGACGGTCGCCATGATGAAAGAGATCATCGTGAAGACGGAAGAATCCCCGTATGACGATGTCTATGACGCGATCCATCTCAATATGAAGAATGAGTATGCGGTGATGATTCGAAGTGTTTTTGAACTTTCTCGGAGCTTCGAGGCGACTTCGATCATTCTCCTTTCAGTGTCCGGATTTACCGCAAAACTGATGTCTCATTTTCGCCCGGGAATCGATATCTTGGTCGCGACACCATCGCAAACGACCTATAATCAGTGTTCTCTTCTCTGGGGAGTGAAGCCGTACCTGTTCGATGAGGAGAGGCCGCTCGACACCTTCGTCGATCAACTGATTGAGGAAGCGAAAAAGGATGGTACCCTCGTATCGGGAAGCCGCGCCGCTGTCTTCCTCGGGCGTACGCCCGATCGCGACACCATGAAGCTTGTCGGCGTTCGTGAAATACGCTGATGGTCTCTCTGCCATTCCCGCCTTCGCTGGAATGACACGCTTGAGATTTGTCGAAACTCATTCGGTGCGGTAGAATCTAGAATCTGAAAAAGAGGTGAAAATAGTTATTACGGAAGGATGGCCGAGTGGTTGAAGGTACTTGCTTGGAAAGCAAGCGTACAGGAAACTGTACCGAGGGTTCGAATCCCTCTCCTTCCGCAGACGAATTTTACGAGGATACGGAGGGAGGGTGAGAAGTTTATACCCTTCAGGGTGAATCCCTGCCTGCCGGCAAGTCTCCGTCTCCGCTTTGTGCGGGAGAAAGTGAAAACTATTTATACAAGAGTATATGGGAAAGAATATTATTATCGCCGTTCTCTTAGCCACCGTCGGATTTCTTGGGACTCAATTGATGGAAATTGATGATGTGACTCTGGGGGAGAATGACCAGGAGAGGGACGCCGATATGCAGGAAGAAACAGGAGGGAGAATATTAAATTCTGTGGTGAAGACCCTGCGGACTGTGGCAACCTATACCACTCCTGCCGGTGAAGACCAGGTTGCGTTTGTTCTCGGCGTCGATGCCGAAGGGGTGATCGTCGATGCGAAAGCCGAAGAGATGGCGGAGGATATGATATCGGAAGAGAAGCAAAAAGCATTCGGTATGGCCTTTCCGGATGCGGTCATCGGTAAGAAGCTTTCTGAACTTTCAGATATCGACGATATCGGTGGATCACCTCTTACGACAGGAGCTTTCAATCAATCTCTTCCAGCACTTAAATCACAATTGTAGGGAGAGACGGGCTAATTAACAATATCACGAGGTATCTGCTTCGTGATTTTGCTTTTTCAGGCATATGATTCCCATCCAAAGAGAGATCCGATTATTGGCGAACCAGGAGAAGACGAAAACAATAGTCGGATTTTTTAAGATGGGAAAAGGCGAGTATGGTGAGGGCGATGTGTTCCTTGGATTGACGGTGCCGCAATCACGCAGTATCGCGAAGAAATACAGAGAACTCTCTTTTCCGGGTATCGAACAATTGCTCGCGTCGAAGTTTCACGAAGAGCGGCTGATCGGGCTCCTCATCCTGGTCGAGCAGTTTCAAGCGGGAAGCGAAAAGGCCAGGAAAAATATCTTTGATTTTTACCTCGCGCACCTGGACTCGGTAAATAATTGGGATTTAGTCGATTTGTCCGCGGATAAGATCGTAGGGGCGTACCTCTTCGGAGTTTCACAGGGGTGGTCGGACGTTTCTTTCTCAAAACGCGAAAGCAACTTTTTTCCTTGCCTTTCGTCGGAACACGGACAGCAGAAAAAAATTCTTTCGCATTTTGAGAATCCAGGAGGTGTTTTGAATCGACTTATCGTTTCGGAAAAATTGTGGGAACGGCGGGTAGCCATGGTGGCGACACTTGCCTTCATCCGGGAGGGCGACGCGAGCGAGACGCTTCGACTCGCGGAAAAAGTACTGGGTGATGAGGAGGATCTGATGCATAAGGCGACGGGATGGATGCTCCGCGAGGTTGGCAAACGGGTTTCGCGGAAGGAATTGGAACTCTTTTTGAAAAAGAATATACTGCGTATGCCACGGACGATGCTTCGATATGCGATCGAGCATTTTCCGGAAAAAGATCGGAAGCAGTGGCTTTCAGCAGGGAAAAAAATAAGAACGAACATAATGAATACACGGATTGATCGCGCTTTTCAGGTGGTATCGAGGGAATCTTTCGTTCCTGAGAAAATACGATCGTTTTCGATGCTCGATGAACCGCTATCAATCGGTTTCGGACAGACCATCAGCCAGCCGACGACGGTACGGATGATGCTCGAGTGGCTCGATCCGCACCGAGGCGATCATGTCCTTGATGTTGGATCGGGATCGGGCTGGACGACTGCCCTTCTCTCGACGCTCGTGGGACGAAGCGGCCATGTCGATGCGGTAGAAATAGTGCCGGAGCTCCTCATATTTGGAAAAGAAAATTGTGCACGATTTGGCATACGAAACGCTTTCTTTCATCCGGCGGAAAAAGTATTCGGATTTGTCGCCGCCGCGCCGTATGATCGGATACTGGTTTCGGCCTCGACCAAGATATTTCCGCGGGAGCTTTTGGATCAACTGAAATCGGGAGGCAAGCTCGTTTTGCCGGTGGGAAATGATATATGGGAAGTGGAGAAAATGGGAGAACGGGGCGAGTATCGACTGGAGCGGCATCCCGGCTTTGTCTTCGTTCCGCTGGTGAGAAAAGAATGAAGAGCGCACATGTTATAATGACGGTGATAATTCAGTAATGATATCAGTATGAAAAAAAGAGTACGAAAAGATGTCGGAGCGGAGGCTATCGCTCTGCATAAGAAGCTGCGCGGGAAAATCGAAATCCGATCGAAGGGAAAGGTGAATAAGGAGACACTGAAGCTGTTTTATACTCCGGGAGTAGCGGCGGTAGCGCTTGAGACAGCCAAGGGAGAGAAGGAAACCAATATGCTCACTTATCGTGGGAATACGGTCGCCGTGGTATCGGACGGATCCGCGGTACTTGGTCTGGGGAATATTGGCCCGCTCGGGGCATTGCCGGTGATGGAGGGGAAATCGATGCTTTTCAAGGAACTCTCCGGAATCGATGCCATTCCGATCGTCCTTTCGACGCAGGATACGGAGGAAATCATTGCGACGGTGAAGAATATCGCACCGTCATTTGCAGGAATCAATCTTGAGGATATTTCCGCACCGCGTTGTTTCGAGATCGAGGCCCGATTGAAAGAATTGCTCGATATTCCGGTCATGCATGACGACCAGCATGGAACGGCCATGGTGCTTCTCGCGGGACTGATCAATGCGTTGAAAGTCGTGAAGAAAAAACCGAGGGATTGCGCGGTCGTCGTTTCCGGTGCGGGTGCGGCCGGGCAAGCTATTGTCTCGCTTCTTCTGAAATACGGCGTTGGTGATATCGTCGTCGTGGATAGCAAGGGAATCATCCATGCGGATCGGCCGGATCTCGATTCTCATAAAAAAGCATTGGCACAAGTAACGAATGAGCTCCGTCTCGCTGGTGGACTTCCTGAAGCGATGGTGGGAGCGGATGTCTTTATCGGCGTGTCCAAGGGGAATACCGTGACTGCTGAAATGGTTGCCACTATGGCAATGAAACCGATCGTGTTCGCCCTCGCGAATCCCCATCCGGAAATTCTCCCGGTGGATGCGCTTCGGGGCGGGGCGGCCGTGGTAGCGACTGGGCGATCGGATTTCGACAATCAATTGAACAACGCCCTCGGTTTCCCGGGAATTTTTCGCGGGGCGCTTGATCACGGCGTAAAAGAAATCACCGAAGATATGCTGTTTGCCGGTGCCAAGGCACTCGCGAAACTCGTCGGAAAGCCGACTGCCAGGATGATTATTCCATCGGTGTTCGATAGGCGCGTCGCCAAGGCAGTAGCGAAGGCTATCCGATAGAGAATAGGAAATAAGGATGTAGAAATGAGTGGAGAGAAGGTGTATACTTAAAGATATAATAACTTTTATCATATGGAAACATCAGAAAAAATGAGTATCCCAAATCAGCCTGTGGTTTTGAAATGGCTTATCATTATCGGGCTTGCCCTGATTACAAATCTGCTTTTGCTGCAGATTACAAGAACGGTTTTTCATGAACCGCAGTTTGAAGCGTATTGTGAAATGAAACCGGTTACCGGCCTTTTACAGACAGAGGAGACTTGTCTCTCTTCGGGGGGGCAGTGGAATGCATCGGTACCAGATAAACAATCGGGCGTAACCGGGTATTGCAATGAACAGTTTCAGTGTCAGAAGGAGTATGAATCCGCCCAGAAAATATATCAGCGAAATGGCTTTTTCGTCTCGGTGATTGGTGGAACCTTGCTCCTCATTCTCTCGCTCTTTTTGCCGGCGACAGCGCTTGCTGTTGGGAGCGGGCTGTCTTTCGGAGCGATTCTTTCCTTTATCGTCGGTTCAACCAGCTATTGGATGTATATGGATGAGTGGCTCCGGCTGATAGTGTTGATCGGTGCCTTCGTCGCCCTGATCGTTCTCGCGCTTAAAAAACTGGGAAAATAAATGGTATTTACCCTGGGTTACCGTCACTCGCTCGAAAGTGAAGACTAAGAACTTTCACTTTATTCACTCGCTAGGTAATAAAATATATGGAAGAAGATGATATCGCTACCACGAATGAGGCCGCTCCTCAAGAGGAATCGAACAAGACCTCCCATGAGTCTTTATTCGGATTTCTCATCATGATGATCATCGCCGTGCTGTTGGTCTCGCTCGCCGCTTACGGCGGATGGTTTCTCTATCACGGTGTGAGAGAAAACATGAGCGATATGAATCAGCTGTCTATCTCGGATATTCCACAGGTGATGAACGAGGAGGGGAACACACCAAAAGAAACGATGTCAGAAAATACACAGAAAAGCGAGTTGGTAGTCACTCAGCCGGCTATCGTCAATAAGAAAATCGCGATCAAGGTCTTGAATGGCGGCGCGGTCAAGGGAGGCGCCGGCGTGGCGGCCGATGTCCTGAAGGGCGAGGGATATACGGCGGTCTCAACAGGAAACTCGGTAGGCGATTACTCGGGAGTTTCCGTTTATTTTACCGCTCCGGCGACGCAAGGTGATGCTGACGCCGTTACAGGGATCCTTCTGAAAAAATATCCGTCAAGTGTGACCAAGGGAACTGGCTCGGGAAATCCGGATACGAAATCATCGGGATTGACGGTTATTATCGGCAAATAGAGAAGCGGAATTAGAGGGAAAGGTTCAGAGCGCACCGAAGAATTGAATAAGAAATTGACTGAACTGGATCAGGTGAACAGACTGATGGTTGGCCGAGAAATCAAAATGATTGAGTTGAAGAAAGAGCTTACGAGAATTTCCGCGGTGCAGGCTGCCGCTACTGACTATACTGATACGCTTTACGGTGGTGGCTGTAGGACGGTTCTAGTAAAATTTTTTAAAGTATATTTTCTAGCTCTCGAGAATCGAGGGCTTTTCTTTTTCTTGGAGTATACTGTATTTGGAGTTGCTTGTTGTGCGCGCTCATTCATCCGAAATGATCCCGGTATGCTGTTTGAAGATCCTCAATAAAAATTCAAACAGCGGACGCACCGCTAAAAAAGCGGAACGACCGTTATTTGAATTTTTATTGAAAGAAATATGAAAAAATTACTGATTGCTGTATTGATTTTTCTTGCGATGTTCATTTTGTTTTTCTCGTGGCGAAAACAGGGAGAAATGCCGGTATCTTTGGAAGAAAAAAAGAATGGAGTAGATATACAGCTAAATCAATCAGGGCAAATCATAGAAGAGAAACAGGAAATCCCTGTTGTCATGACGGCTCCTGAAAATATTGCAAAGAAAATCCTGCAAGACGTCCCGTTTACATCCCAAGCACCGACCGGAAACTGGAAAGACTTGATATTTCAAAATGCCTGTGAGGAAGCATCGCTCCTGATGGCCGATGCATGGGTGAGTGGAAAAGTATTTGGAAGCGTTGAAGAGGAATCACAGGAGATCCGTCGTATCACAAAGGAAGAAAGAAAATATTTTCCGAAAGATGCATATGACTTATCAGCGGAGGACATGGTATTTTTGGCGGGGAAACGCTATCCGGCGATGATTGTTTCTTTGATCAAAAATGTCACAAAAGAAAGTCTTAAAAATACCATATTAGGGGGAGATATCATTATCGTTCCTGCCAATGGGCAGAAGCTTCGGAATCCGAATTTTACGGCGCCAGGGCCACTCTACCACACCCTTCTCATTCGCGGGTATGACCACGTTTCCGATGAATTTATCGTGAATGATCCGGGAACGCGCAAGGGCGATGCGTATCGGTACACATCGGACATTCTTTTTGATGCGATGCAAGATTATGAAACAGGATATCATGGAAAAATATTTCCTGACGAAAAAGTCATGCTTGTCATTGCAAAAAAATAGCTCACTTAGAGGTCGAACCTCTAAGTGAGCTTCGTGGCTTTAATGAGGAAAAAAATCGCCGAGCTCCCTTGGGAACTCGGCGTTTCGATAGGCGGAAGTTTGCTTCCGAATCGCGCGAAGAATGGCTTTTCGATCCGCTGGTTCGCGTTGGTCTGGATCGAGCAACATGATTTCGCAGAGTGGCACGGAGGTTTTTCCTCCATTGTTTGCGAATCCGACTGGGACGGTTGCATCCAGAATGCTCGTTGTTTTGAGCACGCGACCGTATTGTCCGGTTCGGGTATCTTTGACGCGGGTGTTGCAGGCGATATCTCCGCTGATGCACATGATAAGGAACTCCTCTGTCGGTTGATGTTATCAGTAGGCCGTTTTTCTTTTCACTTGGAAATGGTAGAATATAGGTAACTGTTTAATATCTCATGTCTCAAGAAAATACTCAGATTACGAGCGAAAATTCTGAGAAAGTGAGAAGGGCTATCATGATAACCCGACGAGCTTTTCAGGATTTACAGCCGGAATCTGAATATTTTATGAGACAAGCCATTTTTTACTTCATATTATGGCGGTGAGATGTTGAACAGTTACTAAAGTAAATTAAGTGTTCTATTTTTATATGGTTGAGCAGAAAAAATTGCGTATCGGATGGTTCTCATTTACGTGTTGTGAGGACAGCACGGTTATTTTTACCGAGCTCATGAATGACCATTATATGGTGTGGAAGCACGTACTCGATATCCGTAATGCTCGTGTGCTTCAGACGAAAAATTATATGGATCAGATGGATGTGGCTTTTGTTGAAGGAGCGATTACCGCACCGGAGCAGGAGAAAAAGCTCCTGGAAATTCGCAGCCTTGCGACTCGAGTGGTGGCTATCGGTGCCTGCGCGGTGACGGGCATGCCATCGGGGCATCGGAATTCTTTCCCTGAAGAACAGCAGGATAAGATTTCCTTTATTCTCGATAAATTCCATTATGGCACCACCGTGAAGCGGCTCGATGAAATTATCAAGGTTGATGCGGTGGTTCCAGGCTGTCCGATGGTAGAGGCAACATTTTTGAAGATTGTGAATGACGCACTCGTGGAATTCAATATCCCGATTCCTGAAGTAAAAATATAAATCACAAATTCAAAATTACAAGCTCCAAATA
>CAZIBB010000006.1:0-30993 GCA_964537075.1 uncultured Bdellovibrionales bacterium | reverse complement strand
GACTCGAACCTCCAATCCCTTGCGAGAACTAGCACCTCAAGCTAGCGCGTATACCAATTCCGCCATCTGGGCAAATACAACTTTACTTTTGAATTGTAAACTATTTCTCAATGCCTGTCTAAAAAGAAAACCCCCTCCGGAGTGGAGCGAGGTTGAGGTCTTTCTTTAGGCCTTTACTTCAGTTTCTTCTGAAGTTATTTGCTCCGCTTCAGTTGGCTCCATAGTCGTCGCTTCAACCGGCTCAAGAACCTCCTCTACTGGTTCCTCGGACGCTTCAACTTCTTCAGTCGCTACGACACCATTCGACTTCAGACCAACTTCACGAAGCTTCTTCGACAGCACCTTTGCGGATTTCTCGCGAACGAAATACAGTTTCGACCGGCGAGACTTGGTGCTTTTTAAGATTTCAATCTTATCGATAGTAGGGGAGAGAAGCGGCAAAACCAATTCCACGCCGATACCGAATGATACCTTGCGAACCGTCACCATGAGTGATGAGCTCTGACCACCCTTAATGGCAATGACCATCCCCTGAAACATTTGGAGACGCTCCTTTCCTCCTTCTTTAATCTTGCGATAGACCTTGATCATATCACCCGAATGAAGCTCTGGCAGGGATACTTTTTTTCGAAGCTCTTTATTAAATTCTACGAGTTTCTTGTACATAACGGTTCAAAAAAATATCACCCTTTCGGGCTCTTAAAACATATCTATACTAGCCTTATTATTTGATTTCGTCAAGGTTTCCCAAATAAGCAGAAAAATCGGCAGGAAGAGGGGACTCAAAAGAATATTTTTCACCAAAACAACTGAAACGCAGCGAAGAAGCGTGCAGAAGATGCCTTTTCGGAGCCTTGCTCTCAAGGGCGAGCCTCTTCGTCAGCCGATGCCCATAAAGCTTATCTCCCACCAACGGATGTCCTGCCGACAGAAAATGGACACGGATCTGGTGGGTTCGACCCGTTTTTGGAAAAACTTTGACCAAATCAAAATCGCGAAATCGCCTTTCCACCTCGTAATCCGTCCTTGCGCTCCTCTTTTTCGAAGAGTCACGCAATGATGCCATCCGTCGCTTCAGTGAATGTTCCACTGACGTAATATCTCCTTCGATGCTTCCCTCCTTCAATGAAAAGTGTCCGAAAACGAGTGCTCGATATGTTTTCTCTATTTTCCGATCATGAAAAAGTTTTTTCAGCGTCTCCCAATCACTCTTGTTCCTCGCGACGAGTATCAGTCCAGAAGTTTCCTTATCCAGGCGATGCACGATGCCGAAGCGGGCTTCCTCACCCAAAAGAGCGCTTTCTTCCGGAAATTCGCGCTTCAGCCAATCAAGCAGTGTATCGGTTTCATTCTTTTCCGACGGATGCACCTGCAGACCCGCCGGCTTTTCCAGTACCCGAAAATGCTCATTTTCAAAAAGCACGGCCGGTTCAACCGGAAACAAGGTGTTTTTTCGGCTCTTTTCAGCCTCTTTCTCTTTCCACTGTCCTGATACGATATTTTCAAATCGGACGATAGTACTTGGTTTCGATTTTTTTCCAGAGACCAGCACCTCGCCTTCGGAAAGACAGTACGCCACCTCGGAGCGAAAAAATACCCTTTCAGGAAATTCCAACCGGAGCCTGGAAAGCAAGAAGACATCCAGGCGCAGGCCTGACTCCCTCGGAGCGACGGTATAACAAAAATTTTTGATTGGTGTCGGCATAAAGAGTACTTCTATAGTATACTGTATCGGTATCATTAACACGCACACCCATGAAAATCGTTTTTTTTGAGACATCACCAGACGATGAACTATACCTGAAAAAATCCCTGAGTCAAGGGCATGAGCTTCTATTTACCGCAGAACCGCTCACGGAAACGACTGTCGCGCTAGCTGAGGGAGCGGAGTGTATTTCCGTATTCATCTACTCATTCATCACAAAAGAATTATTGCAACAACTCCCAAGCCTCCGACTCATTGCGACGCGATCGACTGGATTTGATCATATCGACGTGTCTGCTTGTGAAAAACGAGGTGTCGTCATCTCCAATGTTCCCCACTACGGAGAAAACACCGTTGCAGAACACACCTTCGCCCTTATCCTCGCACTTTCGAGGAATGTCCATAAATCCTACGCGAGAGGATTGAAACAGAACTATTCCTTCGAAGACCTCCATGGATTTGACCTCAA
Source organism: uncultured Bdellovibrionales bacterium (assembly GCA_964537075.1). Classification (GTDB taxonomy): domain Bacteria; phylum Patescibacteriota; class Minisyncoccia; order Moranbacterales; family UBA1568; genus CAYTED01. Next base: position 28,819 of record CAZIBB010000006.1, on the reverse strand, counting down.
AGACAAAACTCTCGGCGTTATCGGTACCGGACATATCGGCCTGCATGCGATCCGTATCGCAAAGGGTTTCGGTATGCATGTCCTCGCGACGGATGTCCACGAAAATACCTTTCTTTCGGAAATTCTCCACTATCGCTACGTAACGCTCGATGAGCTCCTCGGGAAGAGCGACATCATCAGCCTCCACCTCCCTCTCAATGAATACACGAAGCATCTCATCAATCGTGAGAATATCCACAAAATAAAAAAGGGTGCTCTCCTCATCAATACCTCACGAGGCGGCATCATAGAAAATGAGGCGCTCGTGGAAGCACTCGATGCCGGAATCCTCGGAGGAGCGGGTCTCGATGTCATCGAGGGAGAAGAATTTCTCAAAGAGGAAAAAGATCTCATCCAGAAAAAGCCAAAGACTCCCTCGCAGTTCGAGGCTCTGACGAAGGCGCATGAATTTCTTCGTCGCGACAATGTCGTCTTCACTCCGCATATCGGGTTTTATAGCGCCGAAGCCCTGGAACGAATTCTGAATACGACTGTCAAAAATATCACGGAGTTTTCGCAGGGGAAGGGTACCCATCGCGTCAACCGTCCGGAACCATGCATCTCATAGGAAGAAAAGATTCTCTTGTGTCTCATAGCAAAGAAAACATACTATATGTTGTTTGTTTTTTCTTTTTCACTTGATTTTTTTCATTTTTATGTTCCAATAGCAGGCTTGCAGAAAGGACATTTGACAGAAGGAAAGCAGGTCTTCTATGATGATGAAACGTCAATAGAGAATTCCTCCGCTGACAGAAAAAAAATTAATCATTTTTTACACAAACATATGGAAACTATCACTCCGTCATCCGTCGCTATCGGACAAGTCATCCCTTCTCTCGAGTTCGAATATTTTCAGGACGAATCATTCCGAAAAATTCATTTCTCGGATCTTCGCGGTAAATGGGTGGTCGTCGTTTTCTATCCGGCTGACTTCACCTTCGTCTGCCCGACCGAACTCGAAGAACTCGCGCATAATTATGAAGCCTTCAAGGCACTGGGTGCAGAAGTTATTTCCGTGAGTACCGATACCGTCTTCGTTCATAAGGCCTGGCATGATTCTTCACCGGCTATCAAGCAAATCACCTATCCGATGGCAGCCGACCCAAGCGCGAAACTCGCAAAGGCTTTCGGTGTCTATCTTCCGGATGAGGGGGTCTCTCTCCGTGGAACCTTCATCATCGATACCGAAGGCGTTCTTCAGGCGAGTGAGATCAACTCCAACTCTATCGGCCGCAATGCATTGGAAACGCTTCGAAAGCTCGAAGCAGCTATTTTCGTCAAAGAAAATCCCGGGCAAGCCTGTCCGGCAAACTGGAAAAAGGGAGGGAAGACGCTCAAGCCCGGCATCGAACTCGTAGGAAAGATATAGTCCTACAAATTACAAATCACTCACAAATACACAAATAAGAAGCACTTAATACTTTCAATGTACAATGTATGGCCAGTAGCTATGAAATCAAAGATTTCAAACACCTTCTCGGGCTTCCAGGACTCTCCGACGCTCTTCTCACAAATCACTTCGCGCTCTATGAAGGCTATGTGAAAAATACGAATGTGCTCCTCGAATCGCTTGGTTCGAAGGAGCCTGGTACTCCGGAATACGCGGAGCTCCAGCGGCGCTTTGGCTGGGAATGGAACGGCATGCGGCTCCATGAACTCTATTTCGAGAATATGACCAAGGAATTCGCACCCCTTGTCGAAGGCATTCTCAAGGAAAAAATAGTATCCGCTTACGGCAGCTTCGAGGATTGGAAGAAAAACTTTCTTGCTCTCGGTGCGATGCGCGGCATTGGCTGGGTTGTCCTCACTCACGATACTGAGACCGGGGAGCTCTTCAATGTCTGGATCAATGAGCATGACGGAGGTCACCTCGCCGGGACGACACCGATCCTCGTTATGGATGTATTCGAACATGCTTTTATGCTTGACTACGGTATCAAGCGCGCTGATTATCTCACTGTTTTTTTCAAGGCCATCGATTGGAATACCGTCACATCCCGCCTCGCGGCATAGTCTTCTTCAAAAAAATATTTCATTTATTCACAAGCCTCCTTGGCTCTCAATTTATGTCCATAGAAAAAATAAAAAAACGCAACGGAGAAATCATCGACTTTGACCGAACCCGGATCGAACATGCTATCGCGCTCGCCTGCGATGCTATCGGAGAAATAGAGAAGGGCTTCATCCCTGAGGTGACTGATGCCGTCATTCATGATATCGAACACGTCTTCAATGATATCTTCATCAACCGCATACCGTCCGTCGAAGACATTCAGGATATCGTCGAGCGCCACCTGGTCAAGCTCAACCATTTCGAAGTAGCCAAAGCCTATATCCTCTATCGCGGGCAGAAGAATGAGGAGCGCGAGGAGCGGAAAGAGAAACTTGTCCGTGAATTCGAGAAGCATACGCTCAAAGTGACCAAGGCCGATGGTTCGAAGGAAAATTTCGATATCAACAAGCTTCGCATGGTATTTGACCGTGCCGCCAAAGGATTCGAGAAGCACTGTAACTTCGAAGAACTCATGAATGCCTTCAAGAAGAATCTCGTCGAAGATATCAAGACCGCCGACATCGAAAAAATGCTCGTGAAGACCTGCATCGATCTCGTTACGGTGGAAAACATCATCTGGCAGAATGTCGCGGCGCGCATCCTGCTCGGAGGCCTGTACAAAAAGGCGACGAAAAATCGGAACATCAAGCAGAAAGATATTTATTCTCCCGAGGCATACAAGGCATTCTTCGATGACTACGTCAAAAATGACCTGTACTACAGGGACTTTTACAAATACTACTCGCCGGAAGATATTCTGGAGGCAGGGCGTCATCTCTCCAAGGCGACCGATGAAGGTTATGAATACACCACCATCGTTTCCTTCATCAAGCGATACCTTCTCAATCCGAACAAGGTGATCAAGGAGCTTCCTCAGGAAATGTACATGTCACTCGCGCTCTTTCTCGCCATTCCGGAAAAGAAGGAAACCCGTCTCGCCTTCGCGCTGAAAATCTACGAGCATTGTTCGAAACAACGCATATCCCTCCCAACACCGACCCTTCTCAATGCCCGAACCAATTACAATCAGCTCTCAAGCTGCTTCAAGATCAATGTCGATGACGATCTTCGCGGCATCTATCACGCCATCGAAAACATGGCGCAGATATCGAAGTTCGGCGGCGGCGTCGGTGTCTACCTCGGAAATATCCGCGCCCGCGGCGGCATGATCCGAAAAGTTCTCGGCATGTCGGGCGGTGTCAATCCCTGGATCAAGGTCATCAATGATACTGCATCGGCCGTCAATCAGCTGGGCTCACGGCTCGGCGCTATTTCCGTCACACTCGATATCTGGCACTGCGATATCCACGATTTCCTCGACCTCCAGACTGAAACCGGCGATATCCGGGCAAAGGCCTTCGATATCTTCCCTGCCGTTTCCATTCCCGATCTTTTCATGAAGCGCCTCGAGGAGGATGGCGAATGGTCGCTGTTCGATCCGCACGAGATCAAGAGTTTTTATGGGAAATCCCTGCAGGATTTTTTCAACGAAGAATTCGATGCATTCTATCTCAAGCTCGAGAAGGATGATCGGCTCATTATGAAAAAAACCATCCCCGCCAAAGAGCTCTTCAAGAAATTCCTCAAAACGACGGTGGAGACCGGTATGCCATATGTTTTTTTCCGTGATACCGTCAATCGACTGAATCCGAACAAACATGAAGGGAATATCTATTCGACTCAGCTCTGCACGGAAATCTGTCAGAACACTTCTGCGAGCAAGTTCATCGAAGAGACCATCGAGGACGGAAAAATCATGATCAAATATGAGCCGGGCGACCTCGTCGTCTGCAATCTCGCCTCGATCAATGTTGCGACTGTTTATGAACCATCCATCATCGCCGATGTTTTCCCGGTCGTCATGCGCATTCTCGATAATGTCATCACACTGAATTACTACCCGATTAAAGAGGCAGAGCGTACTGCTGGGAGATATCGAAGTGTCGGCCTCGGATATCTCGGTCTCGCTGAATATCTCGCTACACGAAAAATCGCTTATGATAGCCCTGAAGCGAGGGAGGAGGTCGACCGGCTCTTTGAACGCTATACCTTCCATACCTACCGGGCCTCAGTCGATATCGCCAAAGAACGCGGCATGTATCCGCTCTACAAGGGAAGCGAGTATTCCAAGGGCATGCTCCTCGGGCGCGAACGATCCTGGTTTGAGAATAATACTCCGTTCAAGGCCGATTGGGCGTCGCTCTTCGATGACATGAAGCAATACGGGGTGCGTTTCGCCTATCATACCGCCCCCGCGCCGAATACCTCGACCGCCGGTGTCGTCGGGACGACCGCCGCGCTCCTCCCAATCTATAAGCGTTACTTCGTCGAGACGAATCTCTCCGCCCCGACGGTACGCGTCGCACCGAAACTTTCCAAAGACAACTTCTGGTATTACAAGGAATACGTGAACATGGAAATGACGGATGTCATCAGCATGATGGCCGTCATCTACCGCTGGGTAGACCAAAGCATCAGTTTCGAATGGATGATCGATCCTTCGAAAACCAGTCCGGCTCAGCTCTATACCTACTATGTCTTGGCATGGAGCAAGGGGATCAAGACGGTCTACTATGTCCGCAGCCTCTCAGGTGAAATCAAGGAAAACTGCGTAAGCTGTTCAGGATAGAAAAAATCCTCCAATTGAGAGCGGTTGTTCCGCTTCTGGAGCGGTGCAACCGCTATTAGAAAGTTTTCTTTTATTTTTTACAACTGTTGTAGATATTTCATTTCAGCGGACGCACCCACCTAGACGTCGAGGCTGGCCGCTCCAACAGCGGAGCGACCGTTAAAATGAAATACCGCTCTATAAATTTTCTCAGATCTAACATCTTCCCATATATGACGGAAAAAATGCTCCAAAACCTGCTCTTCAATCCCGCGGGCAATGATACCGTGGAAGCGAGAACGATCATCAAAGGATCCACGACGGGACTCTTCAATCTGAATGTCGTCAAATACCCGTGGGCGAAATCCCTCTACCAAGTCATGATCGGGAATTTTTGGGTACCGGAAAAAGTATCGGGATTGAAAGATGACGCAAGAATGTTTCATAGCGACCTCTCTCCTGAAGAACAACACGCCTACAAGGGAATCCTTTCCTTCCTTATCTTTCTCGACTCGATTCAGACGGTGAACCTTCCTCACCTTTCGGATTACATCACATCGCCCGAGGTCAATCTCATTCTCGCCATTCAGGCCTATCAGGAAGCCATCCACTCCCAATCCTACGCGACTATTCTCGAGTCCGTCGTAGACAGCAAGGAGCGTGAAGAAATCTATTATTTCTGGCGAAGCGACAAGATTCTTCTTAAGCGCAACCAGTACATCGGTCAGATCTACCAAGACTTTATCGAATCGCCTACCGACAAGACCTTTTTCCGGGCAGTCGTGGCCAACTTTCTCCTCGAAGCGCTCTATTTCTACAACGGATTCGCTTTCTTCGATACCCTGACGGATAATATGAAAATGCTCGCGACCGGCAGGATGATCAGCTACATCCGCCGTGATGAGCTCACCCATATCACTATTTTTTCCAATCTCCTGCGTGAGATACGGAAGGAATTTCCGGCTCTTTTCGACGAGGCGGTCATCCGGGAAATGATGACTGAGGCCGTCGAACAGGAAATCGAGTGGGGGAAACACATACTCGGCGACCGCATCCCCGGCATCAATGGGGAAACGACGGAAGGATACACCAAGTGGCTCGCGAACAAGCGCCTCGCCATGATCAATATGGATCCGCTCTATCCCGATGCGATCGACAATCCTTACAAGCATCTCGACCGGCTGCAGGATACCAATGGCGACAAGGGGAACTTCTTCGAAACCACCGTCGTCAATTATACGCAGTCTTCAAGTTTGAATGGAAGCTGGGACTTCTGATATTCAAAAAGCACAAAGTACAAAAAACACAAAGACCAAACAAAACACACTCATCAAAGCACAAATGAGACAGGGCGTTTGTGTTTTTTTGTTTTGTGCTTTGTTTTCCTGCCTGCCGGTAGGCAGGGCTTTTGTGATTTGAGCTTTGTGTTTTCTCTTCAGCATGGAGAGTATCGTCTGGATTTTTGTTTTGTTGTATAATCAATACAAAACAATATGATGCATTTTTCAAAAATAAAACTTTCTTTTCTTTCCCTTTTATTTATATTCCTTTTTTCATTTGAGGCTCATGCACAAGTAGCTATAAGCTCCTTTAACCTCAATTTTTCAAAATCGGAATGTGTCGGAATTGGGGGAAGGTGTGAGCTTAATATCGGAGAAAACGCAACTTGTTCAGAGGAAATACTCACCCCGATAGGGAAGTGTCTTGATACGCCAAATTTACAAGTTTGTTGTAAAACAATGCTCTCAGCAGTGGTCGGTGGAGATGCGGGTGATGTTATTATAGATGATACTCAGGGGTTTGTGACATTTTATAATCGGTGGAGGGGTGGTGAATATGAAGGGAAAACAGCAAATAATGGCGCTAAAATTGCCCCCTTACTTCCAGTAGCGGAGCGCGAAATCCGAAACGCTCCTGCAAATAAAATCCAGGCGGAAGCGATAGCCGAGAGGAATGCCTCTGCTCAATCGGGTAACGGCAGCTTCAGTTACACCCTTCTCGAAAAGATTCCCGGGATTGACGCGACAAAGCTCAGTTTCGCGGCCTATCTCAGCGCGATCTACAAGCTCGCGATCTGGATCGTGGGACTGAGTGCACTCTTCATGTTCCTCATTGGTGCCTTCATGTACATGCTCTCCGCTGCCAATACCTCAAAAATGGGTTCGGCGAAAAGCATCATGCAAGATGCTCTGATCGGTCTCGTCCTCGCGCTCGCCTCCTATCTCATCCTCTATGTCATCAACCCTGATCTCGTCAATCTGAAACTTCCAAGTGTTTCGATGTCGGCCGGCGCTCCTGGTAGCACTACCACACCTAGCGCTTCGAAAACTCCCGGCGCAACATGGCCAGACGACTCTTCTATACGAAAAGATCTCGACAACGCCGGAATATCATTTAACAAATCCAATTGCATCACTGAAGGTGACAAATCAACTCCTTGTACAAGTGTTGCCGAGCTTGGAAGCGCTGGTGTAAATGGATTGAAAAGTCTTAAAACTGCCTGTGCGGCATGTCATGATAGCAAGAGTGATGTCATGGTAAATGGTGGAACAGAATATTGGTTCCATGGTGAAAAGACAGCACATCAAAAAGGTAACTCTGTCGTTGACCTCAATCGAACGCCTGATCTTCTTGCTTATCTACAACAATCTGGACAAGTAGCATGCATGCGCGGAGGGCGACCCGTATATCGCGTGAATGGGGCGGACTATTGGGATGAGGATGCTAATCACTTCCATGCGAACTTTGCTGGCCCTATTTGCAAATAACTATCCGTAAGTTTCTTCATGAAAACATTCTTCTATATTTCGCTCTCGCTCTTCATCCTCACGCTCATCTTTTTCGGCGTATATCATTTCGCGTATCGGAACAACCCGCTCGATCCGAAGGCCGGAAATACTTCAGATATGGCTTCATCTGACACAAGCTTTACCAATAACTCACTTCCGTCCGAGCCCATTTCAAAAATCGAAACGGTCATCAACGAAAAAAACATCGGGGCGACGACACTCAATGAGAATGGACTTGCATATTTTTCCACCGAGGGGCGGTCACTCAAAAAGCTTTCCCTGGAAAGTCACGAATCAAGCATCATCATCGATAATCTCCCTGGTACGCCGGTCGAAGCAGTGTGGGCGAACAATAAAAATCGCGCGCTCGTGCTTCTGGAAAGCAACGGGCTTCGCTGGCATCTCGTCACCCTCGCCACGAGAGAGGTACTTCCTCTCAAAGAAAACCTCAAGTATCCGTCTTTCTCCAATCTGGGCGATAAGATTTTTTACCAATACACCACCGAATCCGGAACGGCCAGCGTGAATGTCTCCAATCCGGACGGAAGCGACTGGAAGGAACTCGTCGCACTGCCCATCAGGAACGTCTTCACCACGCCGATACCGAAAAGTTCCGATGTTTCTTTCTGGGATCGACCGAACGGGCTTGAAAAAAGCTTTTTCCGGGCCGCTTCGTTTTCCGGAACGAATATGCGGACTCTTCTCTCCGATCATTTCGGTGGCGACTATCTCTGGTCTCCCGATGGCGAAAAAGTACTCGTCAGTTTTCTCAAGGAAAAGGGGACTTCCCAAATATCTCTTGCTACTATCAATAAAAATGGCGGTGAGCTTACCCCTCTCCTTATCCCCACCCTCGTTTCCAAAGCTATCTGGTCCGCTGATGCCAAAACCATCTATTTCGCCCTTCCCGGGTCACTTCCCGAAAATATTGTCCTTCCAAATGATTATTTTTCCAAAAAACTTCTCACGACCGATACCTTTTGGAAGCTTGATTTTGAAACCGGCAAGCGAGAGCGCCTCATTGAAGGAAATGACATCGGGGTTCCGTTCGATAGCACCAGTTTCTTTCTTTCCCAAAAAGGAGATATTCTCTACTTTCTCAACCGACGAGATGGGAAGACCTATCAGATTTCCCTGTAAAAGTCCCTCGTCATCTCATATCTGCTGATGACGAAAGCCGTCACAAAGAAGTAGGCGAGGTCATTTCGAAGGAATGGCACATCGATCATCCCGATACCAAAGAAATAGAGGGCGAAAAGGAATGGGAGAACCTTCAGGCTGCTCTCATTTTTTTTCTGCCAAAAGTGTCGCGCGGAAGAAAGAAGCCAAGAAAGAAAAAACATTACAAATCCAATAAAGGCGAGCAACCCTCCCTCAAGCCAGATGTCGAGAAACATATTGTGCGGATGCGGTGCCGACCACTCGAGATACGGTGGAAAATATTGCTGATACGCCAAGTATTGCTCCTGGAAGTTTCCCGGTCCGATACCGACGAAAGGGTGGTCACGAATCATCCGGAGGGCAGCATGCCAAATCATAGTGCGTGAAGCGAGCGATGACCGGTCGCTTCCGGTTGTGATGTCTTGCCACTTGCCACTGTTGAGAGAGAATACTATTCCGATACACACCATTCCTCCAAGGAGCAGCGCCAGGCTTTTCTTCCAAGAAAGATTCTTCCCGTACGCCGACAGCCGGAGTCCAAGCGCTATCATCAGGGAAAAAATGACGGCATAGGATTGGGTAAGGAGAAGAAGTGCCAGAAGAAAAATTGCACCGGAAAAAAGATATACCTTTTCTTTTCCTTGTTTTTCCCAAAGAGAAACGACCAAGAAAATCCCGCTCAGGAGGGCGGTTCCGAGGAGCATGGCGAGGTGATTCGGAGAAGAAAAGAATCCATGAAGTCGATGGTCATAGGAAAATCCCCCTCCCGAAACAATACTGAGGAGCGTGGAAAAGCCTATCACTATACCTCCCGCAAACATGCTCCAGAGTATACCCTGAAGTGAAATCATCTTCTTCTGCAGGGCGAAAGAAAGCATACATCCATACAGGAGAGGAAAGAAGAACCAGCTTTTCATACGGCCATACCCATGCAAAGAAATATCATTCGATATCGTCGCGAGGAGCAATCCTCCCATCATCAGAGCGAGAGCGAAGAAAAAAATACCTCTTCTCCAGCGAAGAAAAAACATTCTCTCAAAAAAAAGGAGGGCGCCGAAGGCGCTCATAATAAGAATTTCCGGAACATACCATGGAATTCCAAACAACACCAATTTTCCCTGAGCAAAAACCACCGTCAATGGAACGATGATCAGAAAATAGGCAAACAGTTTTTTCAAATATTTTGTTTCCATACTCTTTCATTATGCCACGAGAGTATCGTTATAAGAAAAAGGAGTATTGGGATAATATGTACGGAAAAAATGACATTTTCAAATATCGAGTGCCCGAGAAAAAGAGTCATCGCGAGGAAAGCAGGAAAAGCTATGCTTGAAAAACTTCCGCGGAAAAAGAAAATGCCGACCGGAAGGAAAAAAACGAGAAGGAAAAAAACGAAGCCTACGATCCCCAGTTCCGCCCATATATCGAGATAGGTATTATGAATATAAATCGGTTCACGATAGTCAGCCGATGGTTTCACGGCAAGCGGATAATTCCCCAGCCCGTAGCCGAGCCATGGTCGGTTCGCGATATGCTCACCCGCCTCCTGCCATAGTATTATTCTCGCACGATTCGACCCCTCGGTGAGAGAAAACGTATCGATAAGCCGCTCCCTCGCCGGTGGTACTATTATGCCAAAAACAAAAACGACTATTATTCCAAAGAAAATATTTTTTTTCCATGCGATATTCACCTCCTTACGATAATGATACAACATGAATGCCGTAAAAAACCCTGCCAGAGCGAGTAATCCCATGTACCCGCCGCGAGAAAACGTGCAGAGATCGGCGAGAAGGAGTATGGCTGTGCCAGAAAGAAACAGGACTCTCTTTTCCTTCCTCACGAGCAGACCGAGCCAGAGTCCGAATGGGACAGCCATCCCAAAGTAAAATGCGGCAACATGGGGATCAGGAAATGCCCCTGTAGCCCGTAAAATCGTTTCTCCACCGATATTCACGAGCAGGCTAGGGTATATCGCGACTGACTGCGAAAATGTCCCTCCGAGGAAAATAGGGTAAATCTCGGTCATGAAGAACGATACCACTCGAGCGAAAGAAAAGATGAATTGGGAAAAAAACTGCAGGAGGGCTATTATCGCCATAGACACGGCACCGAAAAAAAATCCTTGGGAGAGGAATATCGCCGATCGCTCCCCCCCGCGATAGAGGGTGTCCACAATCACAAACCAAAGGGGAAGAAAGGAAAGCAAGAAGAAAAACTTCCTCACGGACCACGCTGGTTCGATCGACCAGGAGAAGGAAAGCGCTGCCAGAAGGAAAAATCCCATCATCGCGAAAAGCGCACCGCTTCGGGGAATTTTCCAGGAACCTGAGTGAAGCCGTTCCAATAAGAAGAGTCCCGCGATACCGATTGCCACCACCCGCGCTATCGCCAAATCAACTCCTTCCACTGGATTCAGGGCAAACTGAAATGGAAGCAGAAGAAAAAAAAGAAAAAGTGCTTTTTCTACCATATCTTTATATTCTGAAAAACAGAAAGAAGTGTCTGCTCCCATCGCGGACGATGCTTCCGAAAATACCGGCGCTGAGAATCGAAATAATGCTTTTTCTGCACCTGTTTCGATGAGAAGCTCTGTCCTCCCTGATGAGAAAACCTGATGGTATCGATGGATTCCGTATGAAATCCATCTTTTTTTGCACGCTGACAGAGATCCATATCCTCAAAATACAGGAAGAAATCTTCATCGAAGCCACCAAGGGACTGAAACCGTTCTTTTTTTATAAAAAGAGCGCCACCGCTGACCCAATCCACTTTTCTCCCCCTGGCACGATGTATCGCAGGAAAAATATTGTTTCCTATGAGACGAAAAAGCGTGATAAACCGTCCTTTGCTCCATTTTTCCGGAGTATTTTCCTTATTCAGAAGCGTCGCTCCCACTACGCCGAGGCGCGTATCCTTTCGAAGCGCCAGAACTCCTTCCCGGAGGCTCCCTGAATATTGTCGTATGTCCGGATTCAGAAAGGCGAGATAGGTTCCCGTAGAGACAGAGGCGCCCTCATTCGCACCCGAAGCGAAGCCGAGATTTTCCCGATCGATCAAGCGAAATCCACGCTGTTCCGAAAGCTTTCTTGCCGCGGTTTGCTCATCGATGTCCTGATTGACGACGATCACCTCGGTATGTTGCCGGAAAAACATATCCTGCTGAAGCGACTCTAACGCCAGGGAAAGATGCAAAATACTCCGGTAATTCACGAAAATCAGCGAGAGTTCCTTATCGTGATTGATGGGTTCGATCATAGTCTTGGTATGCTTGATACACGATTGCCGAATTTGGCCGATGGAGGAAAATGTCGATACGATTCTTCACGCGCCGGAGAAGCTCATAGGCTGACACCCAAGGGCGGAGGAAGACCGAGGTATGATCATGGAAGAAAATGAGTCCGGAATACACCAGGTGGTATATCTTTTCCTTCCTCTGCGCCTCGCTCTGTTCTCCATGCGTTATACGAGCGGAAGGAATGACGAAGAGTTTCATCCCAGCCAGCCGTATCCGCAGGGAGAGGTCGGCATCCTCATAGTAGAGGAAATACCGTTCATCTAAAAGCCCCGCCGCCTCCAGTGCGGAACGGCGGATGAGCACAGCGCATCCTGATAAGTATTCGCTCTCATACGGCTGTTTTTCATCTTTCTTACGGCCATGGCGGGCGCGCATGGAGATATAGGATATTTCCCCGGAAACAAACCATTCCCTCCCCTGATTATCCGAAATAATCGGACTGACCGCCCCCACATTCTCATGCCGTTCGCAAAAATCAATCATCCTAGCAAGCGTATGCACCTCCGTTTCGGCGTCATTGTTGAAGAGCCAGACATACTCGGCTCCGAGGCGAAATGCTTCACGGATACCGATATTCATACCGCCCGCGAATCCGAGATTAGCCTCATTCTGAAGAAAAATCCCCTGCGGGAAATACTCTTTCGCCCGTATGAAAGAGTCGTCACGCGAATCATTATCCACGATAATTACTTTCTTCCGTTCATACTCGAGGTTTTGCAAAGACTGCAAAGCCCGGGGGAGACACTCCCTCCCGTTATAATTCAAGACCACGATAGCGACGAGAGGATAGTTCTTCATGATGCCAAAAGTCAAAACCGAAAAACTACACAATGGTTTCCGTATGCTCAGCTATTTGAGACTCATGGGAAAGTTTTCTCCCTGAAAGGATAATATTTATCTCTTCTTTCGTTACTCCTTTGAACGCCCACAGGCATATTCCGTAAATACCAATCGAGCCGAAACCAAGGAGGAGGAAAGGTGCTTTCCCATAGAGAAAGAAGAGAAAAACAGCCATGCCAAAGGCCGAAGCAACCACAGCCCACAGCCCATGAAAGGATGGTCTATATCCGATAGATCGGAAAACAATAATGGAGGTTACCATGACCACGAACATTTCCGTCAATGCCGAAGCGATAGCTGATCCCGTATACGAAAGCCGGGGGATAAGGAGAAGATTGGCGGTGATATTAAACACGGCTGCCGAAGAAAGCGCCCACATAAGCTTTTTCTGCGCATTAGCGACCAAAAGTATCATATTGAAAAAATGGCCGAAAAAAATAAAGGCGAGCGAGAAAATGAGTATTCGAAGAACACCAGCTGATGCGAGAAATTCGGGACCGGAGACGATAAGAATGATATCCTGGGCGAGAAACAGCGTTCCGACAATTATAGGCAAAACGATAACAAAAAAAACTTTGAACGTTTTCGACGCTGTCATATCAAATTTTTTCCGATCGGAAAGCAGATATTTCGAAAGGAGCGGGATGATGAGGCCGGCAAGCATGGCAGGGAAAAAAATAAGATTTTCCATAATCTTATACGCGACATTATAGATGCCTACATCCGCTGCCGGGCGAAGTATGGAAAGAAGTATCGTATCGAGCTTGAAATACAGGAAGGTGATAATGGCCGTCACGCCCATCGGATACGACTCGCGAAGGAATCCCTTCCAATATTCTTTTTCGGAGCGGAGCGGAAATTTAATATGCCGACGGCTCATGAGAAACACCGTCACCGCATTGAAGCTCATGGAAACGAGAATGGCTGACACGATGGAAAGGAATCCCCAGTCCGAAGCGACGGCAAAGGCAATAAAAGCGACCTGGAGCATCTTTCCGATGAATTCAATCATCGCGACTTGATGCATCGCCACGCGCTTTTGAAAAATACCATTGAGCACGAGTGACATCGTCGAAAAGATGATGGCAAATGCGGCGATAAGAATGCCTTCCTTCAGCTCGGCAGGATACTGGAAGAAAAAAATAAGCAACGGGGAGAGGAGGAAAATTCCAACTGAAGAGAGGAGGCGGAGAGAAAAAACGTTTCCCAAAATGCGCTTTTCATCGGCATGCTCACGGGAAATCTCCCTCACCGTAATCATTCCGATGCCGAGGTCGGCAATCGCTGAAAAGAAAGCGAAGAAGGCGAGTACGACCGCATAATGCCCGAATCCCTCCTGTCCGAGATACCCGGTGATCAGCTTGATGGAGAAAAGGGAAAGAAATACTGTTGAAAACACCTTGAGAACGGAAACGATCACCACGTTATACGCGATTTTTTGTGCCAGTGCCATATGCAAAGTAAAAAATGATACCTGTTCCCTTTCAGTATACCAGGAAGCCCTCTTTGTCTCGAATATCCAGAAAAGCACAAATCACAGAACACAAAGACCCTGCCTACCGGCAGGCAGGCAGGAAAAGCACAATTCTCAAAGCACAAGTATAAACATGTTCGTGTTTTGATTTTTGGTGGTTGTGTTTTGTTTGGCTTTTGTGATTTGAGTTTTGTGCTTTTCCTTTTTGTGCTTTTTCCTTTCACATATCCGAGAGAACCTTAATTATGACCTTGCGATCTTCCCCATGCCCGGAGCTCTCGGTCATCACCTTGTTTCGCGCGACCAAAAACGTATGCACGACTTTCCGCTCATAAGGAAGCATCGGTCGAAGCACTACCGGATGACCCGTACGAAGAACTTCTTCCTCGGCAGCCGCGGCCTCGCGCTCAAGCAGCGGTTTTTTTTCTTCCCAATACCCATTTACATCTACCAATACCTCCGCTCTTTCCTGAAGCTTCCTCATGAGCACTGACCGGATGATGTATTGGAGCGCGGAAAGGGCGACACCGTGCTGACCGATTAGAAGCTTTGATCCATCGGAAACCGTTATCCGTATCGAATAGCTCGCCTCACCCGTCATGAGCGCGGTTACCTCGGCAGGAAATCCTATTTTCTCGAGGAGAGTTTCAACTTCACTTTGAACGATTTGTTGTTTATCCATAGCCATAATAATCATTTCTTCTTAAAGATGAACGCCTGTTGAATGATAGTAAAAACCGTCGAAACAAGCCAGTACAGGGAAAGCGCCGCTGGGAAGGTAATCCCGATGAAAAGCGTCATCCCAGGACCGATAAAGAGCATCTGCTTGTTCATGATAGCCATAAAATCAGGCTCCGTCGAATCGGTTTCTTTTTTCTCTGGTAGGGCTGCCTTCTGAACATCAAGCATCATTTTCACCTGATAAAACTGAGCGATAGCGGCCAGAACAGCGAAGAGATAGCTCGGCTTTGCTAGATCGGCGATTCCAAAAAAATGATGCGCGATTTCTCCCGGATTCGCAATAAACCGATACAGATCAGATCCGTTCGCCATAAATCCACCCTGAGAAATGCCAATAATAACCTGATAAATTGCGATAAGAAAAATAACCTGCACAATAATAGGGAGGCACCCTCCGAGCGGATTCACCTTGTGCTCCCGATACAGCTTCATCTGCATCTCGGATAATTTTGCCTTATCTCCTTTATACTGTTTCTGGAGTTCCTTGATTTTCGGCTGCAATACCTGCATTTCCCGCTGAGATTCGAGTTGCTTCCTGTACAATGGGATAAAAATAGTCCGCAAGAGTATGGTCGTCGCAATCACCGCCACGCCAAAATCGCCGCCTGGCAGGGTATTATAGAAAAAAATAAGCGTATTATAGATCGGCTGAGAGACAATAACATGAAAAAGCTCGCCCATACGTTTAATTCAAAACAATAATATTATTTAGACCTGTTACTCTCTATCTTAGCGTATTTTCTCGAAAATGGCTCGCATCGCGTCCTTTATCTCCTGAAAAGAAGGGTTTTTCGCCTGCTTCGTGAAGAAAAAAACATATTCACCGGAAGGGATAATCCCTCTTTTAATATATTCGCGGAACGACTCCCGAAGGCGCCGCTTCATACGATTCCGATCCGTTGCGGCTTGAAACTGCTTCTTTGAAATCGAAAAAGCAGCATATGTGCCGTCTTTTGCCGCCGCATAGCGACAACCGAGAAACGCACAAAAAAGGGGTTTTCCCTCTCGAAAAACCCTTTCTATATCGCAGTTTTTCCGAAGTCGGAATCCCTGTGGAGTCATATCTATACTGCTAGGAGAATCAAACAGTGAGCTTTTTGCGGCCTTCGCGGCGACGCTTCGCTACAACTTCTCGTCCGCCTGGTGTTGACATACGCTCAAGAAAACCGTGCCGACGGGCTCGACGAAGTTTTTTCGGTTGGTACGTTCTTTTGGTTGCCATAAAATTCGGTTACTAAGTAGTAGAACTAAAATACGCTCTTTTCAGGAAAATGTCAAACCACCACATCTATTCAGCACAGCACCAAAAGCGCAAAGAATCACTTTTCTCTGCGTAAATACTATTCAGAGCCTGTTCAAGATCTCACCGCAAGCGTTCAAAAATAATAATTTTTCTTGCTTGTCGCCTGAAATTCCATCATTTTGGCTACAAATCCTGAAAATCTCGTCGGAATATCTCGATATTCCTCCTCAATTTTCAGAATTTTCGCTCAAAATGATGGAATTTCATGTCCGACATGAGATTTTGAACAGGCTCTCAGGGAAGAAAATACCCTCGGCAAAGGCTGTCCGTAGACTTGTACACCGGATATGCACCACTCCCCTCGTGAGACTTTGCGCATCATGATATAATGCTTGCGTTTCGTTATCTTCTTTTTTTATGACTCACGAAGAGCTATGGAAAGCCGTCCTTGGGGAAATTGAACTCTCTATTTCTCGCGCCAATTTCATCACCTGGTTTAAAAATACCAGTATTCTCACCATGGACAAGGGGGTTGTGACTATCGGTGTGCCAAATGGATTTGCGAAAGAGTGGCTTGAGAATAAATACAATCTTTACATATTGAAGGCGCTGCGGAAAATTCACACCGAGGAAGTCAAGGACATCCAGTGTGTCATCCGCATGGAAAATCCGTCCGCGCATCAGCAGTCTCCGGATGCTCAGTTCGCTCGAGGCCGCTCTATTGATGCTATCAAAGCCCCTGAAAACAAGCCTTCCCTCAATACTCTCCAGTCGTATCCGCCCCATTCGCACCGGAGATTTTCAGGCGGTTCTCCTGCTGATGGTCCACAGTACCCGCATCAGTCAAACCTCAATCACCGATACACCTTTGATAACTTCATCGTGTCAGAAAATAATGAGCTGGCACGAGCGGCCTGTTTTGCTGTTTCTCAAAATCCCGGCATGGTGTATAATCCTCTCTTCATCTATGGCGGCGTGGGGTTAGGGAAAACACATCTCCTCCAGTCTATCGGCAATGAACTCACCATCAAACACCCGGAGAAAAAAATCAAATACATCACTTCGGAACGATTCACTACCGAACTGGTCGATTCCATCAAAAATCAGAAAATCGACCAGTTCAAAGACTACTATCAGCAAATTGACCTCCTCATCATCGATGATGTGCAGTTTCTTTCCGGCAAAGAGAAGACTCAGTCCGAATTTTTTCATATCTTTAATGCGCTCTATCAGCTGAATAAGCAGATAGTCATCTCAAGTGACCGGCCTCCACATGCCATCGCTACCCTTGAAGACCGCCTCCGATCCCGCTTCCAGGGCGGAATGATCACCGACATCAGCCGGCCGAACTATGAGACTCGCATCGCCATTCTCGAAGCGAAGATGAGCGAGAAAGGGTTTCGTATCGATCGGGAGTCCCTTCACTACATCGCGGAGAATATCACTCAGAATGTGCGCGAACTCGAAGGAGCCCTCAATCGGGTTATCGCCTATTGTGAATTCCATAAAATTACACCATCCCCATCAGCAACAGAAAAAATCCTCTCTCAGCTTATTTTCCAGACAAAAAAGAATCTCACCCTGGATGATATTTTCCGGGTTATCAACGATTATTATAAGATAGAACGGGAGGAGCTTATTAAAAAGGGCCGGAAAAAAGAAATATCCCATCCAAGACAAATGGCCATGTATCTCATGCGGAGCGAACTCCAAACATCCTTTTCTAGTATCGGTTCCGTTTTTGGAGGAAGGGATCACACTACCGCCCTCCATGCTTTTGAAAAAATCCATAAAAATATCCAGCTCAATACCCAGCTCAAAGAGGAAATCAACACCCTTAAGGAACGTCTCTACTATTCTTAAACCATTAATCCCTGTATATTCAGTGTATAAGTGTATTTCAACTCCGCTTCCTCTCTGTATAACTCCCCTCGAAAAATATTATCCATCCCGCTCTTTCACTCTTTTCTCGCCCCTTCCTATTCAACACTATGACTATACCCACTCTCCTCCTTTTTCAACATCAGATATATTTGCTTTCTTCCGCGATAAAACAAACTTCTCCACCTATTCACATCCCTAATAGTAATAATACATTTTTAAATAATCTAAAGAAATAATTACAATTATTAAAATACACTCTTATGAAATTTCTCTGTACTCAAGAAAATATTATACACGCTATAAATATTCTCGAACGAGTTGTTGGAAAACAATCAACCTTGCCGATACTTGGAAATTTTCTTTTAGAAACGAATAAAGGGAGATTAAAACTTTCCGCTACGAATTTAGAGATCGGCGTGGTCGCTTATGTGGGCGGAAAGATTGAAAAGGAAGGGAGAATTACCATTCCAGCGAAACTCCTTTCAAATTTTATCCATAATCTTCCGGTTCAGGAAGTGATTTCTTTTGAAATGGAGGGGAATTTTTTAAAAATTGTGAGTGGCGGATATGAGATGAAGATAAAGGGACTTGATGCGAAAGATTTCCCTCTTATTCCGCAATATGAAGGGGAATATTTTTTTGCATTGCCAGCGCAACTTTTGAAAATAGCCTTTTCTCGACTCCTTCCCTGTGTTTCATTGACGGATAGCCGATTGGAATTAACAGGAATACATGCATTCTTTTTTGAAAAAGAGATCCATTTGGCGGCAACAGACAGTTTCCGTCTCGGAGAAGAGGTTTTTCCATTGGAAAATATGGAGAATAGCGATGGATATCACTCATTTATCAAAGATCACCCTTCCCTTATCATCCCGGCGGCGACCCTTCAGGAATTACAGCGGAGTATCACTCCTGAAAGTGAGTGGGTGAAAATAGCCCTCCATGACAATCAAATTTTCTTTCAGGTGGATGAGATACAGATTATTTCCCGCCTTATCAATGGGAAATACCCTGATTATAAACAGATTATTCCACAACAATTCGCCTGTGAGGTGGTATTTGATAGGGAGGATCTGCTCCGGGCGGTCAGGGTAGGGAGTGTGCTTTCCTCACAATCATCAGGAGAGATCACCTTTAAAATCATTCCTTATGACGGGAAGGTAATTATCTCTTCGCTGTCTCAAGAAATCGGTGAAAATAAGGTGATTGTCGAGGCAAAAATACAAGGAGGCGAGGAAATGACGATTTCCTTCAATCCGAAATACATCCTGGACGGGCTGAATATTTTACAGGGAGAGAAGGTTATTTTTCGCTGTAATACGCCACAGACCCCAGTTGAATTCCGTATGAGTGGTGAGAATGGCGAGAAAAAAGAATATTTTCTCTATATAGCAATGCCGATCCGGAAATAGTAGAGAACGTTCATATTTGTGAACTTCTGCCTTGCGGAGCCTCCGTGTCGCCGTCAGCGTAGCTGTAGTACGCCTCCATCGTCACTTCCTCCGCGCCTTGAATTTCAACCAAATATGAACGTTCTCTTGGTGGAAAGGCAATGGGTGAATAATTTTACGAACTATGCTTGATTTGAAACAATACTTAGAAAAAAAGAACTTTCAGGCTCCGCGGGAGTTGAAGGAAATAGACGAAAAAACTATTTTTTCAGTCTTTAATATGGTGGTGCACGGCGAGTATGGGGGACGCGGACAGGAAAATATTGAGCCGCGTTTCTATAAGGAGAAAAAACTCTTTGTCGGCTTCCGGAGTTCTCTGTGGGCAAGTGAAATATGGTTGAATCGGAAGAACCTCATGGAAAAAACAAACTCCATGCTCGGCCTCGAAGCGATACGGGAAATAAAGGTGAGCATGGACTGAAAGGCGCGAACATCTTCAAAAAGACTCCCATCAAATATTGAGTGGAGTCTTTTTTTGGGCGAGGAAGATCTTAGAGAGGCTCTTAGTATTGTACCGAGATAGTCTGGGATGTTTTGGCTCCATTCCCATTTTTATCACGAACCTCAGCCTCGATGGTGATGGTAGAATTATTTTTGTCGATGGGGATCGAGTAAGAAACACTATAAGAACTGCTTTCAGATGAACCAATCACACTGCCATCAACCTTGTAGGTAATGCTTGACACTCCATAGGCGGCGTTGACACTGGACTGGAGGGTGATGGTCGCTGAAGAGGTGCTTGACGGCACAGAGAGCGTGATGGACGGCAAATATTGGGGAAAATCGCCCTGTTTGCAACTGTCCTTTGGAGGCGCATCAAAGATAATTTTCTTGTCCTTGGAATACCAATCCTTCACGCCTTTTTCCCAGGCCTTATACTGCGGATCGCGATCCGGTTTGTCCGGAATCGCACCGAGAGGGTCGCTTCGATCCACATAATAAAGAATGTCATGACTGGAAACAAAGGTTTTTTTCGTGACGTCCTTTTCTCGACAATAATCATTCGCGAGGCAGTATGTATCGTCTTTTATTTCACATACTTTCACTGCCTCTTTTGACTCGACTTTGCCGTTCATGAGCGGCTTATCGACAGAATTTTCACTGATTAAATCTTCGAGCTTGTATTCCGGAAAGTTTTCAATCGGCGTATTGGTAAGCGCTTTATCCATAAAAGATCGCCAGATCGGTGCGGCGACGATAGAGCCGTCCGCGCCAGGGGTCATCGCGGCATTGTCGTTGTTCCCTACCCAAACACCGACAGCGATGGACGGGGCAAATCCCATGGCCCAGGCGTCACGAAACTCATTCGTAGTCCCTGTTTTCGCGGCCACTTGCCGATTGTCGAAACGAAAGGAATTGTTTTCACCGAAGACAGGCGCGCGGTAAGCATTTGTTGCCATGACATGATCAAGCGCGGCGACATACTTTTCTTCGACGACGCGTTCGCCCGGGTCACTCTGGTATTCTTCGAGGATGTCTCCTTTTGCGTTTTCCACGCGAAGGAGCGCTGTTTTCGATCGTCGGATACCACCTGCGGCAAGTGACGCATAGGCATGCACATGGTCGAGGAGCTTCACTTCGCCACCGCCGAGAACAAGCGAGAGGCCATAACGATCAGGGTAGTTGAGCGTGGTGATTCCGAGATTCTTCGCTGTTTTGACAGCGTCATTCACACCGACGAGATACAGCATTTTCACGGCGGGAACATTGAGCGACTGAGGGAAGGCTTCCTTTATCGGAAGCGGACCGCGAAACTTTCCATCATAATTCTGCGGCTCATATTTTTTTTCCTCATTGGTATCGAATTGGGTCGGGGTATCGTACAAAATAGTATCAGGAGTGTACCCTTTCTCGAAAGCGGTGAGATAGATGTAGGGCTTCATGGAAGACCCTGGTTGGCGTTCACGAAGAGCGACATTTACCTGCCCATCAATGGAGTTATCGAAATAATCCTTCGATCCGACCATGGCGAGAATCTGGCCGGTTTTCGGATCGATAGCGACCAGCGCGGCATTCGAAGCTTTCCACTTCTTGTTTTTTTCCGCACCTTCGCGCACCGCCTGTTCAGCCGCCATTTGTTTGTCCCAGTCGAGCGTCGTATATACTTTGAGGCCACTCTGCTCGATAGAGAGCTCGCCATATTTCTGATCGAGGTATTCCTTCACATACATGACGAAGTGCGGTGCGGCGATGATATTTTTTTGCGGTGAGATTTTTTTCAAGACGTCGACCGCTATCGCCTCATCAGATTGCTCCTGTGTGATGTAGCCGAGTCTCGCCATATTTTTGAGGGCGACCTCTTGGCGGATTTTTAATTGCTCCGTTCGTGATCCATACGGGGAGTAGGTGCTCGGCGCCTTCGGGAGAGAAGCGAGGACAGCCGCCTCATCAAGCGTGAGTTCTTTGGCGTGCTTGTTGAAAAAAGTTTGAGCCGCCGCCTCTATGCCATAGGCATTAGAACCATAGGGGATTTCATTGAGGTACATGGCGAGAATCTCGTCTTTGGAAAATTTTTGTTCTATCTCGATGGAAAGAATGACCTCTTTGACTTTTCGCGTGAGAGTCTTTTCATTTGTCAGAAGGGAATTTTTCACGAATTGCTGAGTGATGGTCGATCCCCCTTGAGCAGCGCTCCGCCGCAGGACATCCTTCAGGATGGATCGGATAATGGAGGTAAACTTTATGCCGTGATGAGAATAGAAGTCCTGATCTTCGAGGGTGAGGGTGGCGGCGCGAAGACTCTCTGGCATTTCGGAAAAAGGGATGAGGGTGCGTTTTTCTTCGCCATGAACCTCGTACAGGAGGTGTTCGCCGGTGCGATCATAGATTTTCGTCGATTCAGCGATGAAGCGCTTGTTGACCTTCCCCGGACTTGGGAGGTCTTTGGCAACATAGGCGAAAATACCAATAATGGCGATAATTCCGATGAAAATAAAAAAAATGCTGAGTTTAAAGCAAAACTTTAAAAAACGGCGTGCTTTTGACACACCTTTTGAATTTTTTTCAGGAAGAGGATCAAGGGAAGACTTTTTTGGTCTCAAGAAATGGATCATGGTCATAAAGGCTTGTTTAAAAGAAAAAGAGGTTTTTCTTGTAAGCCAATAATACACTAAAGAGAGCGTTCTTTCAAGATGGACTTCTGGTGAGGGGCGCTCCTGAAAACGGGTGATTTTAACGGTATTGGGATTGTGACATGATAAAGAGAACGTTCCGGTGCTCGGATCCTACGAAATCATTGCGTTCTTCTGGTGCGGCATGCGCATTTTCCCTGTCGATGAGGAAGTTGCCATCAGGCGAAAGCGAGCGCGAGGCTTCAGCGAGAATCTCATTTTCTATTGATGTTCGGAATCCACACAGCCGAGCGCAGACGAGGAATTCGAACTTGTTATCAAGAGAGATCTTTTGGAAATGTTCTCGAATGATATGCTCTATCCTCTTAAGCATTTCGTCATATACAGGGAGATCGTTTAGGACAATCTTTTCGCTGTAAAATCTTGAAGCGCCGATAATGCAATGAGTGAAAAAATAAATTTGAAGCTCAAAGGTATTTTTTAAATAGGAACTTCCGATCTCGAGATAACGGTTCGGGTTTGTTTGTCCTTCGCTCGTTTCGAGATACGACTCAAGGAGATAGAGATAATTGATGGCATGTGTAGAAAGTATTTGGAGTGCTTCGGTATCTTCCTCAAGCTTTTCCTTTAGGGCAAGCAGGTCGCTGTCAGCTACAATTTTTTTAATGATGGGACGGAGGTCGATGTTGTAGAGTTTTTTCGCGAAGAGATTTTTGAACAGAAGGTTGAGACAAGGCTCGAGTGCGGGATATTTTTTGAAATATTTCATCCGAGCCTCCTTGGCAACCATCCGATCGCCATGCTCTACTCGAGTAGCATAGATTTTTCGGAGTATTCTTTCGTGCTCTGCTGCAGTGTCGCCGATGTATGATTTTTTCAGCCCATCAAGGAGGTTTTTGTATTTTTGTTCTCCTGTCCAGAGATACATTCGGGAGAGAAAATGAAACTGCTTTTCTCGGAGGAGGTGAATTTGTGCGGTGTATTCTTCTTCTACGAGATCGAGAACGGGCTTGGTTTTTCGATCAGACATTCGTTTGCAGAAGAGAATAATTTCTTGGGCGACATCAATATTGGTAGCCTCCTGAAATCCTTTCCACTGTGGAACGGTGTTTACTTCGAGAAAGAAAAACTTTTGTTCGATTTCATCGTAGATTACGTCAACGCCACAGATGGTGAGCTGAAAGATTGATGCGACTGTGGTGCCGATTTTTCGAAGCGTGGCAATTGTTCTTTTGTCGGTAATTGCTTCAGCGGAACCTCCTTTGGAAATGTTGTTGAGAAACCCGCCTTCTTTCGCCGTCCGCTTGATTACTCCGAGGACGCGCCCTCCCAGTACAAAAATACGGTAATCACCAGTATTTTTTATGAAATTTTGAAATACCATTTCGGTAATTGGTTTTTCTGAATGATCGATCGCGTCGATATTTTCGATGAGCATCACGCCTTCACCTTTCGATCCTTTGTTTGGTTTGGCAATGCAGGGGAAGCGGAGATCTTTTCTTTCGATAGCTTTTTGGAATTCGTCTTTTGTTTGGAATAGGAATGTTTTGATGCAATTGATCGAGCTGGTTTTTTTTATGACATATTCTTGCTGAAAACTTTTTTCAGTTGCTTCCGGAAGAACGGCGAGGCATCGATTGATGAGAATAGATTTATCGAGAATGGCACGCATTGCCTGTAGCCGTTTTTCTCCTCCGCCGAGAGAGGATGATCTCCAGAGGGTTACTTCGCCGAGGTTTTCAGGAATTTCTTCAGGCGA
The DNA here is from genome assembly GCA_964537075.1 of uncultured Bdellovibrionales bacterium. Taxonomy (GTDB): domain Bacteria; phylum Patescibacteriota; class Minisyncoccia; order Moranbacterales; family UBA1568; genus CAYTED01. The sequence goes on along the minus strand of CAZIBB010000006.1, from coordinate 4,408 downwards.
AGAGAGATCGATCACCTCAAGATCAACTTCATTTTTTCTGGCTGCCGCTTTGAGTTGTTCTACTTGCCACTCATTGGTTTTACAGACGACGGTTATTTTCATAAAAATATTAGGAAAGATTGAAAACGTCTTCAAGAATATCTTTGATGACGCGGCGCGGCTTCCCGATAGTTGGGTGGTAATGGATGTCCAAGCTCGGAAGACTGTTTGCCTCTAAAAAAGCAAACTTTTGTTTGCGAGGATCAATGGAAATATTTTCGCATATGAGGTCCAACCCCGTAAGCTTCAGATTTATTGTTTTCGCTGCCCTTCGGGCAAGCTCGAGAATACCTTCGTGAACAGTGTCGGTGCAGTCTATTGATGATCCTCCTTCTGCAAGGCAAGAATTTTCCTGAAGGAGAACGAGAGTACCTTGTCCGAGGATGGTGTCTAGTGAAAGCCCGTTTTTTTCAAGTGTCTTGAGAACCTTCTCGTTCAGAATGACTTTTTTTTGGAGATTGACATTTTTTCGTTCGATAAGCCTCACGATAGAGTCTATTCCATTTCCGGTTATCTGTGGTGGCACCATTTCTAGAGCACCGAGGAGTCGGTTTTTATAGAGGAGAAGTCGGTATTCTTTGCCAAAAACCATTTCTTGAACAATGAAACTTCCATCGGAGTCGGTTACGATTTTGGTGAGCTCTTGAAATGAAGCAATGTTTGTATGAACACCGATGCTTTTTTTCCCGTTTGATTTTTTGAAAACAACAGGAAATTTCAAATTCAACGCTGTGGCTGTTTTTGGAAACGCGGCAATGTTTTTAAAATAGCAGCTTTGAGGGAATGGTATGCTCTCCCTCTTCCATAAGTGATACGTGATTTCCTTGTTTTTCGCTAAGGAGATGCTCGCAGAATCAGGATCATTCGTCATGATGAATGCCTCTCGAATGAGGATCTTCCGTGCGTCGTTCCATATTTCAGCAACTTCTTTTTCCGGGTAAATGATGTCTGCCGAGAGGCCGAGTTGGCGAGCTTCTTCTAAAAGAAGTTTGAAGTTTTTTGTCATGTCGCAGTTCTTATTTAATTACATCGACGAGAAATTTTCGAAGATCGCGTTTTCCTATAATGACAGAATGTTCGAGGTGCGCGCGGTCAACGATAGTGGCTCGCGTAGAAACTTCGAGGGTGTCCATAATAAATGAAAGGTCTATTTTTGGACGCATGCTGAATCCATTCGCGGAATATGTAAAAGTAATTGCTTTCAGATCCGGATGTGCATCTTTGTATTTTTTGTCGTATTCATCGGAAAACTCTTTCAAATTTTTCCGGTCGGTTGTTGCTGGCTTTGGTATAGCTTCGAAAAAAGTCAGTACGTCAGAAAAGCCGAGTTGCTTGGCGAGCTCGGTATCGATCGAGGTGGAGTCTGCGCCGGTATCGATTTTCGCCTCGACCTCGATTTCTTTCCCGTCCTTGCCGATGAGCTTGACCTTTTCGATGCAGCCGATGACACGACGACCAGAAATTTCTTCGAGTTCTTCCTCGATTTCTCCGCCGAAGAGATCCATGCCCACGCGAACGCCTTTTTCGACCGTTTTTATCTTCAATCCCTTCACGCGGTCGAGGCGTTCCTTGAGGCCGGAGAGATTCGCGAGCTGAATGGAGAGCCCGGGCCTCGCATTGAGCTCGAGGATGACCGGACCACGATCCCTATCGATCGCGATATCGGCACCGAGAAATCCGAGACCGGAAATTTCTTGCGCATGGACGGACATTGTGAGAATTTGTTTCCAGTACGGGATGCGAATACCGGAGAGCGGGAGGTGCGTATCCGGCGTATATTCGATAATGTGTCCTTTGCCGATGATGGCGGTTGTCGTGGTGCCGGTCGCCATATCGATACCGAGGCCGATCGCTCCCTGCTGAAGATTGGCCTTGCCGTCGGAGGCACGCGTCGGGAGACGGAGCATCGCCATCACGGGGACCTTGTTGAAAACGATGACGCGGATATCGGGAATCCCTTTGAAAGCGTACGGCTTGAAAAGCTTCAAGAGCTTCAGGCGCTCCTCAAAAAATGCGGCATCGGGAGTGTTGGAGAGCGAAAAGGATCCGTCGAGAATGTTTCGCACATGGGTCTTGATATCGTCGATGGTGATCATGGATCCGTCGGCCTTCACCCAGGCATCGGGCCGATTTCTTTTTCGTCCGTACACGACGAGGATACCTTCGCCGCCGAAACCGCGATTCGGCTTGAGCGCGAAGCTATTTGGGAGCGTGTTCCAATCGAAATTCTCGAGGTCTTCGGTAGTATGAATTTTCGCGATGAGATTGGACACGGGCAAACTATTTTTCGTGAGAATGCGCTTGCAGAGGAGCTTATGGTCGGCGATGCGCATGCCCCGTTTCCTATTGAAAGACCGCACATAACCGAGGTTACGCGCGTTCATCCCGAGGAGCTTACGGCTTTTGGCGAAGAATTCGAACATACAGATCAGTGAACAGTGAACAGGGAGCATGGAACAATAAACAGGAAACAACGAACAATTAACAGTACTTAGAGGTGCTTGATAATTTTTCGGAAACGGAAATATTCCGTGAGGCGAAGGCCTGTCCATTTGCCAAGCAGTAGGTTGATGATAAATGTCGTGAGTACGAGCCATGGGAAGGCGAGAATAATACGGAGCAGCGCTTCCCAGCGGAGCAGCATATACCCGACGATGGAGATGATGAGCGTTTCTCCGGCGAGTATGAGGGCGACCTTCGTTCCTTTCTCGATTTGAGTCGCGACAAATTTTTCCGCCAGGGTAATCATGATAAGGAGCGGGAAAATAGAGACCGAAGCGAGTCCGGTCCGATTCTGCATGCCACCCAAGACGAGAATACCGAGAATGGAAAGGGAGACGATGGAGAGCGTGATGGCCACGCGTGGGAGATAGAGCAATCGGAATCGCCTGAGGAACCAGCGTGAAAGCATGCCGACGACGATGACCGCGACGAAAATGGCGATACCGTATTTCACGCCATTCGGATCGAAGGCAAGGAGGGCGAAGGTGATGATCGACGGGGTATAGATCCCAAAGGCCTTGATGCCGACCACCTGACGAAAGATGGCGACCAGGGTGGCGATGATCGGGAGGAAGAGGAGCAGGGCGACCGTTTGTATCGGCACGCCTTGTTCGACGAAAAAAGCGATGAGTGGGTGGATGGACATAGTGTGATGAAGAGTAATTGGTAATTAGTAACTGGTAACAAAAAAATAAAACCAGACTTCTTCCTAATTACTGATTACGAGTTACTAGTTACGCTATGAATAAAAAACGAAAAACAAAAATAAAGAATCACGTTGGTATTTTATTTTTCGAGCATTCTGTATTTTCGGCTATTCGCATGGCAGATGGCGATGGCGCAGGCATCGGCGGCATCATCGGGTTTCGGTATGGATTTGAGTTTCAGTACGGCTTTGACCATTTCCTGCATCTGGGACTTCTCGGCCCGACCGTAGCCTGTGAGGGAAAGCTTGACTTCGTTTGGTTTGTACTCGAATATATTGACACAAAATCTCTCAAGAGTCAAGAGTATGGCGCCACGAGCCTGGCTCACGGTCATCGCGGTTTTGACATTTTTGGCGAAGAAAAGCTCTTCGACACCGGCTTCTTCCGGCGTATATTTTTTGAGTATTTCCTCCAAATCCGTGGAAATCTCTAATAGCCGCTCCGTCATGGGTGTTTTTGGCGAGGTGCTGATGTGGCCGAAGTCGACGATAGAGAGTTTGCCGGCAGTCAAATCAATGACTGCCCAACCAACCGTCGCCGTTCCAGGATCGATACCGAGGATACGCATAGGAATCACAAATCAGAGAACAATGAACAGTGAACAAAAAATAGAAGAGATAGGATGAATATAGGATAGAGCAGAAATGAGGGGTTGTCATTTTTTAGGGAGCGGTCGTTCCCTGCCTACCGGCCCGCTTCGACTCGAATCGAGGCGAGCAGGCAGGCGCTTTTGGATCCGCCATCCGTCAACTGACGGAGGCGGAGTCCGCTGTTTCAACTTCTCTTTTAAACAAATCTTTCTTCATACTTTTCTTTGTCCGCAAAGAAAAGTAACAAATTTGGTGTCACGAATTTACCAACATTCGCTTGCTTGCACGAGAGAGAGAGTAAAATGAAGCCAAGGAAATGTAAGAGTGGAAACTTCACTCAAAAAAGATTTCGACGGTCGTTCCCCTTTTTGAGGGGTGCGTCCGCTGAATACAAATCGATGGTGTATTAAAGTGTTTTCAAACAGCCTGCCCGAATCGCTATTCGAATCGTTGCGGGCGGGCGGACTCCGCCGGCTGGCGGATGAAACCAGCGGAACGACCGTTATTTGAAAAAAATTAAATCGCTCACAAAAAAAATATGAAGCATCTCCAATCCCTTGCACAGAAAAG
>CAZIBB010000005.1:0-36102 GCA_964537075.1 uncultured Bdellovibrionales bacterium | reverse complement strand
GCGCTGGTGAGGCGGAGTGTCGAGACAACGACCGGGAGGCCGCCGAAGAGGCTCTCGGCATGAGAGTTCTTTATACGGTCGAGATTCTTTGAATGCTTGAGAATTTCATCGACACTCGCGAGAACCTGATTGCGCTCGGCGAAAGTATCGAGAGCACCGACTTTCGCGAGGGCCTCAAGGGATTTTTTATTCAGATCTTTGTGCTGGATGCGCTCGGAAAAATCGGTGAGATCCTTGAATTTTCCGTTCCGTTTCCGCTCGGAGACGATTTCTTTCGCGACATTTTCCCCGACATTCTTGATGGCGTTCAGTCCGAACCTGATTTTTTCAATATCTGCTTCGCCCAAAATGACAGCGAACTCCTCGAAGCTTTCATTGACATCAGGCTGGAGCACCTCGATACCTATTTCCCGGCATTCACGAACTTCGATCGCGACACGATCGGTGTCATGCTGGTCGCTCGTGAGGAGCGCTGCCATGAATGGCGCCGGGTAATGCGCCTTGAGATAGGCGGTCTGGTACCCGATGAGCGCATAGCAGGCGGCGTGAGAGCGGTTGAATCCGTATCCGGCAAACGGTTCGATAAATGAAAACACTTTTTCTGCGATCGCTCTCGGAATTTGCTTTTTTTCTGCTGCATCGTTGATGAATTTGATGCGCTGTTCGACAATGAGTTCGACGATTTTTTTCCCCATCGCCTTGCGGAGCACATCGGCTTCTCCCATGGTGAATCCTGCGAGATCACGTGCAATCTGCATGACCTGCTCCTGATAGACGGCAACGCCATATGTATCGCGGAGTATCGGTTCGAGCGACGGATGGATATATTTCACTTCCTTGCGCCCGTGCTTGCCGTCGATGAAATCAGGGATCCACTCCATCGGACCTGGACGATAGAGGGCGACCATGGCGATGATGTCTTCGAGAATGGTCGGCTTGAGCTGTTTCAGATACCGCTTCATGCCGTTTGATTCGAGCTGGAAGATACCGGTGGTGCGCGCATCCTGAAGCAGCTTGAAGGAGAGCGGATCATCGAGTGGAAGGTGATCTATGATCTGCGAAACGGTAATGGTTTCCGGATTGAGACCGAGTTTGTCGGCGAGGGTATTCATTTTCCCGAGCGCCTTTATGATGCGAATGGTGTTCTGGATGATGGTCAGGTTTTTCAATCCGAGAAAGTCCATCTTGAGAAGCCCGATTTTTTCCACGGCACTGGATTTCGTGGAGGAGGCGTACTGCGTGACGACGCCGACTTTGGATCCGGAGACATTCTGGAGGGGGGTATAGTCGGTGACGGGGTTTTTCGTGATGACGACTCCGCAGGCATGCATGGAAGCGTGACGAGCATTGCCTTCGAGCTTCATGGCATTGTCGATGAGGCGCTTGGCATCCTTATTTTCCTCGTACATCTTTTTCAATTCCGGCACTTCGGCGATTGCTTTTTTGAGCGAGGTAAACATCGGGATCATTTTCGAAATCTGATCGCAGAAGGCATAGGGAAAACCAAGACCTCGTCCGACATCGCGGATTGCCGCCTTGGCCGCCATGGTTCCGAAGGTGATGATCTGTGCGACATGATCCTCACCATATTTTTTCCGCACGTAGGCGAGCACGTCATCGCGCCTCGTATCGGCGAAGTCCATATCGACATCCGGCATGGAGACGCGCTCCGGATTGAGAAAGCGTTCAAAAAGAAGTTTGTATTCGATCGGATCGATGTTCGTGATGCCCGTCAAATATGCGACGAAAGAACCGGCGGCGGATCCTCGACCGGGACCGACGACGACGCCATTGTCCTTGGCCCAGTTCACGAAATCCTGCACGATGAGAAAGTATGAGGCGTAGCCGGTCTTCTCGATGACCGAGAGTTCGTATTCCATGCGTTCGCGATGTTTTGGGAGGATGTCTTGGCCATAGCGCTTGGTAAGTCCGAGTTCGCAGAGCTTGCGAAGGAGTGTCTCCGTCGTCTCGCCAGGAGGCACATCGAAGTGGGGGAGTTGCGTTTGTCCGAGGGAGATCTCCACATTGCAGCGATTGGCGATTTTTTCCGTGTTGTCGACAGCCTCAGAAAATTCTGGAAGGAGCGTGCGCATTTCTTCTTCGGAATGGAGTGAAAGATCAAGGTTCATATAGCTCACGCGATTCTGATCCTCGATCTTCTTATTATCACGGATGCAGAGAAGAATGTCCTGAGTGGCAGCATCTTCTTTTTTGACATAGTGCACATCGACCGCGGCGACCATGGGAATGCCGGTTTCGCGGGAGAGTGCCGAAAGGCCCTGATTGACGATGATCTGATTCTCATAATTCGGCTGTGGCTGCACCTCGAGGAAGAAATTATTTTTTCCAAAAATATCTTGGTATTCGAGAGCTGATTCTCTGGCTTGGACATCATTGCCGTAGAGAATTTCCGAAGGCACTTCGCCGGTGAGTGATCCGGAAAGGGCGATGAGTCCCTTGGAATATTTTCGCAGGAGTGACTTATCGACACGCGCTTTGTAGTAGAAGCCTTCGAGGTGGGCGACGGAAATCATCTTCATCAGGTTCTTATAGCCTCTTTCATTTTCGCAGAGAAGGACGAGCGTGTTCCGACGACGGTTCTCCGACGTATTGTTCCGATCATGGAGATCCTTGGTGACATAGACTTCGGCACCGATAATTGGTTTGATCCCTTTTTCCTTGGCATGAATATAGAATTCCACTGCGCCGTAGAGTCCTGTATAGTCGGTGAGCGCCAGCGAAGTCATCTTGAGTTCTTTGGCGCGGTCAAGGAGCTCATCGATTTTTCCGACGGCTGTGAGGAAACTATAGTGTGAGTGAACATGGAGATGAGTGAACATAGAAGAATCAAGAATTTGGAATCAAGAATTTGGAATTTTTTTCGAGAAAATCTCTCTTCAAGATTCTCAATTCTATAATTCTGCCAACAAAAAATCGCCAACGAATAATTGTCGCGATCTATCGATAATAAAATGAAGCCTGGTTGTCATAGCGTAGGTGCTTCCCTCATAGCCCGGAGAAATCCATGGGTTTTGCAGGGGAGATTATAGCCTTATGATAGATGATTTTCGAAGTCTATTCAAGGGTGATGTTTTCTGACAGAATGTCCCTATGGAAAGCTCTCATATCATGATGCGGAAAAAAGTATCTGTCGGAATCGATGAGGCCGGTCGTGGGCCGCTTTGCGGTCCGGTCGTGGCCGCGGCCGTATGTTTCCGGGAATCAGAAGAGAGATTGGCTACGCTTCCGGAATGGACATTCATCCGTGATTCAAAGAAACTCTCGGAGAAACAACGTGAAAAAATGTTTGGTTTCATTATGGAGCATTGTTTTGTTGGGGTGGGAATCATGCAGGCTGATACGGTCGATCGTGTGAATATTCTTGAGGCGACATTCCTTGCGATGAAAGCGGCGCTGTCAGAATTAAAGAGAGTGACGGCTGACGAGTTACGACTGGAGGAAGAAAATACGCAGGTGCTTGTGGATGGGAATCAGTTGATTCCGAACATTCCGTATGAACAGCAAGCAATCGTCGACGGGGATGCTTTGGTGAAATCCATCGCGGCGGCATCCATCATCGCCAAGGTGACGAGGGATCGCATAATGGTCGAGTATGACAGAGAATATCCACAGTATGGTTTCTCCAAGCATAAAGGGTATGGCACCAAGGTACACATGGATGCTCTTCGGAAATTCGGCCCCTGCCCGATACACCGGATGTCCTTTCGTCCAGTACTTTTAGCACTTCCGGAGAATGTGAACAGGCGATTTGCTCATGTTTTGAGACCAAAAAAGAAATAAAACACAATCTCTAAAACACAAAAGCCAAACAAAGCATAAATAATCAAAACACAAAACCAAAACGGATTTAAGTGACAGTGTATGCTTTGGAAGTTGGAATTTGTGTTTTGTTTGCCTGCCTGCCGGTATAGGCAGGGTCTTTGTTCCGTCAGCTGACGGACTGGGTTTTGTGTTTTTACTGATACCTTGCCAAGGGGGAAAAGAGATGTTATTCTAGTCATATTGTAATTCTGATAAGGGTATTTTTTGTATGGCAAATCCGAAACAACGGCATACCAAACAGCGCCGTGACCGTGCTCGCGAGCAGTTTAAGATGACTCCGACGGATGTGAAAGTGTGCCCGAAATGCAGCGCTCCTGTGCTTCCTCATCGTGCTTGTCCGAAATGCGGCAATTATCGCGGTCGTGAAGTTGTGAAGCAAATCGCTCCAAAATTGAAAAAAGCCGAGAAGAAGGAGGCCTAGTTTTAAAAATTTCACAAAGATACCTCTCGGTACGCCAAAGCAGCTTTTTTCCTTGCCTTTCGTCAGAACACGGACAGCGGAAAAAAATGCCTTGGCGTACCGAGAGGAAGTGAAATTTTAAGAAATGATTCAGGCCTCCCGCATCTTCGTTTTTTTCTTACAGAGTATTTTTTACCAATAGAATCGATCCTATTAAAAAATCCAACGCCTGTAATAAAGAAAATATGCTTATCGGCTAAAATTTCAGAATTCCGGCTGCAAATCCTGAAAAGCTCGTCGGGTTATCATGATAGCCCTTCTCACTTTCTCAGAATTTTCGCTCGAAATTCTGAAATCTATAGCTCGACATGGATTCTTTAATAGGCTTTAAAATAAAAAAACCGTATGGCGAACCGTCATCTTCAGCGCTCGATAGCGATGCAATCACTTTTTGAGTGGGATTTTCGAGAACAGGCCGACATTGAGGCGAATGTGATCATCAATCACAATATCGAGGAATTCGCTCCGGGACTGGAAGAAGCGGATTTTGCGGTAAAGTTGGTGCGCGGAACCCTGCGTGAACGGCCAGTGATTGATAAGCTCATCGAGAAATGCGCCCCGGAATGGCCGATCGATCAGATAGCTGTCGTCGACCGGAATATTCTCCGCCTCGGAATCTTCGAACTGATGTTCGGAAATTACGATGAAGTGCCGCCAAAGGTCGCCATCAACGAGGCGATCGAGATGGCGAAGTCATTCGGGAGCGATGCGAGTCCACGATTCGTGAATGGTGTGCTTGGAACGATTTATCGTGAAATGGGGGAGCCGATGAAGGATGATGATTCGACCAAGCATCATGAGCGCATGGCCGTCTCAAAGAATGAGGAGGGAAGCGATGCTCCTGTGGCAACGGAAGAAAAGAAGCCCAAAGACAAGAAGAAGGTTGCGGTGAAAAAAGCGACCAAAAAAAGCGCGTAAGCGCTTTTTCTTTGAAGAAGAACTGACGGGATTTGGTCCGACGATTTTGATTACTGGTTATTATTGATAAGGAGTATGATATTTTCACATGAAGCATTTGCAGAAAAGATTGGTATCGAGATCAAGCAACCGGAGTTTTTTCAGGAGGCGATCACCCATCGTTCATACCTAAACGAACACCGAAGTTACGGATTGAGCCATAATGAGCGTTTGGAGTTTCTCGGGGATGCGGTGCTTGAGCTCGTCGTGACCGAGTATCTGTATCACAAATATACGAATCCCGAAGGCGATCTGACTTCCTGGCGTGCCGCTCTCGTCAATGGCGAGATGCTTGCTGGTATTTCGAAGAATTTGGGCGTGGAGGAATTTCTCCTTATGAGCAAGGGTGAGGCCAAGGACACCGGACGGGCGCGTCAGTATCTGCTCGCAAATGCGATGGAGGCGATCATCGGCGCCCTCTACTTGGATCAGGGGTATGATGCCGCAAAAATATTCATCATGGATCATGTCGTCTCGCATCTCCCTGAAGTCCTAAAGGAGGGATCCTATGCCGATCCGAAAAGTCGTTTTCAGGAAATCGCTCAGGAGAAAATGAGTTTGACGCCGAGTTATCGGGTGCTCCGCGAATCCGGACCGGATCATGACCGTCATTTCGTTTCTGGTGTCTATCTCGGAGAGGAGCTCGTCGCCGAAGGGGAGGGGAAATCCAAGCAGGAGGCGCAGCGGGAAGCAGCGAAGAACGGTCTCATAGCAAAGGGATGGTAATCGTCAGTGAACAATGAGCGAAGAATAGCGAACAATTGCTTGCTTGCGCTCCTTCGCCTCTCGATGTCGCATCTCGGTGCGCCGTTGAGTCAAGTAAAGGATTTTTTCAATCAGTTTTTTTGCTTGAGCAAGAAAGCTAGTTGTCATCGACGATATCGGGCTTTGGCGGATTCCGCTGAAGCCTGTTTTTTTGTCTAAAATGAGGAAAAACGATATACTGGTAAAAAAGCACAAAGTCAAAAAGCACAAAGTCCAAACTAAGAATGTGTGTTTTGAGATTTGTGTTTTGTTTGGTTTTTGTGTTTTGAGATTTGTGTTTTTACTATCATGTATTTAAAGCGTCTCGAACTGAACGGATTTAAATCATTCGCCAATAAAACGGTGCTTGATTTTCTGCCTGAATGCGAAGTCGGAGAAGGGCGGAAATGCGGCATCACGGCAATCGTCGGGCCGAACGGATCGGGGAAATCGAATGTGGCTGATGGCATACGATGGGCCATAGGAGAACAGTCATCGAAGAATCTGCGCGGGAAGAAGTCAGAAGATGTTATTTTTTCTGGATCAGGAAAAAAAGCACGGCAAGGGAGCGCATCGGTCACGCTTCATTTCGATAATTCCGACAAGCGTATTCCGATCGAATACACGGATGTTTCCGTAACGCGCAAGGTATATCGTAGCGGTGAAAGCGAATATCTCATCAATGGAAACAAGGTCCGGCTGCTCGATGTGGTGGATTTGTTGGCGCGGGCCGGTGTGGGTCGGGACAGTTATTGTGTCATCAACCAGGGTATGTCGGATTCATTGCTCGCGGCGACCCCAGTCGAACGGAGATCGCTCTTTGAGGATGCTGCCGGAGTGAAACCTTATCAGATCGAAAAGGATCGAGCTAAGCGCAAGATGGATGCTTCGCGGCAAAACCTGATACAGGTGGCGACCCTTCTCTCAGAGATCGAACCGCATCTGAAACATTTGAGGCGACAGGCGGAGAAGGTTGCTCAGGCAAAGACCATTGCGGAACGTTTGCGCGGAAAACAGACGGAATTGTATGGCTATCTCTGGGCGGAATTTCAAGGTGAACGGGAGCGGATCGTCAAAGATCGTGATCGATCAATGGAACGAGTAATGGCACTGGAAACCACGGTTTCGGCCTTGCAGAAAGAAACGGAAACACTTTCGGGGACGATGGAGGAGGATGGTTCGGTTGATCTCTTGAACGAATCCATCGCGACTCTCCGGACGGAAAAAAATGAGCGGGAGCGTGAAGGCGCGGTTATCGCCGGGCGTATTCAAATTGAAGAGGAAAAAAAGAAGGATCGTGAAGAAGTGGCGGTGATCACGGTCGACCTTACCTATGTGCGCAGCGCCCTGGAGCGGATTCGCAAAAATCAGGAAACGCTGATTGAAAAAATTATTGCAGGAAAAAAAGATTCATATAATGATTCTCAATGGGAAGAGATTGTGAAATCAGCAGAAGCGATTGTCGTATCCATGAAGGAACTTGATGAAAAGGCGGGACGCGGATCAGTCGTGGAAAAGAAAATTATTTCTCTTCCGGAGGCGGAACGGAAAATAATCGATGAAAAACTCGCAGAACTGAACACTGGGCGTGGACGCCTCATGAAGATAATGGAGGAGCTTGAGAAAAGTATTTCCGAGAAAGAAAATGAGGTGAGACTTGCCCGAGAAAAAGGACGTACTGCCAGGGAACGATATTTCCATCTCGAGCGGGAATTGCGAGAGAAAGATCATTTGCTCCAAAAAGAAAAGGATGTTTTGAATGAGATGAAAGTCGGACTTGCTCGTGTGGAGGTGCACGAAGAAGATCTGATCGCTGAAGTGAAGCTCGAACTTTCTATGGAACCGGTAAGTCTTTCGTGGGATGGTACGCCTCGTGATCGAGAGAAACTCATGCGAGAAATCAGTCGACTCAAGGTGGAATCCGAACAGGCGGGCGGTATCGATCCGTTGGTACTCGAGGAATACGATGAGACTGAAAAACGCTTCCAATTCCTGACGCAGGAATCGGAGGATTTGCGCAAGGCGATGGAGTCACTCGATACGGTGATTCGTGAGATGGATACGAAAATCGATCACGCGTTCGCCGAGGCATTCGAAAATATTTCCAAGGAATTCGAACGATATTTTCAATTGATTTTCAATGGTGGAAAAGCAGAATTGAAGAAAATTCGTATTCGTTCGCGGCGCAAGGAAACAGAGGATGGAGATGAAGAGACGAAAGAAGAGGATCCCGAAGAGGGGGAGCTCGGAATTGAAATCACTGCTTGTCCTCCGGGAAAACGCATTGAGAGTCTCTCGTCACTTTCTGGTGGTGAGCGATCGCTCACATCGCTCGCGCTTCTCTTCGCTATCATCTCGCACAATCCACCACCATTCGCGGTGCTCGATGAAGTGGAGGCGGCGCTCGACGAAGCGAATTCGAGGCGTTTCAGTCGTATCTTGCAGGATCTTGGTGCCTCCACACAATTTATCGCGATCACGCATAATCGCGAGACGATGCGTCAGGCATCACTGCTCTACGGCGTGACCATGGGTGCAGATGGTGTCTCGCAGCTCCTCTCGGTCAAGCTCGACAAAGCCGAAGCGATCGCGAAATAGGGTTCATATCGAAGTCGTGTATGTATTTTGAATAATCGTTTTTTCTTCACTTTTCTTGGCTGCCGTTTGTCTGCCAGCGCAGACAAACTGAAGTTAAACTCGAAACTTTTTTACCAAGAGTATTGGTAAAAAAGACCGTGCTTTCGAGTTTAAATTCGCATCAAAAAGAAGTAAAGAAAAACACAAATGAAAGAATGTATGAAATCAGAACCGAGTTTTAAATTGAAAGTGAAGAAGGCTCGGGCGGGACTCGGACTGTTCGCTGCGGAGGCGATACCGAAGGGATCGACCATCATCGAATATATCGGGAAGAAAGTTTCCGCGACGGAGGACTCCAATGGGAAATATATCTTCAATGTGAATAAGAAATGGGATATCGATGGGAGTCCACGATGGAATACGGCGCGGTATGTGAATCATTCTTGTCGACCGAATTGTGAGGCGGTCAATCGGAAGGGACGCATCTTCATCGTCGCCAAGCGGAATATCAAACTGGGCGAAGAGCTCTACTATCACTATGGCAAGGATTACTTCGAGGGACTCATCGTGAAAAACGGTTGTCTGTGCGAGAAATGCCATAGGTCAACGAACAGTGAACAATAAACAGCGAACAGGGGATAGAGGATGAAAGAGTGGTTTTTTTCTGTTCATTGTTCGCTGTTCCTTGTTCTTTGATGGCTGCTTGACAGTATTTATTCTTTACCGTAGAATGGTTTCTACAAGCTTTTGTTGGGCTTTTTTTGTTACTGTTTAGTCGGGATTTCACTAAATATATTATGTTAAAGATTCGTTTCAATCGTACCGGGAAGAAGAATCAGGCGAGTTATCGTCTGGTGCTTCAGGAACACACGGTCGCTCCGGGGGGCCGTCACATCGAGGTGATGGGAAGTCACAATCCTCATACCAAACAGACTGTGCTCCGTACCGAACGCATCCAGTATTGGATGGGACAGGGCGCGCAGCTTTCTCCGACGGTACATAATCTCCTCGTGAAGGAGGGCGTGATCGAAGGAAAGAAATTCGCCGTGAAGATGGATCGCCCAGTCAAGAAGGAAGAACCGGTCGCGGAAGAAGCGAAGGCTGAAGAAGTTCCTGCCGAAGCGGTGGCGGAAACGGTAGTACCGGAAGAGACTTCCACTGCAACAGTAGTAGAAATGCCGGTAGTGGTTGCGGAAGCGGTTGCACCAGAGGAAGAGGTGAAGGAAGAGATTCCTGCCGAAGCGGCCGCGGAGGAAACGAAAGAAAAGATAGCGAAGTAATTTGATCTTTCAGAGTTGGACAAGTGAATAGGTTCCGTAGAAATGAGGCGGGTGTTGAAGGACACCAGAAGTCCCCATGAGGAAAGAATGCTTCGCTCCCAAGCGATGGTCGAGTTTCTTTCAACTACGGATGCATCCGTAGTTTTTGTTTTTAGAGAAATAAAGTATGATGCGAAAAAATGAGAAGCAAGTATTGAAGGATACGGTCGTCGCGCAGATCAAGGATTCGAAGGCGCTCGTCTTCGCTGACTACAAGGGCGTGACGATGAAGGACTTCGATAAGATGCGCAAGGCTCTCCGTGAGAGCGGATCCAGATGGCAGGTACTGAAGAAGACGATTCTCGGTATCGCTCTCAAGGATGCCGGCATCGATGCCGATATTACGAAGCTCGAGGGTCAGGTGGGTGTCGCTTTTTCAACTGATGAGGTTTCTGCGGCCAAGGCGCTCGCAACCTTCATCAAGGAGAATAAGGAAACGAAGCTTTCGATTCTCGGTGGTGCGCTCGAATCGAAGATGCTTTCGGCAGAAGAAGTGAAGGCACTCGCCAAACTTCCGAGCCGTGATGAAATGCGCGGGATATTGGTTGGTACGCTTCAAGCTCCGATCAGCGGATTTGTCCGGACATTGTCGGCCAATCTTTCCGGTCTGGTGCGAGTGCTCGACGCAGTGGCGGAAAGCAAGAAATAAGATGAGAGTTGAGAAGATAGGAAATAGAGTTTAGAATAATTTATTTAGAAGAATCATATGACTGAAGAAAAGAAAGAAGCCGTTGTCGTGCCAGCGAAGTTTGAGAAGCTCGTGGCAGAAATCGAGAAGATGAGCGTCCTTGACCTCTCCGAACTCGTGAAGGTACTCGAAGAGAAGTTTGGCGTATCAGCCGCCGCTCCGATGATGATGGGTGCTGCGCCAGCCGCTGGTGCCGCTGAAGTTGCTGAGGAGAAGAGCGAATTCGATGTCGAACTGACCGCTATCGGTGATCAGAAGATCAATGTGATCAAGGCTGTGCGTGAAATCACCGGCCTCGGCTTGAAGGAAGCCAAGGATATCGTGGATGCCGCTCCGAAGGCCGTTAAGGAAAAGGTTTCCAAGGCTGATGCCGAAACGATCAAGAAAAAGCTCGAGGAAGCTGGTGCAACCGTCACCCTAAAGTAATCGACGCGTCTTGAATTGTCCTGAAAGCCTCCCTAACACCTGTCAGGGAGGCTTTTTTTTGTTGACGATTTTTTTTGAAAGGAGTATAAATAGGAAGTTATAAATCCTCTATTTGTCAGCCGAATTGGCTGGCTGATTTTTTTTGAAAAACATATGTCTCTCGAATATACGCTTTCGATGTTTACGCTGCTTCTGGCTTCGGTAGCGACATACTATGTCGCGAGGAAGATAAGGGTGCCATATACCGTCCTCCTCATACTGGTCGGCTCTCTCCTGGTTCCGCTCTCCTACGTCGGTCCGTTTTCCTTTTTACGGGAATTCACTCTGACTCCCGAACTCTTATTTTATATTTTCCTTCCGATTCTCATTTTCGAATCCGCTTACAATATGCGTATTCGGGAATTGCAGCACAATATCCGCACCGTCTCACTCTTTGCCATCGTGAGTCTTCTTATATCGGCTACCTTTGTAGGATTCGTCTTGTGGTACTTGCTTTCATCGTTCGGATTCGAGATTCCGATGGTAGTCATCTTCCTCTTCGGAGCATTGATTTCCTCGACCGACCCAGTCGCTGTACTCGCCTTGTTCAAGGAATATGGTGTTCCTCGGCGGCTTTCATTCCTTTTCGAAGGGGAGAGTCTGTTCAATGATGGAACTTCGCTCGCATTATTTCTGGTGGTACTCGGCGTGGCGACGACCGGATTCCATGGCGCCTCGACCATTCTCGAGGGGATACTCTCATTTTCGATCATGGTTGTCGGCGGAGTGGCATTCGGTATTTTTATGGGATTTCTTTTCGCGAAGATTCTCGAGAGGGTCGAAGAGGATGAACATGCCGAGGTGACGATTACCATGCTCGTAGCGCATCTCACCTTCATCCTGTCCGAGGCGATCGCCCATATGCTATCATTCGGAGGGTATTCAATACATCTCTCATCGATCATCGCGACGGTCATGGCATCGATGGTGATCGGAAATTACGGACGATCGAAGATTTCTCCACGCGTGGAATCGTTTCTCGAGCGGTATTGGGGATATTTCGCGTTTCTGGCAAATTCCCTGGTGTTCATTTCTATGGGGCTTCTGTTTGCGAATCTTCCTATCGATTTCCGGATGTTCGCTGTTCCGATATTTTTTGCGGTGATCGTGGTGATGGCCGGCCGCGCGCTCTCAATCTATCCGGTCGTATGGCTTCTCAATCGGATGAAAAAAGAGGAACCGATACCGATGTCATGGCAACATCTGATGTCCTGGGGGAGCCTGCGCGGTGCGCTGGCGGTCACTATGGTACTCCTCGTTCCGGAAAATCTCACTCTCCCGGGATGGGCATATGATTTTTCCGTGAAAGAGTTCCTGATGGCGATCACCATCGGCTGTGTTTATTTCACGCTGTTCGTCAAGGCGACGACTATCGGGAAGATGATTCACTCATTCAAGCTCGATGCGTTGTCGTCCATTGAGAATGCCGAATATCGGCAGAGTCGCGCGTATGCCTTTTCGCATGCGCTGGGGAAATTGGATGGATTTTTCGAAAAGGGATATCTTCGGGACACCGTTCATGAAACTCTGAAAAAGAAATATTTTTCCGATCTGAATAAGGAATGCAAGGAATGTGGCACCGCTCTTCTTGATGATCCGATGGCATTCGAGCGGGCGATACGTCTCTATGCCATCGGGACAGAGGGATATGTCCTGAAACTCCTGTTCATGTATCGGGAAATTCCTGACAAGGTTTTCCGCCTGCTCCAATTGAAACTCGAGATACAGCAGGAGCGCATAGAGGATGGTGAATTGCAGGTTCCTACAGGCAAGGATACCTATGAACCGGACTGGTTTGAATTGATAGCCCGTTTCGGAAGAAGGATGCTTAGGATAAAGAAGCAAAATAGCGATATGATTATAGAGCGATATGCCTATTATCGCGCACAACAGGTGATGGCGCAGAAGGCCATGAAGGAGCTCGAACGATTGAAGAAGCGGTCCCTTTTGGAGTCCGACACGTATCTGAAATCGATTGACGGGGTCATCAAGTCATACGTGAATTTCTTCGATCATTCGAGGCGTACGGCCGAGGATATATTCCTTCAGAATAAGGATATGCTCGAAATCGTCGATGCATCTTTCGGGGAGCGGAGCATGGAAAAAGCTTTTGAGGATGGCGTAGCGGAACTCCTTCGCAAAGGGATGATCCCACGAAAGATAGCGACGCTTCTCTATAATGAAACACGGACATAAGGGTGTTTAGGCTTTCATATCGGATCATTTCTTTAGTTCCGGTTTTTCTGATACAATAAAGTGAAGTTTTTATTACCGAGCGAGTGAGTATAGTGAAAGTTCTTACCGTTCCGAAGGCAGACAGGCTTTCGCTTTCGAGCGAGCGACGGTAACATATGGGTAAATACCTCGTCCCGCCATAGCGGGACCGCGAAATCGAAACGAGCTTTTGCTCGTCTCGATGTCCGGAGCCTGTCTGCCTATGGCAGGCAAGCTCTTGGGTAAATACTATTTATCATCTTGACATATCTTATGGAATTTTTTGGAATCAGCCTGCCGGAGCTTATTACGGTGATTGGGATAATGGGAGTATGCCTTATCGTGTTTGCAGAAACAGGACTTTTCCTCGGATTTTTTCTTCCCGGGGATTCGCTCCTTTTTGTTGCGGGAGTGCTCGCTTCACAAGATATTTTTTCTCTCCCACTTCTGCTCGTATCGGTTCTCATTTCCGCTCTTCTCGGAAATTTCGTTGGATATGAGTTTGGTTTTCATGTTGGAGAAAAACTTTTTTCTCGGGAGGACTCGTTCTTTTTTAAGAAACGGCATGCGGAGAGTGCTCGTACCTTCTATGAGGAAAACGGAGGGAAAACCATCTTTCTCGCCCGGTTCATGCCGATTGTCCGGACCTTTGCTCCTATTATCGCCGGAGTCGCGAAGATGAATCGTCGTCACTTTTTCTTGTTTAATGTGTTTGGAGGGGTCGTTTGGGTATTTGGGCTCATTCTCGCGGGGTATTTCCTTGGAAATGCCATTGATGTGGATAAGTATCTCCTCCCGATTATTATTGGTATTGTTATCGTTTCTTTCCTTCCAGTAGCTCATAAATACTGGTCTACTCGCTCGTCTTATATTCCGCCGTCTGCTTAAAAAATGAGTTCGTATACTGTTTAATGATAGCGCCTTGGAATTTGCCGTGAGGCTTTATTTGTGTTATGATTGACATATTACCGAATGAATCGGTTTTTTTGTTTGAAGGGAATGGCCTCCCGCTTCAATTTCGAAGATGGTTGTAGTGAAGAATTGTTTTTTTGTTTATCAAACAGATCTTCTGAATTACAGCGGACGCACCGCCCAAGAAGCGGAACGACCGTTGTAATTGAGGATACTATTTCTATTATTATGGCAAAGGATAATGTCGTCATGCGGTTTGAGAAAGTGTCCTTCGAATACGGACATCAGAAGCCTATTTTGGATGAGGTGAGTTTTTCGGTGCGCGCCGGGATGAAATTCACCCTGATGGGACAGAATGGCGCCGGAAAAAGCTCGTTGTTCAAATTGATTACCGGGGAAATGAAGCCGCAGATGGGGAAGGTGGTGATCGATCGCGATGCAACGGTTGCTATCGCCAAGCAGACGATTCCTCGATCTGACCTCGAACTCACGGTCGAGGAATTCTTTGCCAAGGTATTCACGGGCAAGGAGTGGGAGCTCGCGGGAGCAGTCAATGATATTCTCGAAGTAGTAAATCTTCATGCACCGATGGAGAAAAAAGTAGGTGCTTTTTCGGGGGGTCAACAGGCGCGTCTTCTCCTCGCCTCGGCGCTTATTCAGAATCCGGATATTCTTCTCCTCGATGAACCGACGAACAATCTTGATACCGCCGGTATTGAACACCTTACGGCATTTCTCATTGCTTATGAAAAAACATGTATCGTTATTTCGCATGACGCGGATTTCTTGAATGCCTTTACGCATGGTGTGCTCTATCTTGATGTTTTTACGCACACGATCGAACAATATTCAGGAGATTATTATGATGTGATCGCTGAGATCGCCAAGCGAATTGAGA
The DNA here is from genome assembly GCA_964537075.1 of uncultured Bdellovibrionales bacterium. Taxonomy (GTDB): domain Bacteria; phylum Patescibacteriota; class Minisyncoccia; order Moranbacterales; family UBA1568; genus CAYTED01. Next base: position 21,025 of record CAZIBB010000005.1, on the reverse strand, counting down.
AGGAGCAAAGGGAAAATGTTCGTTTGGAACGGACGATTCAAGACAAGAAAGATCAGGCAAACGTTTTTGCCAATAAAGGGGGAAAACTTCGTGCCGTGGCAAAGCGTATGCGTACGCTTGCGGAAGAATTGGAGGATAATAAGGTTGATGTTCGCCAGGAGGATCGAACACTTGGTGATTTCACTATTACCGCGCCCGAGATGCCGGGGAATATCGTGAAGATAAAGTCCGTATCGGTGATCAAGAATCATGAAGCGCAGGTGAAGCCGGTGAATATTACTCTGAAGAAAAATATGCACCTCCTCATTTCCGGGCCGAATGGCATCGGCAAGAGCACTTTTCTTCAGGATTTGGCTTCGGGAAATTCGGAGCGGGTGGAGATTTCTCCGGAGGCTCGGGTCGGATATTACCGTCAGGATTTTTCGACTTTGGATTTCGATCGCACGGGATTTCAGGCTCTCTCCGATGTGATGGAAGGTGGTACGGATGAGGATGTCTTCCGGACGGCTGGGCGATTTCTTATTACCGCGGAACTTCTGCGAAACAAAGTTGCGAGTTTTTCCGAGGGTCAGAAAGGCCTTTTGCTTTTCGCACGCCTTGTTCTCCAGAAACCGAACCTTCTCATTCTCGATGAGCCGACCAATCATATCAACTTCCGTCATATCCCGGTTATTGCCAAGGCGCTCGATCGATATACAGGAGCAATGATACTTGTTTCGCACGTCCCTGATTTCGTGGCGGAGATCCGTATTGATGAGGTACTTGACCTGGGTAGCCTGTAAGTTTCAAAAAAAAGAGTATACTGAGGGGGCAGAAAGATCTGCATTTCGGGAGAGTGCCATGAATCCGCTATCGCCGTTGTACGGACCGCTGTATCTTCTCGGTCTGACTGTTACTTTCTGGGAGCGTTGGTGCGAGATATTCATTCCTCCTCCTTCTCCTTCGACCGAGGAACAGCAGAACTGACCAGTGATGTCTCCATGGATTTCCTCGTGGCGCCAACCGGCATCACGAGGATTCTTTTTGAAGGAAATTTTTTCAAGACCGATTTTCATATATGGTTTTCCAAAAACAATTCGATGTGGTCGTGATCGGCGGCGGGCCGGCTGGTATGATGGCGGCGGGCCGCGCGGCAGAAAACGGTGCGAGCGTTATCCTGCTTGAAAAAAATTCGCGGCTTGGTGAAAAGCTTCTCATCAGCGGAGGCGGGCGTTGCAATCTGACCAATGCCGAACCGGATTTGCATAATTTTTTGGCGAAGTATAAGGAAGCGGCGAAATTTCTCTATTCACCGTTTTCGAAGTTTGGTGTCGCGGAAACGCTTCAGTTTTTTCATACTCGGAATATGCCGACGAAGATCGAGGATGGGAATCGGGTCTTTCCGGTGAGCGATCGCTCTCAATCGGTGTTTGATGTGTTGGAGGGGTATATGAAGGATGGTGGTGTAGTGGTGCAATCGAGGAGTGTCGTGGCTTCGATTCAGGCTGGGGAAGGCCTCATAGCGGGAGTAGTGCTGTCCGATGGTACGGAGATACTCGGACAGCGGTATATCCTCGCTACGGGCGGAAAATCTCATCCGGAGACGGGTTCGACTGGGGATGGGTTCCGGTGGCTTCGGGCTATTGGTCATACGATTATCGATCCGGATCCGTCGCTCGTGCCTATCCGGGTCAAGGAGTCTTGGATCAAGGATCTCTCGGGACTAAGTTTCGATGATGCCAAATGCTCCCTTTTTCAGAAGAGGGAAAAGCAGATGAGCAGAAGGGGAAAGCTCCTCTTCACACATTTCGGCCTGAGCGGGCCACTCATTCTCAATATGAGCAAGGATATTGGGGAATCATTGAAATATGGTAAGACGGAAGTGTCAGTGGATTTCTTTCCGACCGTTGATATCAAGACTCTGGACATGAAGATACAAGAAGTTTTTTCTGAAAACTTGAATAAGCAGATAAAGAATGTCCTGCGGGAAATTGTCGTACCGTTGCTCGTTCCGGTACTCATTCGACTCTCAAGTATTGATCCGGAAAAAGAAGTGAATAGCGTCACGAAGGAAGAGCGCCTCGCGTTCGTGAAACTTTTGAAGGATTTCCGTTTGCAGGTAGACGGACTCCTCGGCCCCGAAAAGGCCATCGTGACGAGCGGCGGGGTAGCACTTCAAGAGGTTGATTTTAGAAGCATGCAGTCGCGCCTTTACCCGAATCTTTTTTTGGTGGGTGATATCCTCAATATTGATAGGCCTTCGGGCGGGTACAGTCTACAGCTTTGTTTTACGACTGGCTATGTCGCTGGTGATGCATCAGCATTGACAAAGCTCAAGTAGAAATGTAGAGTAGCTCTAATGAAAGGAATCATCATGTTTCTTGAGAGATAATGATCTCGAAAATTTCCTACCAGCATCTTCGTTGATAGCATCAATGATGGGATGATTTGCCAAGAGCCGTCTAGGCCAGGGGAGCGGTATACCTTCACTTTTTCGCACGAAAACCCAAGTGTGAATGAAGGCCCGCGTTATTCTAGGGATAACTTCGCAGGTCAGGAGAGCTCTCCTATCAACTTACGCCGGAGGAAAACCTGGGGCAAAGTGCTGGAGGACGGCTTGGGTGACAACGTCCGAGCCGGACTATTCTTTTTTTGGAGAAACAGATATTCGTTTCTCCTCTCTCAAAAGATATGATGAAAAAACGCCGAGTGGCGTTTTTTTGTTGCGTGCTCGAGATTATTTTTTTACCAGAAGCTCCCGGAGGATTCTGAGAAAAATGATGAAGATGACGATGAGCGCAATATACCAGGTAAGGAGAATCGGATAGGAAAAATGATAGAGGTCGAGTACGAATGCGAAGAAGATACCATACCAAGAAGCGCCGGCAATCGCCGGCCCGAGCCACATAGCGATGAGCCTCTTCTCCATGAGGACGGCATTGCCGAAGATGATGGAAAGGAGCGTTGCCTGTATTGCGAGGGTGTCGGTACCGACGGGGATAGAAAGTCCGGTGGCGACTTGGTATCCTTGGGCGGCATAACTCACGAAGAGAAGCATCATCCCGGTGCGGAGGAGGAAATAGACCGTGTGGAGAAATCGTTTCTCGATATCATCGATTTTCCCATCGGCGATGGATTGATGAAAAAAGGTGATCGCATAGGTGGAGGATCCGACGCCGAGTGTCATACCGAGAGTATTCACGAAGATGATGAAGAAGTCCATAGATTTTATATCGAATAAGCCGACATCATGGTATTTACGAACCAGGGGAGGATGGCGGCGATACCGATCAAGGGCAGCACGAACATGATGATGGTCGCGATGAGCGTCCACTGAAAATACTTCCGTGTCTTCTCGACCGATACATAGATCGCGTCGAGTTTTTTCTCTTGATCATCGAGTCGCTGGATGAGATTTTGTTCCATAGGATTTTATTACCAAGCGAGTGAGTACAGTGAAAGTTCTGGCTTTTACTTTTGAGCGCCTGCCCGCCTCCGGAGGGAGCGACGATAATATCGGGTCAATACCCATTATTTTTTTATGAAAGATATTTGTTTTTTTTCAGAGCTGTGAGAATGTGTTCATACCAGAGCGCATATCCGTCGGCACTCGGATGAAGTCTGTCTGCAGAAAAGTATCGTTTTGGATTTTCGATAAAGGGATTATCCTGTTCGTTCGTGAAGAGTTCCAGAAGCTTGACACCCTCTTGTTCGCAGACGTCTTTGAAAATTTGCAGTATTTTTCTCTCTCTTCGCGTAAGTAATTTCCTTGCGAAATATGGTAAGAGGTATATCGAACTGATGTTTCCGAAGAAGAGGATGAATACATGTTCACCACTCATCATTTTGGCAAGGTTCAGGACGCTCGTAAGATCTTCCCGGAGTGTTTTCATGGTGATAAGGCTCCAGATATCGTTTCCTCCCGTGCTGATGATAATGATATCTTGCTCCAGATATTTGATTCCCTTGAATTGTTTTAGTATATCTTGGGTCAGTGCTCCATTTGTGGCGACATTGGAAATATTCGTGTTCGGGAAATCTTTTGCAAACATACTTGTAAATGTTCCCGCGATATCATTCGCGCCCGTTCCGACTGCAGTGCTGTCACCAGCGATGAGAATTCGTTTCTCCGCGTGCCCGGATTCTGAGAAGCGAGTTCTTTCCGGTTTGATTTTCTTTCGCCACAACCCTATGAAATATACGGTCATGAGGATAAGCGATATCCGAAGAACATAATAGAGCATGATTACTATGGCGATATGCGTCAGGAGAATAGGAAACGGCACATCACGAAGATAGAAAAATGCCGCCATGACGACCTGCTGAAAATTTATGAAATATGTTTCCATTTTCTTTCGTAATCTAATCCGACGTCACTCGAGAATTCATCATAAGGGATGAGCTTGACCGCGCACTGCTTTCCGGAGACATCTTTGATATTTGTCTCGATGCCGACCTGGAGTTCATGATTCTCCCTAATATTTTTTTCGAGCTGTACCTCGATGACTTGCGCATCCCTCCGGATCCTAAAGTGGCCAGTGAAGCATGATGCGAGACCGGCCGTCCGAAAAAGCGCCTCTTTGACTTCTGCTACCGAAGCAAGTGCTGGGTGTGGGCTGCCCTCGCCTCTCTCGAATATTGCGATGAGCGGCAATTGAAGCTTCGGGGAAATGACATGTCCTTTTTTGTGCAGCAAGTTCCGGAGAGCATCTCTGTCGACAAATTCGCCACTATCGCCGGTGTCATAACGGAAGAGCGGCGTTTTCGTTTTCGTATCGAGATTGGAAATTGTGATGTTTCCTCTTCCGCGGTTGTCCGAATCGGTGATCTCTATATATGTCCGTGTCGGATAATAATACATTATTTCTGGACAAACAGTTTCTTTTTCGCCGAAAAGAGCATGGAGTATTTCATTGTCATTTTGTACGATATTTCGTATGGCAATCAGCTCGCTCGGTGCGCTGAAAATATTCAGGGCGATTTCAGTGAGCCCCATGGTACCGAGAAAGGAGTCTGTTTCCTTAGCTGTTCCGTCATGAACCCTGGAAATGATGTATTGCGCCAGGCTATTCGGGAACCAGGCACCCCCAGTGATGAAAGAAACGGGAAGCGTTTTCCATGGAAGGTCATTGGCACTGCCATCCTCGACTATTTTCTTTGCGAAGTTCGGATCACATATGATGATTATTTTCTTGTAAAAGGAATGAAAAGTCTTTATGAGATGTATGACGATGTCGGATCGGACGCTTGTGTTGATGACCGGATAACTGGAAGCGAATGAGACACCCATTGCGAGTGCGTTGATGATGAGGGGGGGCTCATTGTTCGCGTCGAAGTAGTAATCGAAAAAGGCATCGATCATTTTCTGTTGAAATACCGCATCCTCGGCTGTCAGGAGACCGTATGCGAAAATACCTGATGTGCCGGAGGTGACGATAGAGGAACGCATGTCGTCAATTTTTCCGTTTTGACAGATGTCGTTCGCGGTGAAAACAGGGAAGATGTCGGTTTTTCTCAAAATTGGCACGAGACGGAAAAAATCTTCCAAAGTGCGTATTTCAGCGGCATGAACACATTTTTCTTGCAGAATCTTTTTGTAAAAAGGAAGCGTTTGTGCTGCATTTTGAAATGCAGGAATGACGGATAATTCCCCGAAATCCATGATGGTTTCGGATGACATGGTTTCCAGATCGGAAAGCCTGAATCGCATGGGAAAATGCCTTGCTATATGGTAGGCAATTTTGTTGCGAAGGCGTATCTTTCTCGGATTGCCCATATGGGTAAGATAAAGAATATATGCTAGTATTGGATAAATTATAGCATATTATCCTATGTGGGCAGAGACACTTTTGTATTCGGCGTATTACTTGGTTTCTTTTTTATATCTTGTCTGCGGGATCATTCTTTTGGTAAGGCCAGGAATCATCGAACACATCATTCCCAAGCTTTTTCCGTTGCTTGCCCATTTCAAGCTGCAGAGGATCAGCAATGCATTGAATCTCATTGTTGTCGGATGTATTCTTTTGATAACCGCAGATTACCTGCTTGAAAAAGAATTTATCGGTTTTTTTATCGCCCTTGTCCTGTCCCTTTGGGAAGTATATTTGTCGGTAACTTTTTATCTGAAGCATCATTCACGATTTGATGTATGGAGCCATTTTCTGATACACGTAGTCATAGCGTTGTTCGTCGGGTGGGTGCTGCTCGTCAATTATGAAAGGCAAATCGCCGTTTTGAATGATATTTGGCTGGTTATTCTCGCACCAGATATGATGAGGCTGTACTTCATGAATGTTTTTCATGAGCATATTCTCGTGATCGCTTTTCTTGTTTGTCTGCTCGGAGGAGAGCCGGCGGTTCTGCTTTTCGCTTTCCTGTCAGCGCAGGGGATCATCAGTCCGTTTGAGGTTGTCGCTATCGGTCTGGTAACGGCGCTCATAGGAGAGCTCTTCTGGTTTCTCTTTGCGCGGACCAGATTCTTCAATTTCCTCAATAGCTGGTTTTTCGAAAAAGAGAAAGAGAACCGTCTATTTTCACGGATTGAAAAAACGATTGCCAAATCTCCGTTCAAAACTTTTTTTCTCGCCCGCTTTATTTCCGGCATCACCATCCTCTGCATCATCTATCTGTCAAAAAAGCGTTTGCAATTGAAGACATTCGTCTGGTATTGTCTGGGCGTGAATTTCTTCTGGGCGCCGATTGTCACTCTGGTTGGGTGGAGCTCAGGAAAGGGATTTACCCTCGTATTGGAGACGTTCAAAAACATCCAAGTTGCTTTGAATATAACGGCTGCCTGCATTATTCTCGGCTATTTTCTCCATAAGTTCATCGGTCGACGTATCGTACAGGCATCAACGAAGATCGAATTGATCGATTAATTCCTCTTTGATAGTTTCGCGGTCTTCTTCGTTTATGATGAAACCCTGAAGGGCGAGATAGGGGGAATGAAAGAACTCCACCGGTCCGATGAGCGAGGGATATTCGCTCCGCGGTGTCACGAGAATCCCGGCTTCTTTGAAGATGTTATCGACGATTTCACTGCAAAAAAGACCAGGCCTGTTTTTTGCAAAATTTTTGATGATGATCGGTCTTTGGAATATATAGACCGAGAGGACATAGATGAGCCCCAATGCGCTCGCGATCCATGATTTGGATTCGGAAAATTTGCAGGTAAACCTTGATTTGATGCGCTCTTTCCATATTTCGATAGAATTTTCAATATGTTTTGCGTACGGAGCACTCGTATTTTTCAGGCGCATGATGATGTAGATCTCGCCTTGCTGAGGAAAGGCCGACAGGAGATTCACCCCGTTCAGATCAGGACTGGAGCAGAGGAGTTTGGCTGTAATCCCGGACTCCGCGGTGATGTATGAATGAGTGACGGAGCTTCCTGTCGTGATGGCGACAAGTCTCGCGAGAAAGTCTTTTTTGAGGTATGTCGCCGTCTTATAGGAAAGGACGACGTCACCCTGTCTCAGTGCTTGGCGATCAAAAACAAAACGATCCATGTTAGAGTAGATTTCCTGTAAAATACCTCTCAAGCAAAGTATTGATGTCGCTTGATATGCCCAAAGAGAAGCGGTGTTTGCTTCGTGCAAAAATGTGTCATCGGATGACAGAGCAAGAGCTTGTTCTGCGAGTGCGATTTTCCTGAGTGATTTCTTGATGCTTGCGAGGGTCCATTGTCGCATGATGAAAACGGGTACCATGTCGTACATGGCTTCTTTGGAATCGAGAAGAGACTTCAAATCTACCCGTAAGGTGTGGAGTCTTTGCATGAGATCGGTATGATCTGCCGGAGTGGAATCATGATTATTTATTTTTTCGAGAATATCTTGAGTGATGGTCTGGATATCTTCGATGGTTTCGAGTATCATATCTTGTCAGAGTTTATCTGCCGGTTATTTTTGAAAAAACTTGTGAGTATAGAAAAATCCGACCGGGGTTAATACCATTTATTATAGCAAGGTTTTCAGGAAAGTCTGAGATGGTCGTTTTTAGAGGGAAAAAAAGACCAGTCAAATTGACTGGTTGAAGGTTATGGCGCGCTGTTTTTGTCGGTAGATTTTGATCCACCAGGCGAAAATGGTGAGTATGGTGACGATCCAGAGCGCCACTTCTGCGAAAGTGTTTGAGAGCGCGAATGCCTCATAGATACCGCCGGCATAGAAATACACGTAGGCGAGGCGTTGGACGCGTTTCCAGTTGCGTTTGAGGAGTCGCTGCGAGAGTACATTGGACGTGAGGAGGAGTATCAGTCCGGAAACGTCGCCGATATGCGCGAAGAATGCATAATTGGTGAAGGAGAAGAATCGGGATGAAAACATCATCGAAAGATAGGCTGATTCGGGATCAATGATCTTGCCCAGAGCGAAGCCGACGATGATCGATGCCGAAAGGATACCGAGCCCTTTCCGGAGTATCACGAGATTCCTGAGCCAGTTTTGTTCGAAGATGTCCGCAAGCGGGCGGATGATCATCGTCAAAAAAACGGCGAAGAATGAGAAGTTGAAGAGCAATCCCTGATATAGGTAGGGGGGTCCGTCTACAAAGAAAAATCCTGAAAATGGGAGAGCCACCAGAAGAGCGATGCTGATATTGATGAGCGCTTCCTGAAGCCAAAGGACAAACTTTACCATAGGGCAGGAGAAAATTTATTACCTAGCGAGTGAGTGAATCGAAAGTTCTTACTTTCGATTCCGAGCGAGCGACGGTAACATCGGGTGAATACCCCGCGGCTTGCCGCGGACAGAAACGAACATCAGTTCGTTTTTGGGTCCAGGGCTTGCCCTGGGGTAAATACCTGTTATGTATGCTGGGGAGGAAGGGGAATCTCACTACTCGCTTTCGTATGATAACATACGAAACCTCCGTTTTATAGGGTTTCCACCCTCTAATCCCCGCCAAAGGCGAGGTCACCCCAAACGGGCAAACAGATGTTTTCCCGACCCCTTTCCTCGTTCGATCCCTTCCTCTCAATATAAAACTAAATCCGCACCCAAATGAATCGGGTGCGGATTTAATTATATGCTGAGGCTCTGGGACGATGTTGGAACTTATTTACTCAATAATGAGCGCTTCACCATCACGTAATGTTTTGTACGGAATATTATTATCGGTACAATATTGTACCTCTTTTGCAATATCTTCAGATTCTGGGTGATTAGAATCAAAGTGAGGCAAAAAAGCATAGTCAATCAGATCAAGACCCTCCCATATTGTCTCCTTTTGGTTTGCATAAGGGAGATCCGTCGCATCATCTACGATAGCGTATCCTTTCAAAGACGGCGACAGCACACATCCTGCGGCACTATAGCCCGCATAAACAAAGTCTTCACGTTTTTTATACTCTTGCAGAATGGTATCAAGACCGCTTAGTCTCATTGCCTGACGAAGTATAAAGGTATTTCCACCGCTTATAAAGATCCCTCCTAAATCCTGTAGCTTCTCTTTAAGTTCATTTTCTTTATCGAAATAATATTTCAAATCAAGTAATTCTACTAGAAATCCAAGATCAATTAAACTTTGTATGTCGCTTTCAATATGTTTCTTTCTTCTCTCCGGGTCAGCCTTTGTGAAATCTAAGGCATTCGGTATATAACCTACCTTTTTATTATCTGGGAATAATGCCAAAAGCTTTTCTGGCTGATTCCCAATTTTATACGATGATAGATAGAGTTTCATAAAATAGCTGGGGAGGAAGGGGAATCTCACTACTCGCTTTCGTATGATAACATACGAAACCTCCGTTTTATAGGGTTTCCACCCTCTAATCCCCGCCAAAGGCGAGGTCACCCCAAACGGGCAAACAGATGTTTTCCCGACCCCTTTCCTCGTTCGATCCCTTCCTCTCAATATAAAACTAAATCCGCACCCAAATGAATCGGGTGCGGATTTAATTATATGCTGGGGAGGAAGGGATCGAACCTTCGCATGGGGGCTTCAAAGGCCCCTGCCTTACCGCTTGGCGACTCCCCAATAATCAGTGAACAGAGAACAAATAACAGTAAGCAGAAAACGACTAACAGTGAACATGAAACAAAAAACCTGGATCCCGGGTCGTAGCCCGGGATGACATTGTTCGTTAGCTGTTATTTGCTGATTGTTAACCGTTATTTGTTGTTTGATTAGGCGCCTTCTTCGACGAGTTTTCCTCCGAGGAGCTCCATGGCTTTAGAAAGGAGGGGTTCTTTTGCTGTGTCGGTCGCGGAAGCTTCGTTTTTTTCGCTTCCGGCTATCACGACGGTGATTTCGGGAACGGACCCAAGAATGGTATCAAAGGCTTTCTCAAGCGTCAAACGATTCTCTGGTTTCATGAGCTGATCGCGATGAAACGTGAAGGAAACGGTGAGCGTGATGCGATTTCCTGAAACATCGGAGATGAAACAGTTCGTGAGTCCGAGCGCGAGAGACGCATTGAGTCGAAGTGCCTCACGGAGAATATTTTTCCATTTGCTCTGTATGGTTTCAAGCGGGATGAAGGCGATTTCGTTTTTTTTCTCTGCGAGAGCGGTTGCCGGCTTTATCACAGGAATATCGTTCGATGGGGGTGTCGGCGCGATCGATGAGACGGTCGGATTTTTCGGTATATTTGGAGGTGTGGGTGGAGGCGTTTTTTCCTCCTGCACCGTCGTTCCTTCGGATCGATTCGCTCCCTTGGCGATGGCGATTTCAAGGGCGAGTTCGGGGAGTGAAGTATTCTTCGCGTCGCGCGCTGCGATCTGAAAATATTCGATAAGCGCGATGATCCTGTCGAGCGAGAGAGATTCTCCGAGTGCGAAGAGAATTTTCTTTTCTTCCTGGGTGAGGACGTCGAAGGCCGGATTTTTTTCTTCCACGCCGGCACGGATGAGGAGAAGGAGTCTCAGGATATCGAGGGTCGTATCGAGAAAGTCCGGGATGATGATTCCTTTTTCCGTGAGCGTTCGGACGAAGAGGAGTGATGGGAGAAGTCCTTCGGTGGTGAGTGTTTGGAAGAAGGAAAGGACGACATCCCGTCCAGTGAGTCCGAGAAGGAGGGTTACTTCTTCTGAGGTAATGGATTTTTTTCCGGAGATCGTGGCGATCTGATTGAAAAGCGATTCGGCATCGCGCATGCCTCCCTCGGCCGCGGAAGCGATGAGGAGAAGTGCTTCTTCATCGATCCGAATCTTTTCTTCCTTGGCGATTTTTTCGAGCTTGATCCTGATGGCGGAGATGGAGAATCGTCCGAGATCGAATCGCTGACAACGGGAAATGATGGTTCCAGGAACCTTCCTCGGATTGGTCGTCGCGAAGATGAAGATGACATGAGCTGGCGGTTCCTCGAGCGTTTTCAGGAGGGCATTCCAGGCTCCGATCGAAAGCATGTGCGCTTCGTCGATGATGTAGATCTTGTAGGGAGCGAGCGCCGGCGGAAATTTCACCATTTCTCTGAGCTCGCGGATATTATCGACGCCGGTATTTGAGGCGGCATCGATTTCCATGATATCGAGTGAACGATTGCCTTGCATAAGGAGACAGTGTTCGCATTTCCCGCAGGGCTCGCCATCGGTATTGTTGCTGCATGTGACGGCCTTGGCGAAGAGTCTCGCGAGCGTCGTTTTTCCGATACCGCGGGAACCGGTGAAGAGATAGGCATGACCGGGCTTCCCTTTGGCGATACTCGTTTTCAGAATACGAACAGTGGTGTCTTGACCGATAACGTCAGCGAAGAACTGCGGGCGATATTTTCGAGAGAAAGACATAGAGGAAGAGATTAGAGAATAGAGGAGAGAGTTTAGAAATGAGAAATTAGGAAATAAAGATTAGGGGCGAGGGGATGAGGATAAGGATAAGGATTGGAATTCTTAGATGAGAAATTCCCATCTCTATTTACTCACCTCTCACCTCTTGGTAAGTATACCAATGAAAAAGCCGTCAGGGAAGACGACCGTTTTCTGTTTCTAAACTCTATTTCCTATCCTCTAAACTCTGTTTTGATTATTTTTTGAAAACGAAGAGTTTGTATCCGACGAAATTCCAGACGAGGGAGATGCCGGTAGCCAGGAGTTTGGCGATATTGGCCCAAAGGACGGGGGAGACCCCGAACATCGGCGCAACGAAAGTCGTGATACCAGCGACGATACTGCTATTGATGCCCGATCCCACGACGCTGACGGCGATAAATTGGGCGAACTTGGTCTCTTCCCGCTTGCGGGTAATATCATGGAATGTCCAATATTTGTTCATGAAATAGCTATTGATGACGGCGACAAAAAAAGAAATCGTATTCAGCACAAAAAGACCGGAGCCACTCGTGATGCCTGTCAATTTGATTTCGATATTGAGTACGGCAAAATCGATGACAGTATTTATTCCGCCAATCAGGACGAATTTCGAAAATTGCGTGGCCACCCGAAGAAGTCGTTCTCTAGAGAGATCCATGTGTCAAGTGTTTAGTAACTGTCTAAATCCTCACCGCGCATGCAAAGCAAGCTTACCGCGCTTGTCTGAGAAAATGCTCAGATTCCGGCTGCAAACCCTTCAAAGCTCGTCGGATTATCATGATAGTCCTCCTCACTTCTTCAGGGTTTTCGCTCGAAATCTGAATATTTTCTCAAGACATGAGATTTTAGACAGTTCCTTAAGGGTGGAGTTATTCTTTTACGGAAGCTTCTTTTTCTTTGAGCTCTTTTTCGACGGATTCCATATCACGTACCCATTCATCGAGGAAGGAGAGATCGTTTGCAGGGGCCTCTGTCGTCTGGGGATTCTCTGTTGCGGCCGGTGTCGGCATCGTTTCGTTCACGCCTTCTTTTTTCATGGCATGCACCCAGTCATCGAGAACGGTCGGATCGCTGGTTTCGCTGGGAACAGCCTTGGCATGATGATTCGGTTCCGCATCGACTTCCTCGTGATCGGTATGGAGGCCGGTCTTGAGATTCGTTTTCCAATTATGAAACGTGGCATCAGAGGAGACTTTGGCGACCGGAAGATCTTCCGCGTAGCGGCCTTTCTGGAGAACGCTTTCGAGAGCGGCGAAACTTGAGGGGAGATCGCGAGGGATGAGTGCCGCCACTTCATCTCCCGGTTCGGCTTTGAAATAGGTGATCGACGCGAGGAGGACTCGATAGGGCGTGCCTTCGGTGACGATATAATAATTTCCTTTTTCATCCTGGGTTACGACGCCGATGATGTGGCGACGCTCGATAGGTCCGATCTGTTTGTAGACGAAAGACCCGTCGCCCGTAATGGTGAGTTTGAGTATATCACCTTCGACGAGTTTGGATTTGGATGCGTAATTGGCGGGAACAGGATATTGTTTGCTGTCCGAACCGAACATGATCTGGCCGTCAAAAGTACCTTCGATCACCGTACCGTCCTCCGGATTGAGTTTGTGCGGGCGACCGGTTTTCTTCTTCCCTTCTAATTGTAAGAGCATCGCTTTGGCACCCTGAATGGTACGCTCGGCGGTATTGATCATTTCCCGGAGTGATTGGATTTTCTGTGATTGATCGGCGCTCTCCTTGGTTTCTCCGTCGTGAGCGCTGTGAATAGCGTTTGACATAGCGATCTCCCGGGGTTGTCCCAGGTATTTTTTATGTTTGTTTAACTCGTTTCTTTTCTCTGCTTCTATTATACGAAAGGATATGTTTTCTTGCAATGCCCGCACTGTTTATTGCCTAAACGAGTGAGTGAAACGAAAGTTCTTACTCTTCGTTTCCGATCGAGTGACGGCAACAAACTGAAAACTCGGCAGCTTGCTGCCGAAAACAGATTATCCCGATTGGCGGGATAATCCTGTGGCGGGAGCTTGCTCCCGAGTGAAAACTATTTATCAGTATGGATTGGGTGTAAAATGGATACATGAATCGTGAAAAGTTTTTTTGGCGCATGTGTCTTTGCCTCCTCGTGATTTCGATCATCGGGATGGTTTTCGCTCTTCTGGAATGGAGGAGCATACAGGGAAGTCAGAGGCAAAGTGCACTTTCTCTCGAGGTCGCGCAAATAAAGTTGGATACTACCCGGAAGGAAATCGAAATGCAGCGTGAGATACGACGTGAGCGTGAACTGGCAATGGCCGCTCTTGCGGAGAAGGAAAAACCGCTTTTCGTCGCTCCGCCGAAACCCGATATGGAAAAGATGAAGCATCTCGGTTGTGTTGCGGATGGATTTCTTTCTGATTATGGGAATCAGAGAGAGGATATGGTGAAATATATCAATACATCGAAATGTTATTATCTTCATCGGGCTTTGGAAACCTGGCTTGAAGCGCCTGACTTCGACAAGGCCCTGGAAATCAAAAAAGATGTGAAACGGGATGATATCGTCTATGGGATGTTTCTCGCGGAGGCTCTCAATAAAAATGAGAAATATTTCTTTCCGGAAGAGAATCGTTTTTTTGATTTCGGGGATATGTGTCGGCAAGGCACCAATAATGTTTGGGGTGAGCATACCTGCAGGCCATCGTTCGGAAGCGAAGAATATCGGAAATATCTTCGCGAGGTGACGCGGCGAGCCATGGATATGGGTATACAGTCATTCCTGTTCGGGCAGATATCCTATCAGGAGTCCAAGGATCTGGATCCGGCGTGGGCGAGAATCATTGTCACGGATATGCGGGTGTATGCGGAATGGCTCGGCATGAATATCGTCGTCGGGGCGCAGACTAATGACATCGATGATGTCTCGTACCTGGGGCTGTTTGATTATGTCGAGGGCGGCGTGGGTATTGATGCTTTCGGGAAATTTCCCCGCAATGCCGAATGTCATCCTCGGTGGTGGCAGAAGAGAGGGGATTGGTGCTGGGCACTTCTGTGGAATGATCGATTCGCGAAGAAGGTGGAGAATGTGTTTATCAATCTGGATTGGAGCGGAAAAGTGGGAGATGATATGAGTCATTTCACGAGAATGGACAGTAGTGAGCGTGCGAACACGCTGAAACAGCTGTATGACTTTTTTACGCGTCGCGATGTCGGATTTCTCCTTCCGGTACTCGCCCGTCTCTCGATCGACAATAACGGCTGTACGGGGATAACGAAACATTTCTATTCGCCGCAGAAGGAATTCGGCTGCGATGATGAGCAGGTGATCGACGATATTTTGTCCGGATGGCGGAAGAGATGATATACTGATGAAGGATTCTTAATCATGATACCTATGGGAAATTTTGAGGAGGCTCCGCAGACTGAGGATGTCGCCGTAGTCACTCCGGGAGATCAGACCGGATTGACAAAGCCGGAAACCGTCCCGAATACTATCGGTATTGAAGATATCGGCGAGTTTGTCGAGAAGCAGGGAGAATTAGACAAGGAGAGGGGTATGAAAAATGATGCCCCTCATCTTCAGTGATTCACGTCATATGAATTTTGACTTTCATCAGAATATTTCAAGCGTGTTGGCGATTCTCTTCGTCGCTCTTTTGAGTACCCTCCTTAGCATCATTACGGTCACAGAGAGCGATGTCATGGTTTCCCAATTTAAGGAAACGGTCGCGACGCATCAGCTACAGCTGAAGAAATAATCCTTGAGGGCAGGCTCTTATGCATTTTCTCGCCTTTTCGGAATTGTGGTTGAGACATCTTTCGGAAATCGTTTCCTTGCCATGGTTCGTCTTCATCGGTTCTTTCGCCGAAGAAATCATCAGTCCCATTCCGTCGCTCCTCGTCATGGGAACGGCCGGGACGATCGCTTTCGCCAGTGGATTGAGCATCTGGAATCTTGTTGGGCTTTCCTTTGTGGGAAATATCGGGAAGACGGCGGGTGCGTGGATCTATTATGTCATCGGCGACAAGCTCGAGGATATGATCGTCCCGCGTTACGGAAAATATTTCGGCGTGACGCACGGGCAGATAGAGCATATCGGGAAAAAATTTACCGGAACATGGAAGGATGCGGCCATGCTGTTTTTTCTTCGTGTCATCCCGTTTTTTCCGACGACTCCGGTTTCGGTCGTCTGCGGAATCATCAAGATGCGCCTCTCGGAGTACCTCATGCTGACTTTTGCCGGGAATT
Source organism: uncultured Bdellovibrionales bacterium (assembly GCA_964537075.1). Taxonomy (GTDB): domain Bacteria; phylum Patescibacteriota; class Minisyncoccia; order Moranbacterales; family UBA1568; genus CAYTED01. Next base: position 5,071 of record CAZIBB010000005.1, on the reverse strand, counting down.
TTATCAAGGATTTCATGTACCTTCTTTCGGGGTATGCCGGACTCGCGGCGATCGGCCGGCTTTGGCGGGATATCGATGACATCAAATTCTTTTTCCATGTCGCGACGGCGATCGGAATCGCACTGTTCCTCTTCCTCCTCTGGAATCATCGTCGTAAGGGCATGTGGCTCTGGGAACGGCTCTGCGTCTGGTGGTATTCCAGAAAACTTTAGTATGGTGACAGGAGGTCTTTTTTACTGTACAGTGTATTTTCTTTTGGTTATTATATTTTTCTTCCCTTACTTCCTCCTGAATTTCTAATATCTAGTCTCTCATATCTCACCTCTTATTTCTCCTGTATGTCCATATTTCAACTGAAATCCGATTGGGAGCCGGCGGGGGATCAACCCCAAGCGATAGAAAAACTGGTATCCGGTCTTAAGAAAGGGAATCGGTTTCAAACTCTGCTCGGGATCACGGGCTCAGGGAAGACATTCACCGCGGCCAATGTGATTAGGGCGTTTGACCGACCGACACTCGTGATCGCCCATAACAAGACATTGGCGGCCCAGCTCGCGGAAGAGTATCAGGAGTTTTTTCCCGACCATGCGGTGCATTATTTCGTCTCGTATTACGATTACTATCAGCCGGAGGCCTATGTCGCCGCGAGCGATACCTATATAGAGAAGGACGCGTCGATCAATGAGGAGATCGATCGCTTGCGGCACGCGACGACCCAGGCGCTCCTCACGAGAAAAGATGTGATCATCGTCGCATCAGTCTCATGCATCTATGGTCTTGGATCGCCGAAAGAATATGAGGAGGAAAATCTTCGTCTCTCGGTCGGCATGGAGTATACGCGTGATACTCTCGTGCGGAGACTCGTGTCGATTTTTTTCGAGCGGACGAACGCCGATCTCACTCCGGGATCGTTCCGCGCCATGGGCAATCGCGTCGAGGTGATGCCGGTGTCGGAGCGGTATTCATATTCGATCGAACTTTCGGGGAACACGATATCGAAGATTCTCACCGTTGATCCGGTATCGCAGAAAATCCTCGAGACGCCGGAGAGCATTTTCCTTTTCCCGACCAAGCACTTTATCGCCGACAAGGACACGCAGAGCCGTGCGATTGCTTCCATTCGGGCCGAGCTTGAGGTGAGACTTGCGGAATTGGAGAAGCAGGGAAAAGTACTTGAACACGAACGATTGAAACGACGCACGAATTATGATCTCGCGATGATGGAAGAGATCGGGTATTGCAGCGGTATCGAGAATTATTCGAGGCATTTGTCAGGCAAGGCGGAAGGCGTCGCTCCGGACACTCTGCTCGCATATTTCCTTCATACGGAGGAGGGTTCGCCGGATTTTCTCACGGTAATCGATGAATCGCATGTGACCTTGCCGCAGCTTCGCGGAATGTATGCCGGCGACCGTTCGAGGAAGGAGACCTTGGTGGAATTCGGATTCCGGTTGCCGTCGGCGCTCGATAATCGGCCGCTTCGTTTTGAGGAATTCCTCGAACGGGTCGGTCCGGTCATTTTCACTTCGGCGACACCGAGCGAGTATGAGAAATCCGTCAGCGCACAGCTGGTGGAGCAGGTGATCCGTCCGACGGGGCTGCTTGATCCGGAGCTCGCGGTGCGCGGGGTACAGGAACTCGGTGATTATCCCGGGCAGATAGCCGATTTTATCGCCGAGGCGGAACGTGAGATCAGAGAGGGTGGACGCGTGCTCGCGACCACCCTCACGAAGAAGATGGCGGAAGACCTGAGCGTGTATCTGAAAGAGAAGAAAATCAAAGCTGAATATCTGCACAGCGATATCAAGACAATCGATCGGATCAAGATTCTCACCGCATTCCGCAAGGGAACCTTCGATATTCTGGTCGGAGTGAACCTTCTCCGCGAGGGTCTGGATTTGCCGGAAGTATCACTCATTGGGATTCTCGATGCGGACAAGGAGGGGTTTCTTCGATCGGAGACATCGCTTATTCAGATCATCGGACGGGCGGCGCGCAATGCCGCCGGACGGGTGATTCTTTATGCCGACCGGATGACGGATTCGATGAAGAAAGCTATTGATACGACGAGAACGCGCCGCGGTATTCAGGAAGCTTACAATACGGAACATGGTATCACGCCGATCACGATCAAAAAACGCATCCATGATATCACCGAGCAGATGGAAAGCGAGCATGATCGCGCGGTGCGCGCGAATCTCATGCTGGATGAGGAGATATTCAATACGGATCCGAAGAAACTTATGAAACTGAAGAAGAAAGAGATGAGTGAGGCGGTGGAAGCGCTCGACTTCGAGACGGCCGCTATTCTCCGTGATGAAATCCGCGCCATTGAACGAAAAATTGCTTCAGTGATATAATGAATGCGATAGGAGAGTAGGCGTCGAGGCTCTTCATTGTTTTTCAGTGTAATTAAAATTAAGAAAAATATATATGACAGGATTGCAAAAAATATTTTTTGGTATCGGCGTGCTTGCCATCATCGGTCTCGGTGTATTGGTGTATAAACAATCAGTCACTCCGACAGCGACGGCCCCGACGACGACCATGATGCAGCAGGGAGGTCGGTCTGATGTCGCACAAAAGGTGACTTCTCCAGCTGCAATGCAGGAAGTGCCGGCGACTCCGGATGCGGTTGTCGATGATATCATCAAGGAAATCGATGTGGATAATTCGACATTGAGCGAAGAGGAGTTTGGTGAGACTCTCGATATCGAATCAGAGGGGGATATCGTCAGTGACTTTGGCACTATCTATGATGAAAATGAGTGAGACTCCGATGAACATCGGAGCGGTAATCAAAAAGTTTTAAAAAAATCTTTATGATGAAAATGAAAACTAAATTTTTGGCATTGGGAAGTATTATCTCGATTGGCATGTTTTTTGCCGGTGTCACGATGGCTTTGACTCCTGTAGAACGCCAGGAAGAACGACAAGCGGCTCGTCAAGTGGATAGAGAGGCACGTCAAGGAGACCGTGAAGAGAAAAAAACTGAGATGGAAGCCAAGCGTCAAGAGGCATTCTGTACTCGGTTTTCCGAGATGGCCTCGAAAATGACTGAACGGATGTCTGATCGTGAGGGGAAACTTCAGGATCGCAAGTCGAATCATGGTGAGAATATGCAGGCCAATCGCGATGAGAGGACCTCAGGTCTCACGGAAATCAGATCAGAACAGGATCAGCGTCGATCGGAAATGTACGCTAAATTGAATGAGCAGGCGACGACCGATGATCAAAAAGCCGCGGTGAAAAAGTTTCAGAATACGGTGGCGGGAGCGGTAGAAGCCCGTCGAAAGGCTGTTGACGCCGCAATCGATGTATTTCGAAAAGGAGTCGATAGTTCGGTAACTACTCGCAAAAATTCGATGGATATGACGGTTGCCGCATTCAAGAAGGCATCCGATGATGCCGTGAGCAATGCCAAATTATCTTGTGAAAATGGAAAGACACCGGCAGAGGTCCGTTCGCGATTTCAATCCGATATGCAGGCGGCTCGGGAGGCATTGAAAAATGACCGGTCACAAATGGAAAAAGTTCGCGATGATGTGAAGAAACTTATGGAGACACGTCGCAGCGCGGTCGAAGCAGCTATGAGCGCCTTCAAGGCGACCATGGAAGCCGCCCGGGCGGAATTGAAAACCGCTTTGGAGAAGAAATAGTTTCTTCTCGGAAATTCATGAAAATACGAATGGATTATTCTGTTCGTATTTTTTTATGCTTTGTCATCCCGGGCTTGCCCCGGGATCCAGGTCTCAAACCTCTCATATAAGCTTTTTAGATCCCGGGGCAAGCCCGGGATGACAGTGAGCATAGTTTGATGGAAATTTGTGGGGCAGTTATACTGAATGTATGAAATCCTTTCGAGACTCAGTACTATCAGTGGTGCGCCGTATCCCTCGGGGGAAGGTGCTCTCATACGGGGAAGTCGCGGAAAGGGCTGGGTATCCGAAGGCGTCCCGTGCGGTGGGAACGCTGATGAAACAGAATTTCAATGCCGCCGTACCGTGTCATCGCGTCATTCGAAGCGATGGTTGGCCGGGGGAATATAATCGCGGTATGGAAAAAAAGGTTGCGCTTTTGAAAAGCGAAGGCGTGTCGATACGAAATGGGAAAATAATGAAATGATATGAACGTATGGATGGCGCATTGAGAAAGAAACTGATTATCGCGGCCGATGATTATGGTATCAGGGAAACCTCGAAGCCGATCCTCGAGCTCGCACGAAAAGGACTCCTCGATCGGGTCGCGGTGTTTTCCGAGCGCGTGACGGATGAGGATATGCAGGCTCTTTTCCGGACGGGTGTCGCTGTTGATATTCATCTCGAGCTTATCCATCTTTTGCGGAGCGGGCATGAGGATACTGGCGGCGCTTTGAAGCGCGGGATAAATTTCTGTATCCGCCGGCTCATCGGGAATGTGAATGAGGAAAAAGTACGGAGTGAATGGCGTCGCCAGATTATTTTATTTCAGAGTCGTTTCGGACGATTGCCAGATGGACTGAATTCGCATGAACACGTGCATTATTTTCCGGAGTTTTTCCTCGTGATTGCAGAACTCGCGAAGGAGTTTGGCATCGGATATGTACGATTGGGGAAGATGGGCATCATGAAGGGGTCACATGGGGGACTGACCGCAGGCATACTCGCATTTTGCGTCCGTAGCGATAGGAAATCTTTGCTCGCGAATGAGCGAGGGAGTTCGGATTGGGTGACGAGCTTCGATTGGTTTTCGAATCAGGAGGAATTCATGAAGACCATGAGCAAACCCGAATATTTGAATGTCGAGGTAGTCTTTCATCCGGAACGTTTGGATGAGAATCGGGTGCTCGAATCTTGGTAGTTTCTCGTATTGATTTTTTCTGAAAAGAGAGGTAGAATACTCGTTCTTGAATCGTGGTGTTTTTTGATTTTTCACAACGGTCGTTCCGCTTTTTGATCCGCCAGCTGGCGGAGTCCGCTGTGAAAAATCTCTCAAATCTAATCTCTCATCTCTTCTGCAAATATGTCCCGAAAAAACAATGCTCCGTCCGAGTGGATCACCGTCAAGGGTGCCCGGACGCACAATCTGAAAA
>CAZIBB010000004.1:7659-39038 GCA_964537075.1 uncultured Bdellovibrionales bacterium | reverse complement strand
AGGTTTTCTAATTACGTTCTACTTTATATAGAAACAATCAACAGAGGAAAAATATGAAAATCATCATCACTGAACCGACCGATAACGCTGTCACGATTTTCCGTCGAGCCGGATATACTTTCCAGCGCAAAGACGGAGAGGAAATGAGCTTTATCCGACCGCTTGCCCGCGCCGGCTATCCCCGTTTTCACGCGTATACGAAAATGACAGGAAGAGATATCACCGTCAATTTCCATCTCGACCAAAAGAAAGAAACCTATGGCGATGATACTCGCCATCATGGCGAATATGGCAATGATGGTCCATTGAAAGAAGAGGCGGCATATCTCCTCAGGCATTTCGGTCCGAAGGCAAAGCTCGGATAAAAAACGGTGTTGATTTTCATATTCGTGGTTTTTGAGATCTCTCGCAGCGCAAGTTCATTTCCCGAACTGAGCAGGGAATGATCGAGAAAGCCACAAATATGAAAATCTCATATGCTGCGGTGGTGGCCAGCCAAAGGCTGGTAAAAATGGTAGATTCACCCCAGCACCAAATTTACATTATGTAGTAAGTATAGTAATCACAATTCGATGGGCAGGTGGTGGAATGGTATACACGCCAGTTTTAGGAACTGGTTCCGCAAGGATTGAGGGTTCGAGTCCCTCTCTGCCCACAAAGAAATAATCACTAGGCTCTTTACAGGTCTAGTGATTATTTTTTTGTGAGAGGGATGAGAAGGGCATGAGTAGAAAGCGAGCGAGCGCTGCTTTCTGTGTGTAATACCCGGGCTCCACGTCGGAGCGCGGAGGAGTCTCTGCCAGAGGCAGGCAAGCCTCTCTGCCCACAAACCTAAATACCGGATTGTGATCCGGTATTTTTTTATTACCAAGCGAGTGAGCAAAGCGAAAGTTCTTAGTCTTCGCTTTCGAGCGAGTGACGGTAACACAAGGTGAATACCCCGTCCCGCCACGGCGGGACCGCGGAAGTGAAACGATTTCTGACTCGTTTCAGTGTCCGGAGCCTGTCTGCCTATGGCAGGCTTGCTCTTGGGTTAATACCATTTATATTCGTTGGTATGGTGCGAGAAGAATGCTATACGACAAGATTGGACTCACGCTGCTCTTCTTTTTCGATCAAGCCATCTTTCATCCAGAGAACGCGGTCAACGTACTTTCTATCTTCCGGCTCATGCGTTACGACGAGAATGGTTTGTCGCAATTCTTTATTCAGTTTTTGAAAAAGCCTGAAAACGACTTCCGATGATACCGTATCGAGATTGGCTGTCGGCTCATCAGCAAAAAGTATCTTCGGATTGTTTATCAAGGAACGCGCTATGGCCACCCTCTGCTGCTCGCCTCCTGACATTTCGCTCGGATAGTGATTTGCTCGATCTGCCAATCCGACGATATCCAGGAGGTGTTTTGCGCGATCTTTGGCAGCCGTATCGCCCAGTGCCAGAGCGGGAAAATAAATATTTTCAAGCGCCGTAAATTCAACAATCAAGGCATACTCCTGAAAGACATAACCCAGATGCTCGAGTCTGAATCTGGCTCTTTCTTTCTCAGATAAGGCCAGGACATCTGACGAATCAATGCTGATACTGCCGCTTGTTGGCATATCAAGCAATCCCAATTGATGTAAAAGCGTTGATTTTCCCGAACCGCTTCTCCCCATAAGTGCCACGAATTCTCCCTCGGCAATGTCAAATGAGACCCCTCTGAGTGCGAGGGTCGGTACTTCTCCCGGGTATGTTTTTACAAGATTTTCTACTGTGATCATGATATTTGCATCAACCCCAAATTGACTTCAGGATATTCTCCCTCGCCACGATTTTTGCGGGAATAAATCCTGCCAGGATCCCGGCGATAATGAGGCTCGCGATATTGATAAAAATTCCGAGAGAAGTATATACCAGGCTCGCATTGCCAAATGGCATCGAAATCGGTCGTGCGGCAAGGAAAGGAATGACCGCGAAAAATATTATCATCAATCCGATGACAACACCAAAAAAAGCATAGAAAAACGACTGCATAATATACGATACTTCGATAATACCCTCTTTTATCCCGATAGCCTTCAAGATACCGATTTGACGGCGTTTGCTGACGGCGTTCACATAAATCATCACGAAGATCGTTATGGCTGCAACGATAATACTGATAATGCTCACGATAAACGCAATCGTATCAAAGGCAGCCACAATCTCACCGACAGTACTGGTTCTCGCAGGGTATGTCTCGATCCTCAAGTGAGGGAGTATCATTTTGATTCGATCAACATACGTTTCCAAGGTATTTTCCCTCAGATCGACCCGCACGAGAATTTCTGAAGCATTATTATATGTCGAAAGCACCGCCTCGGCTTCTTTCGTAGAAATAAATGCCGCACCCCCCACCTCTCCCAAAACAATATCAAATATCCCTTTGATAGTATATGTTCGCACCCTGCCGTTTGCATACGTGATCTGTACTTTTTCTCCAACCTTGGCACCGCCAAGATCGGTGACCTGCTTTGCTCCAAAACCACCGGAAAGGTTTGCCCCCAATACCACCTCATCCCCATTGAGATCATCCGGGAATTCTCCATAAACAATACTGTCATGCACCTTCAAGACACTTTTTTCTTCCGATTGTGTCACACCGATAACCGGAGCCGAGACATGTCTCAGTTTTCCGTTATGTTCCTTATCATAGGAAATTGATCCCCATAATTGATAATGGCTCGCGGTCGCGATAACCCCGGGAATGGTTTGGACTTGAGCGCGAATGTCGTCTTGGTCAGAAATAAATTCCTTTTGTGTCGGTTCTTCCTGTGGCATGATGGTAATGTGCGCGGTTGTCGTATCAATCAGGGATTGCGTGATGCCACTCGAAAAACCGGAGAGGAACCCGGAAACAAACATGAGATTGAAAAAAGAAAGGGACAAAATAAAAACAATCAACGCTACCGTGGATTTATGTCCCTTGGAAATGGTTTTATAGGCGATAAAAAACGCTGTTTTGATATCAATCGCGTTCATATCTATTGTTTTGTTCCGAGAATAACCTGCTCACCCAAGGAAAGTCCGGAAATGATTTCGATCATACCGGCGTTATTTTTCAAACCAACGGACACCTCTTTTTCTACAACCGCTGTGTCCCGCAAAACCTGAACAATTTTCTTGCCGTCTTTTTTCCGCACCGCACTGACCGGAATAAGGAGCACGTCCTTTGATGTGGCTGTTTTGATCCAGACATTCGCGGTCATTCCCGGCTTGATCCTCAAATCTTTCGCATCAAAGGACACTGTTGTTTCATAATAAACAGCCCCGCCCTTTATCGTTTCAGCCGAGTCGATTTTCACCACACTGCCCGACCATTCTGTCGAATCTTCAAAGGCATCGAGTGTTATTTTCACCGCTTGTCCGATCTCAATATTCGCGATAGTCGTTTCCGGAACATCGACATTAATCCGAAGACTCTCCCCTGAAATCATGGATATGACAGCAGATTCTTGCCCGACAATTTCACCAATTTCATTATTGACAGCGACGATCACACCATCGACAGGGGCGACAAGAATCATTTCGGCGATTGATAGCCTTTGTATCTCAATATCGGCCCTCGCCTGATCAACAATCGTCTCCAATGTCTTGATATCATACGCATCATTATAGTCTGCAATCGTATTCTTCTTTCTTGATTCAAGCCTGTATTCCTGACTTTGAAGCACTGACCGCAATTGTCTCAATTGAATATCAAGCACGCTCGAATCCTGCACGGCCAAAACCTCTCCTGCTATAACCTTTTGACCTACCACGACATTCAGTGCGACAAGCCTCTCACTATTTTTAAATCGCAGATTGATGTTGGTCGGCGACTCGATTTTCCCGCTTGCCAAAACCTCTTGCGCGATATCGCCTCTCTGCGCGGTTGTCAGATCATAAGACACCGTATTCATACGCTGAAAGAGGACTGCCGCCAAGGCACCTCCGATAACGACAATCATCAAGACAATAAATAAAGCTCTTTTACTCATATCAATATGTACCACTTTTCATTCATGTCCCGCAGAAACTCATTTACTCGCGAAATTTCCGGAGAGGCGCCTCCGGAATGAGTGCCATCATAAAACCAGAAAGAATAAGAATAATTGCCATTGAGAAGAATGCCCTTATCATGAAGAGTACCGATGCGGGAATATAGCTCGCGAGAGCGGCAAACTGCTTTGATCCCGGCAGGAATCCGATATCTGCCGGAGTATCTTCACTTCCCATTACCTCGACCTGGATATTTTTGGAGAACTGGCTCTCTCCGGAATCGAACGCCGATATATTCCAGTATGTCAGAAGCGCCTGCCGTATCTCCGGAGACTGGATCATCGATGACTGAAGAGTAATGTTGTAAATGCCGCCTACTGCCTTGTCGATCGGAACAGCGATTTCTCCGAGAGCGTTTTCGGTCATGATTTCTCCGTCCATGGTCCAGACACTTCGAGTTTTCTCACGGAGAAAAGGTGGGGTAAAGGATGCCTTGAGCCGAATATTCCCCTCCCCGAAGACCTGAAAAATATTTCTGCTCAGATCATCATACGAATTTCCGGAAGCATCTTTATACTGACCGAGGAATTTCTGCCAGGTTTCAGCCGTATCCGCTGAGATAATCTCTACCGCCGGATCGACAATACGGAATACCCGCGACAGTGTCGCTTTTTTCCCGGAAACGACATTCACTGCATTCACAGAAACAGTAAATATATCATTCGTCTGCCCAAAAACAGGAAGGAATGCCGTATTGGTCGAAGCAGTATCTAAACACTGCGAAGAAAGTTCGCTTGAACAGAGAAGCGGCTGCCCATTGACCGTCCACTGATAATCGGTAAATCCAGACGAGCCAACTTTCAGTCCGATAATCTCATTTTTCACCACCGGACAAACTGTACGCGCGGCAATATTTTCATTACAAAATTCGTCATCATTCCGGAAAGAAAGCTTCAAAGTATCAGCTGCAGCAGTCACGACATAGGCTCCGATACGATCCTGAATGGTCTGGAACTTCACCACGACATCTCCGCGTCCCTTGCGAACGACACCCGTATCAAAATTTTCTGATACTGTCACCGAAAACTTCATATACCCGACACCATTACTATTCACATAATCCGAAAGACGCAGGCCGCTCTTCCAGATACTGCCCATATTCATCGGCAAAGAAATCTGAGATAACCCATTTCCTGTGGTTTTCCCCAGGAGTTTCTCTTCCTTGAGTTCACCGGTGACATTATTCGATCGTCGTCCGGAGCCGCTGTTATCAAACTGGATATTATTTGCTATCGATACCGTCCAATCGAATATCTGCCTGTCCGACCCTCCGGGAGCATTGGCAGTCGATGCATAGGCCGTAACAGTGTCCCCTGCCAAATCACCAGACTCATCATTCACCGGGTTTTCCGGATCAGCGCTCACCGATACGTCAATCCGAGCCGGCTGACCCCCTTCGATAGGGTCAACCAAGTTTCTCTCGAGGCAATCATTGAGATTAATCTCAGCCGTAGGAAAAGAAATCAGGTATCCGCGTACCGATTCCACATAAGAACTGATATTTTGCACCGTCGAGATAGGACAGTTATTTTTTGAAAATCCCCACATGACATACGAGGACGAGTCGTCATGCTTCGTAGAAATCATGGAAGTTCCTTCGACCGCCAAACCGACCATATCACCGGAATCATAAGTAAAAGAAAAGATATCCTGTCCAAGTCCGACGATATTCGCCTCATCTTTATTGCCATTGCTGGCGGTATCTGGATCATTCGGATTTGTTTGCCAAAATCGTTCTTCATCCGCACCGAAGCTTCCGTCACCAGATGTCTGACCACCCACCCGAGGAAACAAATGCTGACAACCATTTGTAAATTCTCCGGCTTGCATCGCAGAGCATGATGAAGTTAGAGGGCTTGACCCACATGATTCCGATTCCAGATCACTGACACAGGCAAGCACTCCTGTGCCACAATCGGCAACTCCCCCGGAACAAATGGGGTATCCTGAAACATCGCATGACGATAGTGTCGTTATGGCAAAAGGAGATCCGGATCCGGAAGAAAGCGTGCCTGGAACTATATCATTTCGAGGCGTCACGCAAGCCGGAGTAAGCCCGCTAGGACATATATTCATTGTAGCGACTGATGATTCACCGCCACCTATAATTTCGTAAATATTTCCCGAAGCAGAATCATATGTCGCACATCGATTCGCCACCCCGACCTTATTATCTCCGCCATAGCGCGCCCTGTAGCCATCATTATCGTTGTCACTTCCATAATCGGCCTCGGCATTGTCATATCCGTTCAAAGCGATACTTTTCATCGCCTCAATTTTCCAATCATTCACATCGATACGCCCATTCCCATCGTTGTCGCACTCCGTCCGGACGACAGCCGATGGGGAACTGTTGATATCACAGTTCTTCCTTTTAAGATACCAAGAAAAATAGAGATTACTCTTTTCATTGGAAAAAAACGACGGGTACGCGCTTGCAGTCACTTTCGTCCCCGGCTTTGGGTCGGATGGGGAAAAAAAGAGCGAAACCTCCGGGACAGTCTTTTTCTGGTTAGCGACATTAAAAAACTCTCCCTGATTCTGAGCGCTTCCAAGATTGATATGATATCGCCTCTCCAATTCAGCGGCTATTTGAGAAACCGAAATAGCATGCACGAGTGGAGCAATCGGCATACCAAAGAAAAATACGATGAGAAAAAGAATGCCGGTGATTCTTATAAAAGAGATTTGTTTTTTCATACTGTTATTATCTAACGATTATGCAAAAGAAGAAAGACATCGACGGCCATGAAAAATAATCCGCTGGCGATAAATGAGTGCCAGAGCGATCGTGACCGATACGCGACGAATCCCGCAAGCGGAGTGAAAAGAATCATCGTTGCCTGACTGATATCAAAGCCATTGCTCGCGAGAAGAAACAGAAGGAAGAGAAGCCACTGAAAAAGTATCGCGAAGGCTCCGAAACGACGGAGAAAGACAAGCATCACGAACCCGCGAAAAAATACCTCGTAGAAAAAAAGGATTGCCAGGATAAAAAGCTCGTACTGTACGAAAGAAAGAAATGATCGTTCGACGGAAAAGGGAAGTTGAGAAGCGTCACGAAGTGCCGGCCATATTTGATATATGAAGAAAAAAAGAATGAAGCCGAGCGCGGTGGTGGCACAGGTGCGAAACCAATCGGCAGGCAAGGAAGAGGACGGAGCGCGGAATCCCAGCTCCTGACGAGATTCCTTGAGGACATACTTCACATACAAAATCGGAAACACGAGAAAAAAGACGAGAAAGGTGATCAGGCTCTGTATCTCCGCCGAAAGACGATCCGTATTCGGAAAGTATGCGAAGAATAGAAGAGCAAGCAGGAGCGCGCCGCCCGTTACCAAAAATTTTCGATCGAAGAAAATGTCTTTTGTAAACATAGACTATTTGTTCATTGATGTTTTTACACTCCCTGCCACCTTCCCTATCATACCACCTTTTGCCTCGGCCTTATCAACCGAATACATGGCGAGAACCGTCAGTGTTTCCAATGGCAAGAAATTCAGCCCAAATCCGACCGCTTCGACGAGAGTACCGATGATCAGCACCAACGCCTTCCTGTATTTCAGTCTCCCCCGAAATGATCCGTTGAGCAGTGCCAGGAAAAAAATGAGGATGGAGAAACAGAATGTCACGATGGTGCCAATTCCCGGAAATGATCCGATGCCGGTCAGGTCGAGCAAATCCTTGAGAAGCGCTGCTACGAGCATCGGCGCATACGAGAGCAAGGTAACTTTTCTCAAAACATTCGACCCTCCACTCATTACAAACTGTGCCTCATTAGCAGCCTCCATCCGCATTCTTCGATTCCGCTCAGCCGTCATCCGCGCGGCTACATATTCCCTGCGCTCGGCAGCTTCCGTTCTCGCCTGGGAATCCTCATCCTCCATTTCCGCTGTCAGCATATTCCTGTTTCATTATACTTTTTTCATTTTCCACTACGCCTTGCCCTCGAATTCTTTCTTCGCCTCTTCGATTTCGAGAAGCTGTCTCGGATCGGACGTGATGATCTGATCCTCGCTGTATGAAGCGATGACCTTGATCGCGGCGTGCTTGGTTCCTGCGAAGAAAATACCTTCTCCGACATTAGATTCAAGCAGGAGAAATTTCTCATGATCGGTGAGATAAAATGTCTCCGCGATCACATCGACCGACGAAGGGGATTGTTTGAGCAGGAGCTGTATCGAGGAGTTCGTCACGATCGGCTTCCCATAACGCGAGGCCATGAAGTCCGATATGTCCTGCGTGATCGTCGTCAGTCCCGTATAGTATTTCCGGCAGCGCTTGGCGATACCAAAGAGGAACGCCGCCGCATCCTCGTTCTGCATCATCACCCATGCCTCATCGACGACCACCATCCGCTGTTTCATCTCCGAGCGCATTTCGTTCCAGATATATTGGAGGATGATATACATCGCGATCGGACGGAGTTCATCTTCCAAATCACGGATATTAAACACGATGAGCTGATTCTTCAGGACGATATTGGTCTGATGATTGAGGAATCCCGAAAATATCCCTTCCGTATAGCGCTCCAGTCGTGCCGCGAGCGACTCAGCCCCCTCCATATTTTTCAACACCTCATACAGATCGGTCATCGTCGGGAATGAGCTCGCGTCAAAGAGAGCGAAATCCGAAGTTTCGATGATATCGCGGATGGCATAGGTCTCACGGATGGCGCGGTCGAGAATCGAATCTTCTTCCGGCGTGACCGAACCGAGCATGAGATGGAGGAGCCCAAGCAGATTCGCGACCGTATTGCGGAACACCCCTTCCGATTCCTCATCCTCCTTGATCTTCGGCAGATCGAACGGATTGAGACGCACTTCCGATCCGAGCGAAATCTTGAGAAAAGATCCTCCGACGGTTTCGGCGAGATGTTTGTATTCATTTTCCGGATCGATGATGATAACGGAGGTTCCCATCATCATGGAACGGAGTATCTCGAGCTTCACCGTATAGCTTTTCCCGGCGCCCGACTTCGCGAACACCACCATATTCGCGTTTTCCATTTTGAAACGATCAAACAGGATAAGCGAGTTATTGTGACGGTTGATTCCATAGAGAATGCCGTCATTCGAAGAGAGGTCAGAGGAAACGAACGGGAAGGTCGTTGAAAGCGGCTGCGTATTGAGATTGTTCGCCACGTCCAAATTGTCCAAAGCGAGCGGCCGCGTCGCGACGAAACCGTCGTCCATGCGCATTACTGCCGGCTTCACGTAGACGAGCTGCGCCTCGAGCATGGACTCTATCGACTGACTCATCTTGTTCAGTTCCTCCTCAGTGTCGGCATACAGGGTGAAATAAATGCCCAAGCGAAAAAACTTTTCCGTCCCTTGGAGCAGCCGATCCCGCAGCTCTTCGATATCCTGGATGGCTGTCTCGAGGATCGGATCGCGGATCTTCCCCTTGTCCTGCTCGATGCCGATCTGGGACTCTACACGCGTCGCCGATGTCCGCAGCTGTTTCAGTATTTCGGACGTATCGATAGGATGGACGAACAGCGAGATATCCATCGGAAAATCCAGGTTTACGATCGGCGAAAACCAGTTCGTCGAGAGATAGCGCGGATACGCAATGACGAAATGCGTGCGAGAGAGTACTGCTCCGATCTGCATGTGATTCGATACCACCTTGATTGCCGGCGGGGCGATCAAATCCTTCATGCTCGCCAGCCCACGCTGATAGAGCGACGCCTCCTCGCGCAAAACAGCCTCGGAGATGAATGACTCTCCGCTCTCTCCCGTATTCTTTTTTCCGATAAATGGCAATTGCATAGTTTGGGGAAGAGATTAGAGGATAGAGTTTAGAGAAGAGGGTTTTCAAGGGCGGTTGTTCCGCTGTCTGAGCGGTGCAACCGCTATTTGAAAATCCTCTATTCTTTCTTTAACTCTATTTTCTAATCTCTGTTTATTTCTATTTCCTAAACTCTATCATCTCATCTCTTGTGTTTTAATCTATCTTCTAAACCCTCATCTCTAATCTCTACCTCAGCTTATCCGACAATTCCACGCTTCCGATATCGCGTATCACTTCCGATGTGAAAAGTGATGGATTATAGCTGTTATACAGGAGTTCGATCAGTTCTTCGGTGCCGAGCGGCGCCACACGAACCCCGGTCGCCGTCAGAGCCGCCGCCACATGATCTACCCGCTGATACAGCTGACTCCGATACATTTCAAAGGTGGTGTCATTCGCGGCAAGCGTCTGCTTCGGGGAGAAAATCGATCCGATCTTCTGAAAAAATCCGCCCACTTCCGTCTCCACCGGAGAAAACGGCACGATCACATAGAAGAATTTTGAGATCACATTCTGCGTCTCCACCAGTCCCGCGATGAAATTCCGATATTCGGAAATCTGAAAACGGAGCAATTCATTTTCCTGCTGTTTTCCTTTTTCCTGCAGCAAGGCGAGGTATGGCTCCACATTGAAACGCCGCGACTGCACGAGTATCTGTACCGGAAAGTCGAGCGAATTGAGGAAATTCTGATACTGCAGTATCGTCGCATCCTGTTCATCGCTTGATTTCAGGTCGAAGTTCACCGACGAAACGAGGAGTACCGCACGCAAAGCGCCGCTCTTGAGCACGATCGCGCCATTGCGAACTTCCTCCACATCCACATACTTCTGGGTGCTCATCCGTCCCGACCCCTCCGCTTTTTTTGATCTCGTCAGAAATTCCATATTTTTAGAAGAGATTAGAGGTGAGAGTTTAGAGTTTAGGGAATTTTTCATGAGCGGTTGTTCCCTGCCTACCGGCAGGCAGGCACTTTTGGAACGGTGCAACCGCTATTTGAAAGATTCTCTTCTCTCTATTCTCTATCTCCTAGCCTCTCATCTCTATTTTATATCTATTTCCTAAACTCTATCATCTAAACTCTCGTCTCTCCGCCTACCTTCGTGAATCCATCATCCGGGCAATCTCATTCAGATCAGTAATGGTCACCTTCTTCCGATCATCCTTCGGCATCTCTGCGACCGCCTCTTCCTTTTTCGGCATCATCTGACGCACGGGGCGCTCCCATACCGCGACCTTCGGCCGAAACAGAAAAAGTATCGCATACAGAAGAAACTTGATGAACGGCTGCCCATTCGGCCTGTAGAAAGCCAGGGCGACGAACAGGAGCACTATCGGGAGTGCCATGATCAGAAAGGGAATCAGTTCGAAAATACTATAGAGGACGAAAAGTATTCCTCCGCAGGCTAACATCCACCCGAGCTGCTTGGCCGTAAGCGGCCCCGCGACCTTGTCCTCGACATCGATATACTGCGGAACATTGAACATCATAATTGAGAAGTGAGAGTATAGAGTTTAGAGATTAGAGGCGAGAGATGAGGAAAAAGAATTTTTTATAACGGCCGTTCCACCCACAGGCGGTGCGTCCGCTGTAAAAATTTGAAATCAAAAAAATTCTCACACCTATTTCCTCGCCTCTATTCTCTCTATCTCTCTCTCAGTATACCATAAACATCAGTACAGAACCCTCTACTGTCATCCCAGGCTACGACCCGGGATCCAGGTTTCTTCTTTTCTATTTTCTAAAATCTCAACTCACATCTCTATCCTCGGAGATCCACCACATAGGGCGATGAAGTCTTCTCATGAGTCGTTTCATCATTATGCCCCATCGGCGTGATACGATAGCGATTGATCGGAGCGGTCGGTTTTTGTATCGGAACCGGCTGAGCGGTCGCTGCGCTGTTTGATCCGCCGGCTGGCGGAGTCCGCCCGCCCGCAACGGTTCGCGTAGCGATTCGGGCAGGCTGTTCTGTATTTGGGAGCGGTCGCTGCACTGTCTCATCCGCCAGCCGGCGGAGTCCGCTGCTTGAATTATTTCCTAGTGTTTGCTCGCTGTTCATTGTTCCTTGTTCCTTGTTTACTACTTCCTTTTCCACCGGCATCACATGATTGGTGGAAAACGAAACGGACCCGACATTATCCCCGTTCGTAAACATCGGTCTCTCCGCTTTTGGAGCGGCTTGTCTGCCGTAGGCAGGTGCGTCCCCTCCGGAGGCGGGCAGGCGCTCTTGAAAAGTATTCTGCCTCCCCGAACCGAAAGAAAAGGTATCGATTTTCGCCGGTTCGAAGGAAATAGCTCGCGGTGCGGGTGATGCTATATGCGATGGGATCGGTTCGATTCGCGGACGAAGCGTCGGTGCCTCATGGACTTCCTCGCGAGGAATTTCCATTTCCCCGAGCTCTACCGTTTCCGAAGCGAAATTCGATATTGAAAGTCTCGATGCACGATTTGCTTCCTGTATCGCCCGCGCCTGTTCGAAAGCCGATGGCCGTCCCTGATTTGTATTTTGTATTTCGTATTTCGTATTTTGTATCGGCTCCCTACTCTCTGTTCCCTGTTCATTGTTCCCTGCTCCCTGCTCCCTGTTCATTGTTCCCTGTTCCCTGTTCTCTGTTCCCTGTTCTCTGACCGGTGGCAAGTCAAAAACCGCCCGAGAAATGTTTCCCTGCTTGCCACCGTCGCTCGAGAGCGACGTGGTATTTGGTATTTCGTATTTTGTATTTTGTATCTGTTCTCTACCAGTTGTTCCCTGTTCCCTGTTCATTGTTCCCTGTTCCCTATTCCTTGTTCCCTGTTCTCTGAACACCACTTCCTGTCGTTCCACATCGACACTGAGCGGCATATTCTCATCAAGCGATTTCAATATCATCCCCACCTGCTCCCGCTCCTCGGATGAAAGTCCCTTGCCATTCAAAGAATGAAACAGGAATTGCCCGCGTGCGACCGCATCATGCGCCCCGACGCCGAGCTCGTCCCGATACGCCCGGAGCCAGTTAAAAATAGTCGGACGAACCGGATCGTTTTGCCCCTTCACCACTATTTTTGAATTCGTTATCTGTTGACCACCCAATTTCTCGAATTTCCCCAATGCCTGCATGAGGGAAAATCTTACATTGCCACCTTCCTCTGGTATTGACTGAATAATAAATATCTTTTTTTTGATAAAATCCAATATGGTTTCAACCGAAGAAACATCGCCTCCCTCTTCAGAAAGAACGATGGACAACTGTTCTCGCGCCATAGCTTCATCCCATTCTTCAAAGAGGATTTTTCGTACCACCAGGCTCACCATCCGAACAGAAAATTCCCCCAAATGAAGAGTTTCATGAAGCTGGCGTATCCCAGCGGCTGTTCCAGGTGCAGCAATAATGGCTCGCCTAGATTCTGGAAGCGCACGAAAAATACGCCACAAATGCGATGATTCTTCGGTGGATAGCCTATTGCTCGTCACATCATCCGGAATGAACATTGGATAATATGCTGGATTGTCGTTTTTATTTTCTTGTTCGTTTGCCATATTTTTTCTATCACCGTCCGCTTCGCTGTTTTGCTGCTTTTAATTTCTCACGAATATCATTCGACTTCTTCGATGCTTCAGCAGCGTCTTTTGGTGCTGTATCTAAAGGTGTTTCTACGGTTCCCCATGCCACCTTGATATCTTCAGCGACCTTATCATTGGTTTGAATAGAATTTCTCGTTTTTATGCTTCGCGTCACGACAAACTCCTTGAAATTAGCATCAACCTCTTTAATCTTTTGTTTCCCAAGCTCTTCCACGGACATTTTGCCCATAGTTTTTTGATATGCCGATGCATGATTATAGATATCACCCGTATCAGAATTAACCTGACCGACCAAAGAATTCACTAATACTTGCCCATGGCCATCTTTTTTCATCTGACCGTCAAACTTGGCCTTCATGCTTTTGATCAACTCCGGCTTGCCCTTGAATTGATTTTCGATATTCTCCATTATCGCCCTATATTCCGTATCTCCCATATCACGAAGCGCGCCTGTTCCACCTATTTTCTCCAAAATAGACTCAACCCGACCCGGATCATTTCCCGCGGCCGCCAATACATCCACAAAGTTCTTCGCTCCGTCAATTTTCTTTCCCTCCGAAAGTGCGATGGCTGCCGCAGCTTTTTCAACGTTACTGCCACTCTTGATCTTTTTCATGAGCGTCGCTTCATCGGCATAGCCTTCCTTGTATTCCTTGGCTTTCTCAGCTATCTCCTTACTATACAAAGTATCCAAGCGCTCACGCGCAGCAGCACTTCCGGGCATACCGGCATACCACTTATCTCCACGCCGTACCGCCCCATGCGCTTGATCCGTCCATTTATTCTGCTTCTGACCGAACAACTTTCCGCCACTCGTCATCCAACCATTTTGCAATTTATGATCTTCACGCTTCTTTCGTTCGGCACTGTATGCCGACCCGAAGCGCTTAGCGGCATTCCAGCCGCTATACTTCGCACCCATCTTCTTCAAAAAATTCGACCCGAATTTATTCGCCATGCCGGAGGCTTGGGAACTCAGGGATTCCGCCGAGGTGATCGCGATCCAGAAAAACATGATCGGGATGGTCATATAGACGATGGAAGCGATGAGGTCGCCGGAAGTCGCAGCAGACACAATCGTATCCCGTCCGATTGTACTATTTTTCGCGATATTGGAACTGATCAATACCTCGAGAAACTTCACCGCAATCATCACCATGAATACCGCGATCGGACCATAGAAGACATTCTTAATCAATTTGTCCCACCACTGCTTGGAAAACCCGCCCATACCGGGGATGGCCGATCCCGCGAATCCGATCGGGGAAAACATCACGAGTATCGGAAGCATGAACAGCCGATAGAACATCATGAGCGCGAGAATGAGGAAAGATACGCCGAACATGAACATGCAGATGATGGCGATGAAATAAAACTTGAATTCCAATGAATCATCAAATCCGCCAGGGAGAAAAAGCCCCTTGATACCCGATGTACTGAGAATACCATTCGTCAAACTCTGTCCCGTCATGCCGAAGATGTCGGTAATGAACGAATACATCGCCACATTCCCGAGGTCGATGATCATGCGCGCGAGAGGGAAGCTGAAGTTGATGAAGAGCGCCGCCAAGACGATACTCCACACCGACTTGAGTCCGCCGAATTTCTCCACCTGGAAAATCGTGGTGAAGGCGACGATGAGAAGAGCAAAGATGAAGAAGAGATTGAAGAAATCCCGCACGATCCGCCACATCTCATAGATCACCGCATTGTCCATGATGGCCTGGAAATGGGAGACATCGAGTACATAGGAAAAAATTGCAGCCGCAAGACTCGCCAAAAAAGCGAAGAGACTGAATATACCATAGAGAGCACCCTTGGCGACGCACATTGGCGATATCCAGCAAGAGGCATCTTTCTCCTTGGTTGGGGAAGTAGTGGGTGTTTTCGCTGGAGGCACACCCGCCGGAGCGGCTGCTTTTACTTCTGATGATGATTTCGCTTGTGCATAAACTGTATCAATATCAAAATAAGTATGAACCGAAAGAGCCAAAAAAAGCATCAGAAAAAATGTGCCCAAAGAAAACCTTTTTGTCTTGTGTTGTGTTCCGATCATGCTCTATGGTTGACCTCTCCAGTATACAAAAAAAACAGGGGAAATGCGAATGCACTTCCCCCCCATTCTTGCTTCTTCGATTGTCATGAACATTTCCCCCAGGTGCCGACACGCACCGGTGGGGATATGGTCGTCGCCCGAACGCCGGACAGGATGAAAATCCAATTATCCTGGCTGAGATCTCCGAACTCATCTCCCATCCCCGCGATGCTCAGGCGCTTGATCTTGATCGGCTTCCCCTTGGCATCAAACTTCGGGATGCGAACTATCTGACCACCTTTCCACATAATGTGCAATTTTAAGACGCCATGGCGTAAGTCGTCAACGACTATCTTGGCGTTTTTATCTCCTTGCGTAAACGACAACATTGCATCCTCGTTGTCGGCATTTTGTTCCCACCGAGCTTCCCATACAAATTTCACCGGCCGGCAGAACTTCGGCACCTCGACGAGAATCTCCGTCGCGGTCTCCCGCACCCCATGCATGCCATCGGCACGCACTTGCGGCGAGGACAGGATGACTGCCAGCAAGAGCATCAGGACAGCACCCGAAAGAACTTTTTCAAATGTCATGATTATCTCCTTCGACAAAAACTGCGATTTTTAAAAAGTGCCAGTAAGCCATTACAGCCTTCTTGGAACTCAACCTACCTCCTTTATACCACAAAACCACTTTTTATGCAAGAGCCATCACGAACAGCGGGGAACATTTAACGGTCGTTCCGCCTGCGGGCGGTGCGTCCGCTGAATGTTATTCTCGAAATTTCCCTTTCCCAAGCCTCCAAACAGCGGTCTCTCCGCTGTTTGAATCCTTCTTAGTATCGATACCAATCCGGCTTGTAGGGTCCGTTCATCGGAACACCGATATAGTCCGCCTACTCCAAAGAAAGTCTCGTAAGTTCATCTTGTATCACCACATCAGCTACTTCGAACCCCGGACGGAAAATAACGGATTCCGTATGATCGATATCATCAAAATAGGCGAGTTGCGTTCGGAAGTTCTTTTCATTAAACTCTCCTTTGAAAATTTCTTCCGCTTTCTTGACGATATCACCGAGAGTAATCCCATTTTTCATAACGAAATACAAATCCACATAATCCTTCCATTTCGCCCGACGCCCGAGAGCATACGCCTTCATCGATGCGATAGTCTTCATATCCGATACGGAAATCACATTCTCCCATGATACCGTCGCTGTTATCGGAAACGGATATTCGAGAAAAGTAATTTTCACTCCGTCAATCTGTACCGTATACTCCTCTGGGCTTTCCACGAGCGTATTGATCGTCTTCCCGAAAGAAATGATTTCCTTGCGAAGAGAATTCTGCGAAAATGGCTTCAGCGTAAATAAATCAAAATCAATGGATTCCCGATGTCCCAACTGCAAGGCAAGCGCCGTCCCACCGACGAGCATAAAATCCCCTTGAAATGTATGTAACAAAGGAGTGAGTGCTTTCTGCTGTTCCGAAAGGATTTCCTCATGCAGCATACCGAGTGAAATATAAATCAAAATAATGGCGAATCTCCGGGCGGTAATTATTGCGTGACTGATGTGATTGAGTACGGAAAATCTCTGCCATTTTGCGAACACCGAGAATAGTAATCAACTCCTGCACATCCTGCCAGGTACCATAATTCAGCACATGCTCCACAACAGAGTCGGGTGAAAGTTTCGAAGTATCCTTCACATACCACACGAGCTGTGGATGCGCCCTCATATAATCCTGAAGATTTGATTTCGTATCCATAAGTAATATATCTATTTCTTCCTTTAGAATAGCACAAAACAGCCTATTCTGCAAGCTAAAAAGTCTACGCACTTCATCCGCGAATCACAGCATCAATGCCGTATTTCTTCAAGCGTTTTTTAATATTCTCGAGATCGAGTGTTTTTCCTTTCGCTCCATCACGAACCTTGGAATCGAAGACAATATCAGGACGGAACGGCTGGAGATAGTATCGCTTCGTTCCACGTATCCATGTTCCGATGGCATCGAAATCCGCTTCCGTATGAATGCCCGGGACGACGGTCGTCCGGAATTCGTATGGGATTCCGCTCCCCCGTATCAGAGAGACGCTCTCTTTGATCTTCTTCATATCGACCTCCACGCCGACGGCCGAAGCGTATTTCTCCGGCGCATGTTTGATATCCATCGCGATATGATCGGCGAGCTTTCGCTTGAGAACTTCCCGGAGTACTTCCGGCTTGAGACCGTTGGAGTCGAGCTTGATGAGAAATCCCATCTTCCGGATACGCTCGAGAAACGGTATAAGGTCTGGTTGAACAGTCGGCTCGCCACCCGTCACACACACGCCATCAAGAAGTCCCTGTCGCTTTTTCAAAAATTCGAAAAATATCTTTTCATTTTCTTTGCCGATTTTTATCATTTCCGGCGTCGGTTTGATGAGATCGGGGTTATGGCAGAACGGACAGCGGAAATTACAGCCGATCGTGAAGACGACCGTCGCCACCTTCCCCGGATAATCGATGAGCGTCAGTTTTTGGAAACCACCCACTAACATAGTTAGAAAACACAATCATCAAAAACACAAAAACCAAACAAAACACGAAATTCAATGATTCAAAACACAATTACAGCAAGAAGTTTTGTGCTTTAGAAACTGGGTTTTGTTTGGCATTTTGTGCTTTGAGTTTTGAAACTCTTATCCACTACGCGGTGCAACCGGCGTATTCGAGGCGATCCTTGAACTCCGCCTGTTTCCCCTTGTTCCACTGCTCGACGGGACGGATATACCCCACCACGCGCGAATATACTTCCGATTTCTGAAAATTCCGGAGTGTCGGCTCGGCTTCATAACAGGTGACGCACTTGGCGAACTCCTTGCCAGCCGCCTGATATGGCATGAACTTCTCTCCCGACAGGAGAATCCGACTGCAGTCATGACAAGTGATTTTGTTTTGCATACTTTTTTTCTTACTGAATTAATAAATGAATGGAAACTTCGATTATCAAGGACCGTCCTTCAGACCCGTCCCAAGGACGGTCCTTGATATCGCCCGTCCTCTATCCTCTATTTCTTTTTCTTTCTGATCACTGATCCTTGCTCACTGTTCACTGATTCTGTCACGACCGTCGCCATCGCTTTGGCTGGATTGGCGACGCATTGCGGACAGGTATGATGCTCGCCAGCGATATAGCCATGACTCGGACAGATGCTGAAGGTCGGGGTGAGCGTGAAATACGGAAGCGTATAGTTCTCGGCGATTTTCCGGACGAGATTCTTCGTCGCCTCCACATCCCACAGTCGTTCTCCGAGAAATCCGTGAAGCACCGTGCCTCCCGTATACTTCGTCTGCAGTTTGTCCTGCAAATCGAGAGCCTCGAAGATATCATCCGTATAATTTACCGGCAATTGGGAGGAATTCGTATAATACGGCTCCGTCTCTCCTGACTTCACGCCGGGATCATTGGCGAAAATGATATCGGTATACCGGTCACGATCGAGGCGCGCCAGACGATATGATGTTCCTTCGGCCGGCGTCGCCTCGAGATTGTACAGATTCCCCGTCTCCTTCTGATACGAAATGATACGCTTCCGCATGTGCACGAGAATTTCTTCGGCAAGCTTCTGCCCTTCCTTCGTCGTGATATCCTTTCCGATGAGATTCATGAGCGCTTCATTCATCCCGACGAGACCGATCGTCGAAAAATGATTCGACCAATACTCCCCGCGACGCAGTTTGATCGGCGCGAGATAAAACTTGGTATACGGGTAGAGGCCTCCGTCAGTCAGTCTCTCCACGATTTTTCGCTTTATTTCGAGACTTTCCTTGGCCAAGTCCATCAGATGGTCGAGACGTCCGTAAAATTCCTTCTTGTCCTTCGAGAGGTATCCGACGCGAGGCAGATTGATCGTGGCGACTCCGATCGATCCAGTGAGTGGCGCCGCACCGAAAAGCCCTCCACCCCGCTTATGCAATTCTCGATTATCCAGACGCAATCGACAACACATCGAACGTGCATCCTCCGGATCCATATCGGAATTCACGAAATTGGCGAAATACGGCGTGCCATATTTGGCGGTCATCTCCCAAATCGGTTGATAGCGCTTGTCATCCCAATCAAAATTCTTGCCGATATTGTAGGTCGGGATAGGGAAGGTAAATACCCGACCATCAGCATCCCCCTCCATCATCACTTCGGCGAAGGCGCGGTTGATCATATTCATTTCTTTCTGAAAATCACCGTACCTTTCCTTTTGAGGAACACCTCCGATGATCACCGATTCCTTGGTGAGTGCCTTCGGTGCGGTGATATCAAGCGTGATATTCGAGAACGGCGTCTGAAATCCCACGCGTGTCGAAACATTCATATTGAACACGAACGACTGGATCTGCTGTTTCACTTCCTCGAAGGTGAGTTTATCCGCTCGAACGAACGGTGCGAGCAAGGTATCGAAATTCGAAAACGCCTGCGCCCCCGCGACCTCTCCCTGCAAAGTATAGATAAAGTTCACCATCTGACCCAAAATCGATCCGAAGTGCTTGGCCGGCTTGCATGACACCTTGCCCGGGACGCCGGTAAACCCTCGGCGGAGCAAATCCTGCAAGTCCCAACCGCAGCAATACGCGGCAACGAGTTGCAAATCATGCAGATGGAAGTCTCCGCCCTCATGCGCGGCACGGATTTCGATCGGATACACGCGATTCATCCAGTATTTCGATGAGACGATCGACGCGATATAGTTATTCATGCCCTGGAGCGAATACGACATGTTCGCGTTCTCTTTCACTTTCCAATCCATCTCACCGATATACTTATCAACCAGATCTGCGGAATCATCAAGCGATTTCTCCATCTCCCTTGTCCGACGACGCTGTTCGCGATAGAGGATATACGCCTTTGCCGTCTCCTCGTAATCAAGCACCATGAGCACATGTTCCACGAGATCCTGAACGTCTTCAATTTTCGGAATCGTTCCCCGAAACTTCTTGTTCATGAGTGAGATGACTTTCCCTGCCACCCGAAGCGCATCAGAGAGTTTGCCTTCTTCCGTCGCGAGGAAAGCCTTCTCCACTGCCTTCATGATTTTCTTCTCGTCGAAAGAAACAATTCGTCCGTCACGCTTGGCAATTTTTCGTACGGTAAGCACGGAAGCTTCTTTGGATGGTTTCTCCGTCTTCACCTCGGATTTCTTTTTTGAAACAGTCTGTACGGATTTCACCGCTTTCTTTTCTGTCTTTCTTTTTGCGACAGCCATAATATTCTCTTCTTTTTTGAATTAGTTGGTCTGACCAAAACCTCACCGCAAGGAATAAATGGTATTCACCCCGGAGCAAGCTCCGGACACTGAAACAAGTAAGAACTTGTTTCATTTCCGCGGTCCCGCCGTGGCGGGACGGGGTATTCACCCTGTGTTACCGTCACTCGCTCGAAAGTGAAAGTAAGAACTTTCAGCCTTGTTCACTCATTAGGTAATAAAAAAATCCCATTCGCTTGTCGGCTGAAATATTGGAATTCCGGCTGCAAACCCTGAAAAGCTCGGCGGGTTATCCAGATAGCCCTTCTCACTTTCTCAGAATTTTCGCTCGAAACTCCAATATTTCAATCTCGACATGAAATTTTTGTCAGACCAAACCACTCCTTGACGGAACGACATATTGTGTTATTTTTCTCAAACTCCACAATATATGGTAGATACAGTACTTATTCTAGCACTAGATGAAATCCTTGCAAGTATGGCTCAAGCTCGCTTCTTTTTTAAGAAAAGAGATACTGAAAGCGACTTTCTTGATTATAAGTCAAAAACAGCCCTCAGGAGGAAGGCTGTTCTTCATAAACGATTCTTCTATTTTTCAAGTATTTCCACCGACTCGATCTTCACGGGATCGACCGGTGTGGAACCTTCCCCGCCCGGAATGGTCGGCGCGGTGGCAATCTTGTCCACGATATCGAGACCGGAAGTCACCTCGCCGAAAATCACATAGTTTTTCGGTAATGGATAATCAGCATGCATGATAAAGAATTGACTCCCATTGGTATTCGGTCCGGCATTCGCCATCGCGAGTACGCCTCTTTTATATTCTCCGGTAAACGGTTCATCGGCGAATTTGTATCCAGGCCCACCCATGCCCGTCCCTGTCGGATCACCGCCCTGGATCATGAATCCCGGAATGGTCCGATGAAAGATCACGCCGTCATAGAACTTTTCCTTCGCGAGGAAGACGAAATTATTGACAGTGATCGGGGTATCCTTCGCACTGAGTTTGATGATCATTTCACCAGCAGACGTTTTCATGGTCGCCGTATACTGCTTCTTCGCGTCGATCATCATGTCAGGCGCCTTGCCGTACTTGTCATTCATACCGTTGTCGATTATTTGAGTTACCGATTTGCTGCCCACATTCTTCGCCTGGTCGCCTCTCGACGGAGGAGCCTTCGTATCCGCCGCGCTATCCTTGAATGTGACCTTTTCTTTCTGCGTGATGTTTTCCAAACCATTGCCACCGCCGATACTACAGCCCGAGAGGAGCAAGGCTCCCAGTCCTACCAGCGCGAGATATTTTTTCTGCATAGCGTTCACATTCATCAGTTTACCGAAAATTCACAATGTATTCAGTATAGCAAAAAAGACCGCGGCTGTCGCCACGGTCCTTTCTCTTTTTTTTCTCCTCATTCCCCCAAGGTTTTCTTCATTTCCTCAAACTGTTCCTTCGTTATTTCTCCCTTCGCATAGCGCTCACGGAGCAGCTTCATAGCACTGTCTTCTTTTTGACTCTGAGAAGATTGATCTCTGCTCGATACCGATTGTACAAACGCGATAATCGCCCATATCACTAACCCCCAAAACACAAACATAAAAAGGAATCCAAATCCGCCCATAAAACTATACCCACCGCCAAAATAATTTCCCATCATATATGTATACTTACATGTAAGAATGAACAGCGTTATATATAGTTTTGAAATTTTCCGTTGTCATCCCGACCGAGTCTTCGAGTGGAGGGATCTCATTCTAAAATGCTCTGTAGTGCGAAATATTGCACTGAGATTCCTCGACAAGCTCGGAATGACACATTGGTAGGTTCTCAAAAAAGTATAAACAACGCTCGCAATTCTTACAACTTACATTAATTATTCGATAATTATCTTCCCACGCATCTCCATATGTCCCTCTCCGCACCAGACAGAACAAAAAAACTCTTCAGTCCCTTTCTTTTTGGCAACGAACTCGACAATCGCTCCCTCTGAAGGAATATCCATATTCACATCAAGCCCCGGTATCGCGATTCCATGCATCACATCGGCATTGTGGATAATAAGTCGTACGAGCTCTCCTTCCTTCACGCGAAGCTCCTTCGGATCCCAAGCGTACTGCCGTACGCCCATATGAATCGTCCGCTCTGTCCTCCCGTTTTTTTCCTCTGTCGTTATACGGGGATACGTGGCTTCCTCATCCTCTTCCGAAAGTATATCCTGCTCGGGATCGAGACTTTTCACTACCACATCGGTTATTGCTTTTTTTGACGCAGGCAAGTCAATCGCGCTGTTTTTATTTTGTGGTATTTGTCTCTCTTCACCGGTATTCCGTGATACGCGAAATGAAATGATTTCCATCACCACGAGGATTACGGCCATTAAAAGGAAAAAACTTTTCATGCTTTTCATTTAAATCATCGACTGAAGAGCAGTGAGAATCTTTTCTTCCGCCTCCTTCGCTACCAGTTCGATTTCAGGATGCTTCACAAGCGTTGAGAACAATGACGGCTTCTGTGCGGCAACGACCACACCGCTCCCCGTCTCTCGCACAATGACATTGCATGGTAGGAGAAGTCCGACATTTCGCTCGACATCAAGCGCCCTCGCTGCAAGCGTTGGATTACACATTCCGAGAATCACATACCGCTCCATCTCCTTTCCGATCTTTTCCTTCATCTTCGCCTGCACATCGATTTCCGAGAGCACGCCAAAGCCTTGCTTCTGAAAAACATCTCGTGTTTTTACTACCGCTTCATCAAATGATACGGGAATTTCCAGAGAATACCCGTACGTAAATACTTGGAGAGACATCATATATGTATTGTTACTTATTAATTTTATAATATTTTTTTACTTATTATTCACGAACACTATAGGTAAACATCATACCGCTCTCGGCATGCTCGAGAATATGACAATGAGCCACCCATGTTCCCGGATTTGACAGTTCCAAGAGAATATCGACCGTGTCACCTTTGGCAATAAGTGTCGTATCCGACCAAACCGGATTGATATTTTTCACTCCATTCGTCGAGAGCACGAGGAAACGCTGCCCATGAAAATGTATCGGGTGTTGCATCGGGTGCATCGATTGCGGATCGTTAAAAATACGAATTTTCACCTTGTCACCCACTTGAAATTTCCAATCATTGATATCCATATTTACCTTGCTGCTTGCCTTATCAATGAGTTTCCACTTCATCATATTCGAGTTTGATTGAGCATTCATGGAGGCCATGGTATCTTCCCATTCCAAGGCATCGCCATCATCGCCCCCTCCGTCGCTAGCGCTTTGGCGGGCAGGCATGCCCATACCACGGTCCGACATCGCCATACCATCTCCCATCGAGTGCATCCCCATCGGCATACCTTTTCGCATTTCTTCCGTCATATCGAGTGAGAGATCGAGGTTTTTATCAGGAATTTTTGAGAGGTACGTATCCATGAGATTTTCCAATTCTTGAACGACAACAGTGTTCGTCCGCAAAACGGAAAATTCGTCTGCGTAAGAGACATTGACGGTTTCAGCGGACACAAACACTTTTCCAAGAGCATATGTCTTGTCAGGGGTCTGATGATTCATCGCGTAGTTACCGCTCTTTTCAAAGAACACATCTACGACGCGCCGTTCACCGGGAGCGATCAGCACTTCATTCACGAACGATTCTTTTTCATATCGCGAGACATCCGCCCCGATAAGTTTCATCTTCGCACCAGGAAGAACAAAATTAAAAAGTCGCGTATTGGCCGCATTCGTGAGATACAAACGCACTGTCTCCCCCTGCTTGGCCTGCAGCTCATAATCTGTCTCGCCGGAGACGAGCATGACATTGCCAAAGCGTCCCATAAGGGTATGATCGGAAGCTTTCGCATCGAATGGCAAAAGGCCATTCTTATCAAGGGCGATGTCATCGATCATAAGAGGAATCTCGCGATTGACCGGCGGCCAGTAAGCACTCTCTCTCGGAGTCACGATAATATTCGCGTAGAGTCCCGACTCGAGCGTGTAATCTGTTCTTACATGTGGGTGATACCAAAAAATCCCCGCATCAGGAAACTTCAATGTATAGGAAAATGTTTCCCCGGGAGCGATTTCTTCCTGTGTCACACCTGGCACGCCATCGAAAGCATTTTCCATTCGTACTCCATGAGCATGAAGCGAGGTCCCGATATTTCCTCCATTCTTCAGATTCACCGTAATCTCCGATCCTTCAACAACACGAATCGTCGGTCCCGGAACAGAACCATTATAGGCGAGCATTTTGACCGACCGTCCAGCAATCATTTTCGTCACCGGAACAATAGTCAGATCAAATGACTGTCCATCCTGGAGATCGACTGTCTGTGACATCTCCGCCTGAGATCCCTGATCGGGCGATTGGATTCTCTCAATGCCCAAATCGATAACCGATTGTTGATTACGATTCGCCATGACATACCACGCGAGAAAAAGAACGAGAATGGCTCCGACAAGCACTCCGATTATTTGTTTGTTATTCATATATGATTGTTCCTATTTATTATCAGCAATATCCCTGCCCTCTGTTTTCAACTCAAATTCCGGCCCGACAGAGTGAAGCCTATCAAACATCGTCTTCGTCTCCGGAAGGATTCCGGCGAGAATGATTCTCTCCCCGAAGAAGTCATCCGATCGGGCTCCTATTCCTTGGGATTCGCCTTCCTCAATCATGAGCTCTCCTCGCGTGATGGATTCACTTGATTTTTGCAATACTTGTTCACTCGCTTCGTTTGATGTATTCGTTTCCATGCCGGAACTGAATTTTGCAAACTCGAAGAATCCGAAGGTGAATACGGCCATCATGACGAGCGGTGCAACAAGTGAAATATAATTTCTCTTCCCTGGCCTGAACAACTTGAGCAGAAGCGAATTGCCAACCACCGAAATCGAGCTCATCGCCATCGCCAGTCCTGCGAGTTCCGGCTTGAGTACCAATCCAAATCCGAAGAATACTCGCGCCGCAATCGGAATTCCGATGACATTATAAAACAAGGCGAAGAACATATTCTGTCTGATCTTTGCCATCGTTTCCTTGGAAAGCTGAAATGACGTCACGACATCAAGGAGGTCGCTTTTCATAATCACGATATCGCCTGCTTCCATGGCGACATCCGTACCGGATCCCATCGCGATACCCACATTGGCTTGTGCAAGCGCCGGAGCATCATTGATACCATCACCAACCATTGCCACTCTTCGAGTGGAAATCCCAAATCCAAAATCCCAAATCCCAAACAATTTCTTCGATTTTTTTATTTTTTGTTCTTGAAGCTTCTTTACTTCATTAGCCTTTCCTTCCGGCAGTATTTCTGCCAGTACATTTTTTTCAGCGATGCCGACCTGGCTCGCGATGGCCTTGGCGGTACGGGCATTGTCTCCCGTAATCATCCAGACTTCGATGCCCATTTTTTGAAGTTTTACAACGGCTTCCCGCGATGTTTCTTTCACAGTATCGGCTACCGCGATAACGCCCGCCACGCTATCCTTGGTAGAGAGAATCATTGCCGTCTTTCCCTGTTCTTCCAGACGTGACATTTTACGATCTACCCTGTGAAATTCTGCTTGAGGCAGACCGGCTTCACCGGATTTCACAAGGTCAATCTTATTCACTTCCAATCCGAGCGTTTCTGTCATCAATTTCCTATTACCAAAATAATAGGTCGTGCCATTCACCTCGCCCTGCACACCATGTCCGGGAATCGAGTTGAAACTCCGTACCTCTTCCAGTTCGATATTCTCTTCTTGCGCATACGTATAGATAGCTTCCGCCAATGGGTGTTCAGAAAGCTTTTCCAAACTGGCTGCGATGGCCAAGACCTCGTCCTCCTCCATCACTCCGAATGAAACGACATCCGTCACCTCCGGCTTTCCATTGGTCAATGTCCCGGTCTTATCAAATATAACCGCGGAGATATTGCTCGCCGCTTCCAAAGCCTCGCCACCTTTGACGAGTATCCCGTATTCGGCACCCTTTCCCGTTCCAACCATGAGTGATGTCGGAGTCGCCAATCCAAGCGCACACGGACACGCGATCACAATCACCGAAGTAAATGCCATCAAAGCGAAGGCGAGTGTCGATCCGAGTATCACATACCATGTGATGAACGTGAGAATGGCAATAATAATGACCGCTGGAACAAACCAGGCAGAGATATTGTCCGCGAAATTCTGAATCGGAGCCTTCGATCCCTGGGCTTCCTCAATCAGACGGATAATCTGCGCCAAAGTCGTTTCCGATTCGACCCGCGTTGCTTCGAACTCGAAACTTCCTGTCTTGTTTATCGTTCCTCCGACGACCGTATCACCGATATTTTTTTCTACCGGCAAACTCTCCCCAGTAATCATCGACTCATCGACGGCCGATGATCCTTTCACGATTTTTCCATCAACCGGAATTTTTTCTCCCGGACGAACAATGACGATATCACCATGAATCACATCGTCGATAGCGATATCTGTCGTTTGACTCGCGCGAATCACACGCGCCGTCTTCGCCTGAAGCCCCATCAGCTTCTTGATGGCATCAGATGTTTTTCCTTTTGTTCTGATTTCAAGCCATTTTCCGAGAATGACAAAGGTGATCAGGTAAGCGGCCGTCTCAAAATACAGATCTGGGATTTTCATTCCACCCACACCGATAAGTGAATTATTGGCGATTACATACGCGATATAATTGTACAAGCTGTAGAAGAAGGCTGTACTCGTACCGATGGCAATCAGGCTATCCATATTGAATGTCTTCATCTTGAATGCCGACCACATTCCTTTGTAGAAACCGGCACCGATGATGAGTTGCACGGGAATCGTCAGGAGAAGCGAGAACACGCCGATATACGGTGCAAACGTTTTTTCTCCCGGAAGCCAATTGACGAAGTCAAACAACATGAAATAGAGCATCGGGAAGCTCAATACGAAACTAAATGCGAACTTGCTGAAATACGTTGAAATTTCTTTTTCGCGCTTCCGTGTCTCGTATTCCGTATCCTTCGCATCTACTTCTTCCGCTCGATATCCGGCTTTGGCAATCGCGTCCATGAGAGTTTTTGTATCCGAAACCCCTTCATCGAAAAGAATGGATGCTTTCTCGGCAGAAAAATTTACATTCGCCCGCTTCACGCCAGGGACTTTCTTCAGCTGCTTTTCGATAATATTCGCGCACGAAGAACAATGCATACCGAACAGCGACAGACTGATTCGTTTGTTCGAATTTCCCGCTTTCGCCGCCGGAGTCGCGCCAGTCACTGCAGCCTGTCCGGGCGCAGTCATTTTCTGCTCAGCTTGAATGTCTTTTTTCCCGCTCCCGATAACCGCATCAAACAGATGAGAAATATCGGTCGCATTCACCAGCTGATCGATGAATCCACGAGCCGAAGTAGCGTCTTCCGGAATACCAAATTCCGCACTTCGATTATTTCTAATCTTTCCTTCGAAATATGGATGTCCATCGGCCCCAGTCATAACTTTCCCCCAAGCTTCAGTCTTCGTCTCAAGTTTCATTCTGATAGGCTCACCACTTTTCACCGTATGCTGAGTCACGGCTACATCCGGCTTTTTCTCGGGCACGGTTGCCATGTTGAGCATCTCTTCGCCAGTCACGGTCGCACCATATCCAACACGTTTTACGGCGGCAATGATATCCTCCTTGGAATTCATTTCCGTATCGAGCACAAGTTCTCCCGTACCCAGCTTCGCATCGATCACGACATCGCTGACACCAGAAAGCTCATTGAGTTCCTCCTTGGTAAGTACTTCACATGATGCACAGTGCATCCCCGTGATCTGTAGTGTTATTCTGTGTTTCATACACGTTCATTCAAGTTTCAAAAGCTGATTATACAGATACCACCGTATATCCCAATCCATCCAGAGCCCTGGACACTTCATCAGGGACGATCACCCGAGCAGCAGACACCGTTGCCACCCCATCTGGCGTGATAACGACATCATGGACACCGCTTATTTTTTTGATTTTCATGGTCGACAGCCTTACACATGCCTCGCAATGGAAACCGTTAATTTTGAAGAATTGTTCATTCATACTTATTCAACAACATTAATCACACCTCGATACATCCCCATCGAGCATGAAAAAGGGATATCCCCCGATTTGTCTGGTGTGAATTCAAAGACATTTTCTCCGGGGCGGAGCGTTTTCCGGATGCCGGCCTTCGGGATGGAAAGGCTCGCGGCGCAACTATATGATTCCTCTGAATCCACGATCAGCCGTACCGGTTGCCCTTTTTTCACGGTTACTTGGCTTGGAAAGTATCCGTTTCCTTTCTGAGTGATGCGTACTATCTGCGCGTCTTTTGCCGGGGCAAGAGTTCCATTTTTCTGTCCAATGTTCATCTTCGAATCCGGGCCAAGCGAGACGAGGGTCACGCCATTTTGGAAGTTAAAAACTCCCAATACGATAACGATGATACCCGCTCCCTTAAAAAAGAATCTTCGGAATTCACCCAACGCCACCGCCGATATGCCACCAATGCCCAAAAGCCCCGGTGCGGTCCCAAGCGCGAACGCACCCATCGAGAGAGCTCCAATTATCGGGCTTCCCTGTGAGATCACAAAGAGTTGCACGGCCTGTGTAAATCCACACGGCAGAAAGAACGTCGTTGCCCCGGCAAACATCACACGACTGTGACTATATTCTTTTTTTGCATGCGATTGAATGCCCAATACTTTCGCAATGCCTTTTGGTAGCATAAGCTTCCAGGCAGAAAGCCGTGGAAAAAGTTCTATGAGCTGTAGGCCGATTAGAAGCATCACACATGCGACTACTATCATTAATACTCCTGTCGAGAGCGACGAGAGTTGAATGGTTGATCCAATACTACCCAAAAGTGCCCCGAGTATCGAAAATCCGCCGACACGTCCGATATTGAAGTACACATTCGGAAAAAATTTTTGACGGATACTCGCTTCCGGATGCATCTCGCTATACCGAGCCGTGGAAGCGAGCACCATCCCGCCGACGATCGCCATACACGTTGAAAGTCCGGCCACGACACCGAGGAGAAGTACGAACGGAAGACTCGATAATCGATCATTTGATCCTAAGGAAATATCGAACAGTCCCAGTGATCGTGCGATCACATAGAGAACAAACACCACGCCGAGAGCGAAGAATGTCTTCACCCATTCGGAAATATCATCCGTAAACCATGGGCGCTCCCCCTTGCCCACTTCATAGCCGGCATTTTTTACCGCCTCTATAATGGATTCATTGCTTGGCTCTTGATTTTGGTAGAAGATTTCTACTACACCTGTCCGAAAGTTCGTTTTAACGCTTGATACACCCGAGACTTTTGAAAGTTCCTCTTCCGTGAGGAGTTCGCATGACCGGCAGTGCATTCCGCGAATAAAAAAAGATTTTTTGCGCATAGCATAAAAATGATTATTTGTTTATCAAAATACCTCCCCGCCATGGAAGATACGACAAATACATCATTCCCGCTGACAATTCGAAAGAAAAATAATTTCACCTGATAACAAAAAATTGGCCTCCCGGAGAAGCTGCGGTATATATTCACAAAGTTCCCCTGCTCCCTGAGGGAAAAATCCTAATTCTTTCACGAGTTTAGGAGAAATCTGATTCGCGAGAGAAAATTTTTCTTCTCCTTGGGTGCAGCAAACCATCGTATAATCACTCATCGGAACATCTGATCGAAGGATGCCATCCGAATCACGATCGAGCAGAAGATGCGACCCGGGATCTGCCGACAGCATGTCTTGTCGCATCTCAATCATGGAGGCGTTTATCATCGTCTCAGCCGCTAAAATTGGTTTTCCAAAAGCTAAAATCACTATCACTGAAAGCAATAGGCCAGATACCCATTGAAATTTTTTCTCCGATGATCGCGTTTGTTTCATAAGCCGTCTCAGTATATACCAAAAAGCAAAAAAGCTCCACATGAACGGGAGCGAAACAAGCTCACTCCTAAAACTTCATTTTAGGAGTGAGCTTGAGGAATGAATGAGAAATTATAACCGCTGTACGATTTGTTCAGTTTTCAATTTTCGGAAATAATAATCCACATCGCTCACCCATTTATCAACACTCGCGGCTGAATGGCCATCACAGGAATATCCGCATTTCCATACCACCATCTCACGCGGAGTATCCCGTTCATACTCATAGACCAGATTCCCGATTCGCTCCGAGACCGAACGAACGGCATCCCTCGGACTATCAAAACAGGTATGCCCGCCCGTTCCCATACGATCCCGCTGCTCACGGAAGCCCCAATAATTGAAACAGTCTTTCCCGTCGAGCTTTGGCGATCGTTTCCCCCAATTCGATTCTTTTTTCGCGATGGCAACGACGAAAGCCGCGACTACGCGATCCTGCTTGGAGATTTCGCTCACCATTCTCTCAATCGGATATCCGCCCACCATCGACCGGACATCCTGTTCCAATGCTGTCGGCGGTGGCGGGACGGGTAAGGCGACCCGATCAAACTGCGTCTGACCGATGAGCGTGAAAGCGAATCCTATGAGAAACATGACGCTGCTTAGGAGCATCAACATCATTCCCTGTTCGGCAGCGACTTTATCCTGCAAATCCAAATACGCCTTCCGGTCATTTTCCGAAAGATTTTTCAGGAGGTTTTTTTCGATATATTTTGATTTTTTCTGGTTCATATTTCCTTAAAAGGCTCA
>CAZIBB010000004.1:0-7649 GCA_964537075.1 uncultured Bdellovibrionales bacterium | reverse complement strand
GTTTTAAAGTCTGTTCGAAATCTCATGTCGGACATGAAATTTCATCATTTCGAGCGAAAATTCTGAGAAAATGAGGAGGGTTATCGAGATAACCCGACGAGTTTTTCAGGATTTGCAGCCGAAAGAATGAGATTTCAGGCGACAAGCAGGAGAAACCGCCTCTTTTCAACCTCCGCGATGAGATTTCGAACAGACTTTTCTACTTGTACTCCCATTATAGCGCATTTTTCACCTTTTGTCCATGATGTCATGAAAAAAGAAAAGAGATACGTGATGACTAGGAAAGGTTCCCTCCTGATTGTATACTCCATACTGAAGGTGGCTCTTACGATACCACCAGGAGAGACCACGCGCGAGGCGAGTTCCAGGATTATCACCAACCCTCACTTTTTTGTTATGCGAACATTCACTCGATTTACCATCACCGGGGTCGTACAAGGAGTCGGATTCCGGCCATTTATTTATGGCGCCTGTACGAATGCAGGTCTTCTCGGTTATGTTCAAAATGTGGGAAATGGTGTCGAGGTGGTAGTTGACAATACAGTCGCTTTTCAACGTATTCTCGCGAGCGTCCCCTCTCATATCCGTATCGACGGAGTTCGTGAAAAAAAAATCGATGAATCCTACACTGACTTCACCATCAAAACAAGCACCGGTGACGGTTTTTCCGAGATCCCACCAGATTTCTTTCTCTGTGATGATTGCCTCGCTGAACTCACCGATCCAAAGAACC
Organism: uncultured Bdellovibrionales bacterium; assembly: GCA_964537075.1. Taxonomy (GTDB): domain Bacteria; phylum Patescibacteriota; class Minisyncoccia; order Moranbacterales; family UBA1568; genus CAYTED01. The sequence goes on along the minus strand of CAZIBB010000004.1, from coordinate 6,916 downwards.
GGCGCTTTGGATATTTTTTCATCACCTGCACGCATTGCGGGCCACGCTTCACCATCACCCACGGCAATCCATATGATCGTGACACCACTACCATGAGCCCTTTTGAGCTCTGTCCCGCTTGCCGCAAGGAATACGAAGACCCGTTCGATCGACGTTTCCATGCGCAAACGATTGCCTGCCATGATTGCGGGCCACGACTCACTCTCTATCGAGACGGAAACCCTCTTTTCGGCATGCATTCAGCCGATATATTCAAAACCATCGCCAGAACTCTCGAAGCAGGGGAAATCATCGCGATTAAGGGTGTTGGCGGCTTTCATCTTATGTGTGCTGCTCGTAAGGAAAATATCAAGAGACTCAATGATCTCACCGGGCGGGCTGGAAAACCATATGCTCTCCTCTGCCGCGATATCGCTCTGGCTGAAAGCATCTCCACTATCACCCCGAAAGAAAAGGAGCTCCTCCTGTCGGTTGAAAGGCCGATTGTTCTCGTGCAAAAAAACAGCATGACCCCTCCGGCAAGCGAACTCGATAGTGTCGGCATCATGCTCGCCTATACCGCCCTGCACATACTCCTCTTCGAACACTACAAAAAACCACTCATATGTACCTCATCCAATGCGATGGACGCACCCATCACGACTCTGAGAGAAGAGCAATTCGTTTCGCTCGTCCTTGATCATGATCGCGAAATTCACAATGCTGTAGATGATTCGGTCGTGAAGGCTATACAAGAAACACCACTTCTCATTCGGCGCAGTCGTGGCTTTGTACCGCGATCCATCTCCATTCCCTCACGGAATACTGCGCCAATCCTTGCTCTTGGGGCCGAGATGAACAGCACATTCGCGCTCTACGACGGCCATGGACGTGTGATTCTCTCACCCTACCTCGGCAATACCGCGCATCCCGACACTTTCAGACATTATGAGGAGTCGATTGAACGGTTTCTCGCCATGACCCGCATCATCCCAAAGGTGATACTCTGTGATGCGCATCCGTCCTATCGGACATCCATTTTTGGAAAAAAACTCTCGGAACAGATCGGCGTTCCCCTTATTCCGATCCAGCATCATCGCGCTCACGCTGCCGGTGTCGCTATGGAGCACGGCATCGACGACTTCGTCGCTATCGTATGCGATGGGCTTGGGATTGGCGACGACGGAACCATTTGGGGCGGGGAGGTTTTCGAAAACGGCCATCGCATCGGTCACCTTGAAACGCACCCTCAGCTCGGCGGTGATTCCGCGGCGCGTCATCCGTACAAAATGCTCTATGCTATTCTCCGTTCGTTCCTCGATCCGGAAAAAATAGAGCCCCTCATGAAAAATCAATTCACACGAAAGGAACTTGTCATCCTTGAAAAACAGTACGGTGAACACTTTAACGCGCCGCTCACGTCAAGCTGCGGGCGCGTGCTCGATGCGGCGGCGGCACTCCTCGGTATTTGCAATGAACGCACGTATGACGGCCGTCCGGCCATGCTCCTCGAATCTCATTCATCGCAGCCCTTCACGCTTGCCCCTGTTATCGACGGATCCATACTTCGTACCGCCCCGCTCTTCGCCTACCTCGTAGAACACCTCCACGAAGATACAAGGCGGCTTGCGGCAACGGTAGAAAGTTATCTCGCTGAAGGTCTCTACACCATCGCGGCCCGACAAAAAAAGCCCATCGTATGGGCTGGCGGTTGCGCTTATAATCGCAATATGACAACATTTTTTCTCGAACGCGGGGTATTGGTCAATCATGACGTCCCTCCGGGAGATGGAGGCATCAGCTTCGGACAAATTGCCGCTTATCTAGCAAATTCGCGGAACAATATTTCCGGACGGCATTGAAAGTATCTTCTTTCCATATTCGGTTTGCACGATTATAGTAGTTCCATTCGTAACAGTTCCGATACGAGATGCCATTCCATTGAATGTGAGGAGGATGGCGAGCACCTTCTCAGCATACTCAGGCGCGACCACACAGACGAATCGCCCTTCGCAGGCGAGACTGTACACATCGATACCGAGAATCTCCGTGAGAGCGCGCACTTCCCCATGCATCGGAACATGTGTTTCTTGAATTTCCATACCAACTTTATTTTTTTCCGCAAGTTCATTGAGGATGGCTGAGAGTCCTCCTCGCGTGATGTCTTTCGCTTGCTTTATCATGGCACCAACCGCAAGCAACTCTTCGTGAAGCGGCTTGCTATCCGTCACGAGCGATGTCTCGAGCTCAAACCGACGTGCGAGAAGCGCCGCACCATGCTCTCCGATACCGCCGGAGACAATGATACTATCCCCAGGGGAAAGAGGTGCCTCCAACACTCGTTCCGCAATACCGACTCCGCTCGTATTGATGATAATCTTGTCGATGCCTCCGCGCTCAACTACTTTCGTATCCCCCGTCACGATAGGAATCCCTGTTTCCTTCGATAAGGATCCTATCGTTTCAATGATGGAAAAAAGATCATCTTTTGAAAATCCTTCTTCGAGAATGAGGGACAGTGAAATGCCGATCGGTCGCGCACCCATGACAGAAAGATCGTTCACTGTCCCGCAAAATGCGATCTTCCCTATATTGCCTCCGGGAAAAAAGATCGGCGTCACCACATACGCATCCGTCGTAAATACGAGGTGCGTATCGCCAATCGCGAAGGTCGCCCCGTCATCGCTTCCATGCATCCATTCAGATGGAGCGGGGAACCGCGAGCGCATCGAATCGATGAGTGATTGCATCTCTCTCCCTCCACTCCCCTCGGAAAGTTTTACGGTGTGCATATTGCGTTCGACTGGTATCGGACAATCACCCGTGATGCACTCTGTTTTTTCTGATTTCATATTAGACCTGTTACTTAATAAACTCCAGCTAAAAATGTCACCTTTTGCCATATCCTTGAGAAAATATTTTTGGCTTAGCTTTGGCTAAACAAAAAATATTTTCTCATCGGCTCTGTCTGAAATCTGCCTATTTTTAACAAGAAGTTTATTAAGCAACAGATCTATTGTTATTCAGCGAGACTTTTCCCATATTTATACGCGATAGCGCAGGCACCCTCGGAATCATTCACCATGCAGGCACCCTGCGGATGTTCCGGCGTACAGACCGTTCCGAAAAGTGGGCATTGTTTCGGCTCCACCAATCCGCGAACAATCTCTCCACATCGGCACGCCGGATTTTCAACACTCACAATATTTTTGAAAAGATCGGCATAGATGAGACGTGCATCGAGCGACGGGTCGATCGGTGCGAGACCGGAAAGAGGGATTGTTCCCATGCCACGCCAATCGGCATCCACCGGTTTCATCGTCTCTTTGATCATCTGTCGCGCGATCGTATTTCCATTCGGAAATACGATTTCAGAATAATCATTCACGACACGTACTTCCTTGTTTTTAATCAGCCGTAAGAGTATGAGAATAGCATGAAGAAGCTGGTCCGGTTTGAACCCGGAAATAACCTGGGGAAGCGGGATATCCATCTGCCCCCATACGTCACTCCCGATAATCGCCGAAACATGCCCGGGATCAATAAACCCATCCAAGCGCATCTCCTGTGTGAGTGCTCGCATAGCAGGCGGCATGACTTTGTGGGCACAAAAAACCTTGATACCGGCAGAGAGGAGTTTCGCGGTCATCGGAGTGGTCGTCTCGAATCCGACCGCAAAAAAGACCCGGTCTTTCTCATGAATAATCTGATCGATCGAATACACCATACGCACATCCGCACCAAGATTCTGTGCATCGATGAGGCTCATTTTCGTTCCGGGAACATTGACCATATCGCCATAAGTTGCGACCGGCACGCCCGAGAGCGCGAGCTCTATCATGGAATCGATATCCCGCTGTGAAGTAACGCACACCGGACAACCCGGACCAGAGATAAGCCGGATGTTTTTCGGGAGTACATCACGCAGACCGTAACGCATGACCGTATTGGTATGTCCGCCACAAACTTCCATGAGTCGAACTTCCCCCATGTCGCTTGCGAGCGAGTTGATATCGTCTATGAGCGTATTTTTCATGGAATGTTCTTCAACTCGGATTCCAATTCTTCCTTGCGCGAATCGGACAGCAAACGATAGGATTCTCGTGCCAATGCCTCGTCAATCTTCTGAATAACAAATCCGACATGTACGAGTACCCAATCATTCACCTTGGCATCCGAGAGAAATGACAAATCTACCTGACGCTTGATACCGTTGAAATCAACGGTCGCCTTTTTCCCATTCACCACTTCGATTTTCCCTGGAATAGCAAGACACATATACAGCACATGATAGCAGGGTGTCATCAAGGAGACAACCCATCACCTACAGGGGTTTCACCGCTGTTTTTTTTGACAACGGGGACGGAGAAAAAACCAATACAGGCACAGGATGAGAGCGATCCAATTCGGGAAAAAAATATATGGCTGTCCCCAGGATGTTCCCTGCACATGAAAATTTGAAAGCGGCCACAGAAACGGTGTCGGGAAAAATTCTGCCGAATGTGTTGGGATATCAGAGAGTATATGGAGTGGCCATGCCATCATCGGCCAGTACATCTTTTTTCGAATGAGAAATACGATACCAAATACCAAAAGGAACACAACAAGGCTATGCGTCACATTATAAAAGCTCTGCACGAATGTCGGGATCACCGACGGATCAGGGTGCTTGCCAGAAGAAAAACTCGGATGATTAAAAATTCCTACCCAAGAACCGGCTATGTATATTCCGAAAGAAAGCAAGTCTGGTAGAACGCCAAACAGAAACGCTATCCAAAAATCCTTTCGAAGTTTTCGACCAAAGAAAATGCCACCCCAAAGCCCGTGTGAAAGTGTATCCATATAATGTCAGTATAGCACTCAATTTCGAATTTCTAATTTTGAATTTTGATGCAAGTTCTTAATTAATTAAATCTTAAAATACTCCTCTCGCTTGGTCCTGCGGGGCTCCGCGCGATAAGAATCGCTAGAAATTCACGACTCACTCAAGAGAAGAGAAGTTCTCAAAAGGAGGAAGTGAAACGCCTCTTGAGAGCTTCCATTAGGTGAGTCGAGAATTTCTCGATTGTTATCGCAGGAGAGAGTTTCTTTTCCATACTTTTCTTTGCGGACAAAGAAAAGTATGAAGAAAAATTATGTATTAAAAAAACATATTTGTTCATGCTATACTGGCGAGTATGAAAATATCCTTATTTGGCAATCCGGACCTCCCGGAAGACAATTTGCCCCATCGTATCAAATCCCGTTTGAAGGCTCGTTTTCCTAATATTCGTTTCGTTGCTGAAGACCCAAATGAACTTGACTTGCCAGTCAAAGAAAAAGATTGGATTATCATCGACAGCGTCGTCGGCATCCCAAGGGTCATGTGGCTCTCTGTTGATGATATCGCCAACCCGAAAACACGTGTCACCGCCCACGACTTCGACCTTGCAGCCTTTCTCCTCTTCGCAAGAAAGCTCAATAAAAACATCGGTATCCGAATACTCGGAATACCGATGCCCTACGATGAAAACCTTGCTCTAGAAGAAGTTACTTCTTGTCTAGCCAATTTACCGTGAGGAAGTGCGAGGCACAGCTCATACAAGGGTCATACGCACGGATGATACGCTCACATTCGAGCTTCAGGCGATCCCGATCCATATCGATATTGGCATTGAGAAAATCTTTCAAATCGTATTCGATCGTAATCTGATTTTGCCCCGTCGGCATGATGATATCCGCATCGACGACAATATTCTCATCATTCACTTCGATCTTGTGAAACAGCATACCACGTGGCGCTTCAATCACGCCCACACCTATGCCAGCCTTCTTCGGGAGGACAAGCGGTTTCTCATCATGGAAATCGATCGTCTCGAGCATCTCGATTGCATCATCGACCGAATGAAGGATGCCGATGGCCTGTGCCAGATTGTTCAAGAATATATCATGGGACGGAAACCTTTTCAGCGCTTCCGCGGCATCACGACGCGTATTCTCATGGAGCGACTGACGATTGATATTGAGCCGAGCAAGCGCTCCGAGACGATAGGGCTTCCCTTTGAAAAGATATCCGCTTGCTTCGGAATACGGGATCACGACACGCTCCAAATGATCGCGATAGCCGGATTCATCCGTCACGAATCCATCTTCATCCCAGATGTCTCCCTCGAGATACGAGAAATCTTCCGTCCTCAGGGCGACATAATTCGATTCGCGAACAAACGAAAGCGGAGAATTCTGGTACACCCCGATGAGTCGAAGCACCGACGGACGAATCGATTTCAATTCCTCGATAATTTCTTTCTTTTTACTGTTGTCCGGTGTCTTGGCGAATCCTCCCGCCATCATGAACGGCGCATGGACGCTTCGGCCCGCCACATAAATCGCGAGATGATTTCCTGCCGCCTTCACCGCGAATGCATCATGCAACAAGTCGTGCTCGAGCGGATCATTCTCATCGAATTCCAAAAATGAATCCTTACCGAACAGATCTGGCATACAGAAGATATAAAGGTGCAGCGCATGATCGCGAATGATGAGACCATGATTCGTCAGATCTCGAAGCTGCATCGTCTGCTCTGATGGAACGAGTCCGAGCGTTCGTTCTACGGCCTCAGAAGAAGCGAGGAGATGCGCGTTGGAACAAGTCCCGCAAATACGCGATAAGAGTTGAGGAACGGCAGAGATTGGCTTTCCCTTGACGGCTTCAGTATAAAATCGCTTGTATTCCTCGATCTTGAACTTTACCGATTCTACCTTCCCATCCTTGAATTCCACGTCGAGACCGGCCGCACCTTCGACTTTGGTAATCTCATCGATCGAAAATTTACTGAGTTCTGATACTTGGTGCATATTCTTTTTTAAATTTAAAATTCAAAATTACAATTTCCAAACAAATTATAAACGAAAAGTTTTAAAATCCTAAACTGCATTTTTTATTTTTTCTCCTTTTTGG
>CAZIBB010000003.1:0-39626 GCA_964537075.1 uncultured Bdellovibrionales bacterium | reverse complement strand
CTGGTCAGCTTTTCGACGACCTTGTTCTTGTAGTCGCGGAGCTTGTCGAGATCGTGTTCCATGAGCTCTTTGCTCCGATTGAGAAGGGATTCCTTTTCGTTTAGCGTCGGATTTTCGATGACTTCTGAGAGAAGGACGTCGAGAATGGCACCAACTTTCGGTCCGGGGGTGATACCGAGTCCCTGCATGAGATCGGTACCTTTGAGAGCAAGCATTTTGACCGAGAGGGGATCTTTGGAAACCTTTTCGATGATATATTCCAGGTGGCGGAGCTTGTAGGGCTTGGCCTTGGGTGTGCCGGAACCGAGCCGATCGCCGATTCGCACATCCATGAGATCGGGCATGTTTTCGAGGCCGACTTTCTTGATGAGCCGACGCACCGAGGCCTCGCTCACTTCCCCGACATTGTAATAGAAGAGGTGATTGTCGACGAGGAGAGTCGCCTTTTCAATAACATCCTTGGAATAGCGAAGACGCGTGAGAATAATTTTCGTCATGCGTGCGCCGACATGATCATGATTGTAAAAAGTTGAGCGATACCCGTCCCCGCGCTTGGTTTTCGGTTTGCCGACATCATGGAGGAGTGCTGCTAGCCGCACATGAAGTTTTTTTGACGGACAGGTTTCGAGCGCCCGGAGATTGTGTTCCCAGACGGTATAGATATGATGGAGGTTCTGACCGACGCCGATGCCTTCTTCGAGTTCAGGGATGATGTGATGGAGGAGTCCGGTCGCCTCGAGCGATTCGACACCGCCCTTCGGGTGAGGAGAGAGGATGATACGCGAAAATTCATCACGGATCCGTTCCATGGAAACGTGAGTGATGAGGCCACTGCATTTTTTGATGGCGGCCAAAGTTTTTTCCTCGATGATCCAGTCATCTTTTTTATTGACTGTTTTTTGTTGACTGTTCACTGGTGCTGATAATTCGGAAAACAATCGAATGGCCCGCATCATACGGAGAGCGTCCTCGTTGAACCGTTCCTCAGCATTGCCGACCGCACGGATAATTTTGGCATCGAGGTCGGAGCGTCCATTGAAAGGGTCAACCAAGGTCAGTGAGCAGTGAGCAGTGATCGGTGAACCTTCGGAGTCGGCCATTCTCTGCTCCCTGCTCCCTGTTCCCTGTTCCCGGTTCGTTGTTCCTTGTTCCCTGATGTTCGCTGCTATGGCATTGATCGTGAAGTCACGCCGTGAAAGATCCTCCTCGAGCGTTTTGGCGAACAGGATGGTATCTGGACGGCGACGGTCACTGTAAGCGCTTTCGATACGATAGGTTGTGACTTCGATGACATCATGCTCCTTTTCCTTTGGAGTGGTAGCGAGAAATCGTGGTACCTTGACTCCGACCGTCCCAAAGTCATTTTCGTAGAAACTTTCCGGAAAGAGTTTCTGTACTTCCTCCGGCAGGGCATTCGTCGTGATGTCCCAGTCTTTGGGTTCGCGATGAAGGAGGAGGTCGCGAACGCAGCCGCCGACGATAGATGCCTCAAATCCGGCCTCTGTAAGGGTCTTCAAAGTATCGACAACTGGTTGTGGAATAGCATAGTTCATGAAATTGTTTCGCTGTAAGCCTTCATAGCCTATCAACTTTTCGGCTTTCTATCAATGTTTTTACGGGTCGAAAAAAAACAGGGGTTTCACTCCTGTTTTTGGAATCTATTGAGGTATTACAGTTCTCGTTTTCGTTCCTCTACCTTGTAGCAGGTGAGGGTGTCGCCGACTTCAACTTTGATATTGCCTTCATAGACGATGCCACATTCGTTGCCTTGATTCACTTCATCAGCATTCAATTTGTTCTGTTGGAGGTTCATCATCTTGCCGAGACCGACGATTTCGCCATCGCGCTTGACCTCGATGAGCGATCCGCGAAAAAGTTTTCCTTCGGAGACGCGTCCACCGACAATCATATCGCGCTTGCCGGTCTTGAAAATAGCGAGGACGGAGAGATTGCCGCCTTCGACACGGATGATTTCCGGAGGGAGGAGGTCAGCCATCTTTTCTTTTACGCGTTCGACGAGTTTGTAAATAATGCTGAATGTTTCAATTTCTACTTTCATTGTTTCGGCGAGGCGAGATGCGACGGACGTCGGCTCGGCATTGAAACCGAGTATCATCGCATGAGAAGAATTCGCCATCTTCACATCGGATTCGGTGATGGCACCGACAGCACTGCGGATTTCTTGGAGAACGATTTCTTCAGATTGAATGGAGGAGAGAATCTGCTCGATGGCTTCGAGCGATCCCTGGACATCGGCCTTCAGGATGATCGGAAATTTCAAGATTTCGCTATTTTCTGTGATACTGCGGACGCTTTTGTTTTCGCCTTCCTTGAGGAGTGCTTCCTGAGAACGCAGACGAGCGAGGGATTTGCTGCTCACTACTTGGACGACGCTGTTCACCTGTGGGGCGGCATCGAAGCCGTAGAGCACGACCGGAGTGGATGGTCCGGCTTGCTCGAGAATTTTCCCGTTGAAATCCTCGATCCGCTTGATGCGGCCGAAATTTCCCCCGGCGATGACATCCTGTCCGACTTTCAGCGTTCCTGTCTTGACCAGGCCGGTCGCGACCGGACCTTTCTGCGGATCGAGATGCGATTCGAGAATGACGGCGAAACCGTCGCGCTTCGCATCGGCGCGGAATTCCTCGACATCATGGATGAGGAGAATGCTTTCGAGGAGCTTGTCGATGCCGATATTCTGCTTGGCGCTGATCTCGTTGCAGAGTATGGTACCGCCCCATTCTTCAATGAGGATATTGTTCTCAGCGAGTTCCTGTTTCACTTTAGCGAGATTCGCATCGGGCTTGTCGATCTTGTTGATCGCGACGATGACGGGAAGTTTTTTGTCGAGGAGATAGGAGATGACTTCCTTGGTCTGAGGCCGTACACCGTCATCGGCAGCGACGACCAAGATAGCGATATCCGCGATGGAAACACCGCGTTCACGCATACCGGAAAAGGCCTCATGTCCTGGGGTATCGATGAACGTGATGAGTTCGCCGCGTTTTTTCACCTGATATGCCGTGATGCGTTGCGTGATGCCTCCCGCTTCACCGGCCGCGACATTGGCTTTTCGGATGGCATCGAGAAGGGTCGTCTTGCCGTGGTCGACATGACCAAGAATGGTGACTATCGGTGCCCGCTTCATGAGGACTTTGTCGGATTTTTTTTCCTCTTCGCAGAGTTCGATTAGTTTTTCGAGTGTGAGCTCCCCGACATTCTCCTCCTCAGCCGCATGCGTATCGAATCCGAGTTCCATGGCGATGACACTCGCTGTCTCATAGTCGATCTCCTCATTGATGGTGGCGATAATCTTATTTTTCATGAGTTCCATGATGACCTGGGTCACCGGAAGACCCAAAAGATCAGCGAACCGTTTCACGGTCACTGTCTGGGGGAGGGCGATATTCTTTCTTGGGACTTCTTCGAGAGCGTCAGTCATAGGGTTCGGGTAGGGAAATAAATGAGAGAGCGAAAATGATATTTAGGCTTCGGGGTCTTGTTTCGAGGCATTCGCGATGGCATCTTTCTCTTCATCGGTGAACTGATGCCCCGCTTCGGTTCCTGAAACGACGGGCTTGGCATAGACGCGGGTGCCTTCTCTCGTATGGATGGAGGAGATGACAACGCCAGAATTTTTTCCATTCAGTAATGCGACACAGAAGCTTTGATTGCTTCCGACCTCCTTGAAGGGATTGAAACGGATTACCTCGGTCTTATGAATACTTTGAAGGCCGAGTCGGTACAGACGGTTGGAGATTTCAAAAAGCTCCTGGATTTCCTTGTCGAAGACCAACATGTCCTCTTTTTGTTTCAGAAGCACCTCCTCGAGATCTTTCCCTTCCTTCCCGCCGAAGAAAATTTCAAGTTTCTTCTGGAGGGAAGTATTCCGCTTCCAGAGAAGGAAAATGACGGCGAAGAGAAACAACTCGGCGCTAAAAGCGAGAGAGAAAAGAATCCACTGGGATCCCGAAATACTGGAAAATCCTGTAAAATCCATAAAAACAGCCTAAAACTCTTCTCAGCGTACAATGGATTTATGCTTTTGTAAAGCCGCACACCAAATCTTTTGGTGTGCGGCTAAAGCCATGCTTATCGTATATAACAAGCGAGTCGTTTGTTAAGTTCAAGGCGGAGATGAGAGCCTGTCTGCCGGCAGGCAGGGATTCACCCTAAAGGGTGTAAACTTCGAATCCTCTCAATAAATACATAAAAGAGCCACTAAGAAGTGACCCTTTTATGTACTTGCGGAGATGAGAGGATTCGAACCTCTGATAGAGTTTCCCCTATGGCAGTTTTCGAAACTGCTGCCTTCAACCACTCGGCCACATCTCCGTACATAGGCATTCTTTTTTAAAATACATCTCAATAACTATTGAAGCCTTTTCCAGCCTTCAGGAATATAGGATACCTCGTTTTCATCTAATATTCAATATTCTCTATCCCACATTTCTCTTCTTGATTCCGCTTTTTCGTTGTACAATAGATATATATTAAAAGCAATCAAAACTATTTATCCGAAAGCGTATGCACAATAGAATGACTTTCGTCGATCCAGTGACCATAGTCCGAAAATTAGACCTCGCCCCCGGTTTGGTCGTCGCGGATTTTGGTTGCGGAGCGGGATATTTTACATTTGAGATAGCGAAGGTCGTCGGAGCCGAGGGGAAGGTGTACGCACTCGACATTCTGCCATCCGCGCTTGAGGCGGTCGCGAGCCGAACGAAAACGCTCGGCCTTTCGAATATCGAGATAAAGCGGGTGAATTTCGAGAAGCTCGGCGGGTCGACTTTGCCGTCCGGGAGCGTCGATTGGGTCATTTTGAAAGACATATTGTTTCAAAACAAGGATAAGGAAGTGATTCTTCATGAAATTTTCCGGGTTCTGAAATCGGAAGGAAAGATGTTTCTCATGGAATGGGTACCTGAAGATGTTCCGATGGGACCGGAAGCGAATATGCGCATTTCGGAAGAGGACGCGCGGGCACTCGTGGAAAAAGCGGGATTGCATCCGGAAAACAATATTCCCGCCGGAGATTTTCATTATGCCTTGATCGTAAGAAAGTGAATATGAACAAACGATTGAAACTTTTTTTGTCGCTTCTCGCTGTTACCATATTTTCGGTGTCGCTTTCCGGATGCTTCAAACAGCAGGAAACGCCGTATCAGGTATCACTTGAGATGTGGGGCGTCTTCGATGACACCGACGCGTATCGGGATGTGATCAATCCATATCTCCGGATCAATCCCCATGTGAAAGAGATCAGTTATCGGAAAATGAACATTGATACCTATGAGAAGGATATCCTCGATGCCCTGGCATCGGGCAATGGCCCGGATATCTTCATGATGCGGAACAGTTGGCTGCCGGCATTCGCGAACAAAATCGTCTCGGCTGATTCGGCGATGATCGGCGAGCGGGGATATCGCGAGACGTTCGTTGATGTCGCGGCGAATGACTTTTTGTCTGAAGGGGAAGTCTATGCCGTTCCACTTTCGGTAGATTCCCTCGCGTTGTATTACAACAAGGATATGCTGAATGCGGCTGGTATCGCGGCGCCGCCGAGGACCTGGCAGGAATTGCTTCAGGAAGTCCGGCCTTTGACGAAAATCGATGCTTATGGAAACGTCATTCAGTCGGCGATAGCCATGGGGACGGCGTACAATGTGAATCGTTCAACAGACATACTCTCTCTCCTTTTCATGCAATTCGGCGCGGAGGCGAACAGTCTCGGACAGACTCGCACGGATTTTTCTTCCCAGTCGGCGACTGATAGCATGACGTTTTATACGCAGTTCGCGAATCCAAGTAGCGTTTATTACACTTGGAATCCACGACTGGATTATTCGATCGATGCATTCTATCAGGGGAAGAGCGCCATGATGATCAATTATTCGTATCAGATGGAAACGATCCGTCAGAAAAATGCCAAACTGAATTTCGGTATCGCACCATTGCCGCAATTTGAAAATAACGCACCGGTCAATTTCGCGAATTATTGGGGATTGGCCGTTTCGAAAAATAAGGAGGTGAAGCCGGTCGCGGCGGGCGAACAGGCGATGGCTCCCGCCGGCAAGGAAAATGAGCTCCGTATTTTCGAAGCATGGCAGTTCCTGTCGTATCTCGCCCTTCCTCATGCGGGGACGATAACGCTTACGAATGGATTGACGAAGAATATGAAGGAATTTCCTCTCTCGATCGATCCAGCCCAGAAATATCTGGAAATGACGAAAAAGCCCGCAGCAAGAAGGGATCTCATTGTGGCTAATCAGGGAGACGTCTTTCTTGCTCCGTTCGCCAATGGGAATCTGATCGCGCGGAGTTTTCGCCAGTTCAATCCGGAAGAAACGGAACGCGTGTTGGCGGAAGCGATCGGTCGGGTGAATTCCGGTGAGGCGACTCTCTTTGACGCATTACATCTGGCTGAGACCCGCATCAATATTCTGAACGTCGGTGCGCGTCAGTAGATTCGGTAATCGTTTCGTTTATGGATTTTCTTTTTCCGATATTTCCGATAGCGCGCGCCGCGGGAGCGATAGCGACTGCACCATCGTTTTCTCATATCCTAATGAATGTTCTGTATTTTTTGTTGTCGGTTGTCAGTATTATTGCTATACTTTCATTAGTCATCGCTGGACTAAGGTACATGATCGCTTTCGGTGACAAGGAAAAGATCGCCGCTGCGAAACGCATGACGGGACAGAGTATCGTCGGTATTGCGGTTGCCCTCGGCGCACTCGTTTTGCTCCAGGGTATCGAAAGTTTTTTCGTACAATAAGAGAGTTAAATAAAAATAAAAGTCCCTTCGGGGCACTGAAAGGAGGTGAGAACGAATGTTAAAAACAATAAAAAATTTAGGCTTTCAAATCTTCTCGGTAGCTCTGCTCACCGCTCCAGCGGTCGCTTTGGCACAGTGGAGCACGGGTAATTATACGGGATCCGGGCTCGCCGGTACGAGCGTGACCCAGCTTATCATCAATGCCATGAACTGGCTTCTCTATATCCTCGGTTTCGCCGCGATTATCGGATTTGTGATCGCTGGTATTCTCTATCTCACCGCCTACGGAGAGCAGGATCAGATCAGTAAGGCGAAGTCCGCTATGCTCTACTCTATCGTGGGTATCCTCGTCGCCCTCATCGGATTTATCGTCGTCAAGGCGATTTCCGGATTTCTTGGGGGAAGCTCCAACTTCTAGTTCACATCATATGTGGAAACAATACTCTCGCTTCGTCGGGAGTATTTTTTTTGTATTGTTTTTTTCTCCCTCTGTGAGATAATAATAGAAGGGAACAGAATCGTCGGGGTAAACAATAATTTTTTTGTATGAAACAAACAGCGCTTGGCATGATATCAGCGGTTTTTGTCTTCTCTTTTTTCTTCGCAAATCAGGCGTTTGCGGATGTCTGTACGACTCCTGGAGTAGTGTGCGATCTCAATAGTACGACCAAGGGTGTTTGTGGGGAACTCTGCGTGGAGGGTACATGTGGACTTTCTTGCATTTCCGGAACGGCCGCTTCATCGACGGGCAGTAGTGGGAGTCCTGCCACAGGGACATCATGTATTTTAACGACCAATGAACCGGGTATTTGTATGAGTCAGGCCGAATGCACCAAGGGATTTTCATCGGTCGCCCCATGCACTTCTCAAGGAAAGGTGTGTTGTCTTGCGGGAACGTCTTCTCCTACCCCAGCGACCACTGGGAGTACCGCCACATCACCGAGTAGTTCCGCCGCATCCAATAGACCGGCCACCACCACGGTTGGTTCGACTCCTTCGTCGGGAGGGTTGTATATCCCGTCAGGATCTTCATTGGGACTTTCTGATATATCGGTTACACGACTGATTCAAAATCTCATGAACTGGCTTCTCTATATCCTCGGTTTCGTCGCTATTATCGCTTTCGTCATTTCCGGCATCCAGTATCTCCTCGCCGGTGCCGATGAAGAAATGGCGAAGAAGGGGAAGGAAAATATGAAGTATGCGATGATCGGTGTGCTGGTCGCGCTCTCGGCACTTATCGTTATCCGCGCGATACAATCGGTGCTGTCGGGGGCTTGGTTTTTCTGAAAAAATATGAATAAAAAAAAGCAATTTCTTTTTTTCCTTCCGATACTCGTACTCTTCTTTTCTGTGGTTTTCTTCGCCCACCCTGAAAGTGTTTCGGCTGCACCCTGCTTTGATGCCCAGGGAACATTGGTGGGGCAATGCTATGTGAATACCTGCCCTTCGGATCATCCGACGCTCATATCGGGCAGTGCGACTTGCGTGTCTCCTCAAGTATGCTGTGCCGCTCCGAATGCGCCCATACCGGCAAGTGTTGCCTCTCCGACACCTGGAGCATCGACATCATGCGCTGGTACATGTGAAACTCCCTGCACAAACGGAAGGACATCAACAGGAGTATGTGCTGGTGGCGTTCAATGTTGTGTCGCTCCGACGACGACCGCATCGAGTGGGATTCCTATCACTATTCCCAATCCTTTGAAGTATAGTACGGTGGACGGTTTCGTTTCCTCGGTGATGGGAGCGATACAAGGCATCGTCGTCGTGCTCGCCATACTCGCTATCGTCATCGGAGGAGTGATGTATGTCATCTCCGGTGGAAATAGCGGTATGATGACCACCGCCAAGGGTGCGATTATGGCGGCGATGATCGGCCTCGCGGTCGTCATCGCGGCGCCGTCATTTTTGAAAGAAGTTTATAATATCGTCGGTGGAAAGGATAATCCTGCGGAATTGCAAGCGGCGTTGTCTCTCACACAGATCGCGACGAATACGCTTCAATTTCTCCTCTCTATCGTCGGTATCATCGCCCTCATTATGCTTCTTCTCGGCGGGTTTGCGTATCTCACCGCCGGGGGTGATACCAAGCGTGCCGAGACTGGTAGGGAAATCGTGAAGAATTCGCTTCTCGGTATCGCCATTGTGATGGCGGCTCTCATCCTCGTGAAACAAATCGCCGCATTTTTCGCATAAAAAAATTTAAACAAAAGAAAAAACGGCAATCAGTATAAAAAACCTGATTGCCGTTTGTCGTTTCAGTCCTGATGTTACAGGACCTTTGCTGGCAAGATGAATGGGATCGGGCGCGCTGTGTTGATGAATTCTTGATCGAACCCGAACGACACTTCGGCGCAGCCGTCGCTTTCGACGGTGAATTTTTCACCTTCGAAAGCACCACCGATTCGTATGGCGGTTTTGATGTTGTAACGGCTTCCATTTACGAAAGCCGGGAACTCTTGCCCTGGGATTTCAAATTTCCGTACCCCGGGCCTGATGCCACAGAGCTTGGTTGGACGGAAGTCTCTGATCTCCTTATCGAGACTTTTCTCATACGTCAGATCTTTGTAGACCCCGACGAGTCCACCGACCTTGCGGTTGTTCTTTGCTTCGCTCATCGACTTGATGAGCTGTTTTTCTGCCGCGGTCGTTGTGCCGTTCCGTGCACCTTCGAGGAGGAGCTTGGCAATTTTTTCTTGCCTTGCGTTCTCGCTTCGCTCGAGGATCGTTTCGACCTTCTCGATCGTCGTGTCCTGCGGGCGGAAATGCATGTACGTACCGTATAGCATCGTACCGAGGCATACCATGATGATGGCGAAGGTGACCATCCGATACCATTTGTGTTCCTTCGTGAAGAGCATCACCCAGATGCCGAGGCCGGCGAGAATCACGAGTGATCCGATAACGCCTGCCGGGTTTTCGATGGGGAAGGTGCCGAAGACGACACACATCACCAGGAAAAACAGCATCAGATGATCGAGTACCTTCCAAAACTTCTGAAGAGTTTCCCAAATCGCATCGCTGACGAGCTTGCGGTCGAAGTTGGGTATTGTTCCTTCTTTTAGGAACGACTCGAGCTTGAAGTCGGGCAGGCCCTTAATGGTTCCTATGTTGACCATCACATTTATTGCATCTGGGAAGTGCCGTACGAAGGCCCAGAACAGCAGACCAAGCACAGCGACAATGTAGCTCCGGAACATGATGTCCGGCTCCATCTCGACGAGGGCGGTGTGATTCCACACTACCATCATCTTGACGAGTATCATCAGGATTACTACAATCCCGATGAATGCGCCGGTATAGGCCCAGAGCACTCGACGGCGCCAGATGAAGAATTCGGTCGTGGCGATTCCCACCATTGCCGAAGTATTTTTTACAGTTGTTGCCATTATGTTCTCCTTTCAGAGAAACAAGATATAGATGATGCCGATAACGATCGGGAGGATGAAAGCGTATGTCCACTTGTTTGTGAACACGCTCTTGAATCCCAGCCGATCGAGTTCAGCCTTCTTTGCTACGAGCTTGGCATCAAGCGTTTCCGAAATCATCCGCTCCTTCCTCTCCTCAGTGAGTACGAAGTTGGAGTGAATGTCTGTGTGGGCTTGTCCGAGCTGTGCGAATGCGACACCATGATAGAGTCCATCCGATACGGCCTGCTTGCCGGAATCGAATTTTTCCTTGGCGATATCGCTCACGGATTTCTCCGTGATGCTTCCTTCTTGCAGAAGCTTCGTGACGATGGCTTTTGCCAGGACGGTTTGTGCCGACACATCTGTCCCCGAGAGAATCCTTTTGGCATACGACCGAAGCCGTATAACGCGGGAATCATTTTTGGTGAATGCGGGGTCGATCATTTCGGTCACGGGTTTTTTCGTTCCCGTATCCTTGCCGGCCTTGTCCAAGATGGGAACCATCTTTTCCGTTGGGATCGGATGATTTACCATATTGAGGATCATCAGGCGGAACTGTTCCACCTGATGGGATTTCATCTGCGTCTCGAGCAAGTCGATGGCAGATTCGTTCGCCTCCGACAAGCGGCTCTTCAGATTTCCGCAGTAGACTGCTTCGTCTACCTTGGTAAATCGTGAGGCCAGTACGCTTTCCGGCATATCTTCTGCCGGCTTCGCTGTCGTGGGTGTAAATACCTTCTTCTCGGCTCCCATATTGAGATGGGAGAGTAACTGTTTGCCGAGTTGAAACACATCAACCCAGGATGCCATGGAGATTTGCATGATGTACTCCTTCTTCTCCTCTTGGGAGAATTAAGTTGTCAAAGTGCCTGTCGTAGTGAAGCAACAGGCTTCAAAGTTTACGACTCTCTATAGTAGCACAAAATTAGTGAAAAGTCAAGTATTTTGATGTGCGGAATACAGAGATAAAGCTTTATTTTAGGGATTATTTATATAATGAGCTGTTAGATTTTATCAGTAACTAGTAATTTGTAACTGGTAACTTTTAAATTTCGAGGGATTTTTCCCGAGTTACTGATTTCCAATTACCAATTACAAGCCTGTCTTTGACAGAATTCTTCATTTTTGCTATACTCGATTGGTAATGAGAGGGTATGGAAGTTCGCGATTTCGCGGACTTTTTTGTTAAAACACCCCGTAATAATGTAAATGAATAACGTATGCCGAAGAAAAAAGCAGTAGTAGAGGAAGCAGAAGAGGGAGGAAGTCTCTCGGGACGTCTCGGTGATTTCGGGTCGGCGGTGATGCAGATCGCCGATGAGAAAGGAATCGCGCGCGAGAAGATTCTCGAAATCGTGGAGGCGGCTCTCGCTGCCGCGTACAAGAAGGATTATGGCAAGCGCGGTCAGGTGATCCGCGGATCGTTCGACGAAGTGACGAAGGAAACGAAATATTTTCTCGTGAAAGAAGTGGTGGATCCGTCGACCCGTGATTTCACGATCGTGGAAGAACCAGTTGATGATGAAGTGAAACACAATAAGCATGATGATCGACGCACACCGCTCGTCGAAGTGGAAGAAGTCGCTGATGAAGACAGGCTTCCTCGTTATAATGTGGAGCGCGATATCCTCGTCGAGGATGCGCAGAAAATAAGGAAAGGCGCCAAGCTCGGCGATACGGTGGAAATCGAACTCGAATCACATGATGAATTCGGTCGCGTCGCGGCGCAAACCGCCAAGCAGGTGATCATCCAGCGTGTCCGTGAAGCGGAGCGTGAGAGTATGTTCGAAGAGTACAAGAGCCGGGAAGGCGAGGTGGTCAGCGGGACGATTCAGCGCATCGAGGGACGAAATGTCTTTCTCGATCTCGGAAAATCCGTGGGTGTATTGTTTCCTTCTGAACAGATCGAGGGGGAGAATTATCGTATGGGGCAACATTTGAAGGTGCTTCTCGTCCGTGTGGAAAGCGATCCGAAGGGTCCGGGACTCCTGTTGTCCCGTTCACATCCGGATATGGTGAAGCATTTGTTTTCACTGGAAGTCCCCGAGATTTATTCGGGCATCGTCTTAGTAAAGGCTATCGCGAGAGAGGCCGGATCGCGTACCAAGATCGCCGTCACAACGACACAGGAAGGCGTCGATCCGATCGGATCATGTGTCGGGCAGAAGGGAACGCGCGTGCAAGCCGTGATTGATGAGCTTGGCGGCGAGAAGGTGGATATCATCGAATGGAGTGAGGATCCGAAGCGCTTTATATCGGCTGCTTTGTCGCCGGCAAAGGTGGTTTCGGCTGAACTCGTCGATGATCAGGATGGAAAACGCGCGACGGTACTTGTTCCGGCTGACCAGCTTTCACTCGCGATCGGCAAGCGTGGACAAAATGTCCGTCTTGCCGCGAAATTGACCGGATGGCGCATCGATGTCGCCGCGGCTGAGGTGAAGGAAGATGTAGTGGCTGAGGTTTCTGAGACTGAAGAAGTGGCAGAGTAAAACTTAAAAACACAAAGCACTGAGCACAAAGACCAAACAAAACCCAAAGCAAAAAACACGAAACGAAGAAAGAAATTTTGTGTTTTGAATAATTGTGTTTTGTTTGGATTTTGTGTTTTGATTACTGTGTTTTATAGTGAATAAATAAAGAAAATAATAATCCATAACATTTTTAGAGTATGAACTTGTGGCATGAAATCTCAGCCGGTAAGGAGACACCCGAACTCATCAATGTGATCGTTGAGATCCCGAAGGGTTCGAAGAACAAGTACGAGATCGACAAGGAGAACGGACTCATCAAGCTTGATCGTGCGATGAAGTCGGCTCAGGATTATCCATTCGACTATGGCTTTGTGCCACAGTCGCTCTGGGATGACGGCGATGCGCTTGATGTCGTGTTGCTTACGACCTATCCGCTGTTCCCGGGGATTCTCGTGGAAGCACGTCCGGTCGCGGTGATGCGTATGGTTGATGGTGGCGATGGTGATGACAAGATTATCGCCGTTCCGAAGAACGATCCGCGCTGGGAAGAGGTGAAGGAAATGGAAGATATCAACAAGCATACCCTGAAGGAGATTCAACACTTTTTCGAAACATACAAGACAATCGAGGGAAAGAGCGTGGAAATCAACGGCATCGAGGGTCGCGAAGCCGCCTATGAAGCGGTGAAGAAAGGGCTCGCGATGTACAAGGAGAAATTTAATAAATAAATTTTTCAAAAGCACAAATATCAGAGCACAGAAATCCAAACAAAACCCAAAATCAAAAACACAAAACCGAGCGTATCGAAGTTTGTGTTTTGGGATTTGAATGATGTGCTTTGTCTGAAATTTTGTGTTTTGGTTACTGTGTTTTTAAATGAAATGAATTATGGATATTGTCGTAAAAAACTTGCCGAAGTCGATGGTGGAAATGACAATCACGCTTTCCTGGGAGGAGTGGTCGAAGAATCTCTCCGAAGCCGTCGGACATCTGTCGAAGGAGGTGCGCGTGGAAGGTTTTCGCAAGGGAAAGGCGCCGCGCCGCATTATCGAACAGAAAGTCGGTGCCGGCATGGTGCTCGCTGAAGCGGCTGAGCACGCCATACAGCATTCGTATCCGCTCGCGGTGAAGGAAAAGAAGCTCGATGTCATCGGTCATCCCGATGTGAAGCTTGGCGCGGTCAAAGAAAATGAATCGCTCACCTATACGGTGGTGACGGCGATCGTTCCGGAAGTGACTCTATCGGACTGGCGTGATGATCTGAAAAAGGTGAACGCGCAGTTGGAAAAGTCGACCAAGGATGGAGTCGCCGTCTCGGAGGCTGAGGTGGATGCCGAACTTGATCGCTTGGCGGAAATGCGTTCGGTCGGAGTGATGGTCGATCGCGCGGCCGCGAACGGGGATCTTTTGGAAATCGATTTTGATGTTTTGGTGGATGGAGTGCCGATTGAAGGCGGTTCTGCGAAGAATCATCCGATCGTGCTTGGGTCAGGGACATTCATTCCCGGGTTTGAAGAGCATCTCGCTTCTATGAAGGCCGGGGAAGATACGAAATTCGAATTGGAATTTCCGAAAGAATATCATGCCAAGCACTTGGCCGGTCAGATGGCGACATTTTCCGTCGAAGTGAAAGCCGTGAAAGAACAGAAAAAACCGGAACTCAATGACGCATTCGCCGCGACAGTAGGGAGTTTCACGACGCTTTTGGCGCTTCGCGAGAGTGTTCAGAAAGGTCTCTTGGAGGAAAAGAAAGCGAAGACGAAAGAATCCCATCGATCCGCGCTGATTGATGCTTTGGTTGCGAAGACGATGATTGAATTTCCGGAGGTGCTCCTTTCGGATGAGATTCATCGTATGCTCCAAGAATTCCGATCTCAGGTGGCGATGATGGGGCTTGATTTCACGGAATATCTGAAACATTCCAAGAAGACCGAAGAAGAGCTGGCGAAAGACTGGGAGCCACAGGCAAAGAAGCGGCTTTCGGCGAGTCTGGTATTGGAAAAAATCGCGATGGATGAAGGTATCGAGGCATCGAGTGAGGCAGTGGAAGAAGAGATGAATCGCGCACTTCAATACTATCGTTCCACCAAAGATGCCGAGAAGAAGGTAGATATGGAACAGCTGTATCGGTCCGCCCAGGGGCGCTTGCGCAATGAGGCGGTGTTCGCGTTATTGGAGAGTCTCTAGTATTGCATCGTTTTGAGATATTTTTGATGTTGGTATTAACCTCAGGAGTAACTTGTAATCAGTAATTAGTAGTAAGGCAATGAAAGAGAGGATTTTTCAGTTACCGGTTACTAGTTACAAATTATTATGACTAATTATCTCGTGCCGATGGTGGTGGAGAAAACGAGCATGGGCGAGCGAGCCTATGATATCTATTCGCGCCTGCTTAAGGATCGGATTATCTTTCTGGGTTCTCCGATTGATGATGATGTGGCGAATACCGTTATTGCGCAGCTTCTGTTTCTCGCACAGCAGAATGACAAGGAAGATATCAAGATGTATATCAATTCGCCTGGCGGATCGGTTACGGCCGCGCTCGCGATATATGACACGATGCAGTTCGTGAAACCGGATGTCCAGACAATCTGTCTCGGCATAGCGGCATCGGCGGGAGCGCTCCTCCTCTCAGCGGGAAAAAAAAGGAAGCGATTTATACTGCCGAATGCGGAGGTGATGATTCACCAGGTGCTCGGCGGCACTTCGGGACAGGCGACTGAGATCGACATCCATGCGCGGCATATCCTGAAAACACGAGATCGCCTGAATGCCATTCTCGTCAAGCATACCGGACAGAAATTGGCGAAAATCGAGAAGGATACTGACCGTGATTATTTCATGTCAGCCGAAGAATCGGTGAAATACGGAATCGTGGACCGTGTTATCAGGTAACAGAGAGCAAAGAACAAAGAGCAGGAAACAGAAAACAATCCGAACAGCGGACGCACCGCTTGAAGGCGGAACGACCGTTGTTCGGGAGCAAAAAAATAGTTCGCATGCGCGAACTATTTTTGTTTTTTCTGGATGATGTTTCTTGTTCCCTGTTCATTGCTCCCTGATTATTGCAAGAGCTCAAGCAGTGAGGCGCCGTTCATTTCTGGCGGTTTGTCGGTAATACCCATGAGATCGAGAATCGTCGGAGCGACATCCGAGAGCAGTCCTCGTACCTCGCTTTGTTCTGCTGCTATCAGTTCATCCGATTTTTCCGTGTGATTGTTCGAAGAAATGAACCAAAGGGGAACGGGATTCGTCGAGTGTTCAGTATCTATTTCTCCTGTTCCGGCTTTTTTCAGTTCTTCGGCATTACCATGATCGGCGGTTACGAACAGGCAGCCACCGGCCTTCAGAACAGCAGGAATGAGTATGGACATAGTCTTATCCGTCGCTTCCACGGCCTCGATGGAGGCCTCTTCATTTCCTGTGTGCGCCACCATGTCGGCATTGGCGTAGTTTATGAGGATGAAATCATAGTTGCCTTTTTCAATCGCTTCTATGACGGTCTCGGTGATTTTCGGTGCGCTCATCTCTGGTACCTCATCGAAGTGGGCGACGATTTGAGAGGGAATGAGGATGCGGTCTTCATTCGGAAATGGCACCTCTTTCCCTCCGTTGAAGAAGTAGGTGACGTGGGCATATTTCTCGGTTTCGGCGATGCGGAGTTGCTTTTTCCTGTTTTTTGACAGGAGCTCGCCGAGGGAGTTCTGTATATCCTCTGGCGGGAATGCGATATCAAGCGGGAGGTCGCGTTCGTATTCGGTCATGGTGACGAAATTGATATCGAGGAATTTTGCCCGATCAAATTTGTCGAAGCTAGGCAGAACAAAAGCCTTGGTCAATTCGCGCGCGCGGTCTTCGCGGAAGTTATAGAAAATGACGGAATCCTTTTCCTTGATGGTGGCGAGAGGAACGCTGTGCTCGGTGACGATGCCCGGCTCGATGTATTCATCGGTGATTTCCTTCTGATAATGTTGTTCGATATAGCCCGTGACATCGTCGATGAATTCGCCCCTCCCTTCAACTAGCATCCGATAGGCTTTTTCAATGCGATCCCAGTTATTGTTTCGATCCATCGCCCAGTTTCTTCCGATAACGCTCGCGATTCTCCCGACACCGGCCATTTCGATGAGACGTTGGACCTCCCGTATGTGTTGGACGCCGGATGTCGGCGCAGAATCACGCCCATCGGTAAAACAGTGAATGAATACTTTTTTGATTCCCTGGTCTTTGGCGAAGCGGAGGAGGGCGAAGAGGTGGTCTTTATGGGAGTGGACGGAGCCCGAAGAGACGAGTCCCATGAGATGAAGGGAGCTCTTATTTTTCTTGCAATTTTCGATGGCCTTGAGGATGGCTGGATTTTTGAAGAAGGTGCCATCCTGTATGGACAGAGCGATGCGTGGGAGGTTCTGATAAATCACGCGCCCGGCACCGATCGTCATGTGCCCGACTTCGCTGTTGCCGGCGGTGTTCCAAGGGAGGCCGACGGAGATGCCTGATGCTTGGAGTGCGACCATCGGATAGAAACGATTCATCTTTTCGAATGTCGGAATGGTCGCTTCCCGGATGGGATTGCCCTGAATGGTATTGGAGAGGCCCCAGCCATCGAGGATGACCAGAACGACAGGTTTATAGACTTTCATGTTTGTTTGTGTGAAGCGGGTGTCATTAAAAGCATTCTAGCATTTTTTTTGCTTTGACAAAAGCACATTAAAAGAGTATGCTTGGGGGAGTAAATAATATATCTCTCTCTTCGGCTGACAGCTGCCGATTTCAGAAAAATTTAGGAGTCAATGCATATACTCCCTCGATTTCATGTATCAGAATTTTGACGCTCATCGTTTATCAGAAAGGCTTTTCAGAATCTCCCTCTTTTTGGAGGGGAATGTTTCTTTCTCTATACGATAATTTTTCTTGAAAAATCGAATGCCGAAGGAGTCTGCTGAGGGAAGCTTTCTCAGCGATTCTTCGTATGCGATCGTCGTTGCTGTCTGTCAAAGAGAGCTTGAACCCTATGGAAACAAGTTTTTTTGTGTTGGTGGTGGGAATTATCGCGCTTGTGGCAGGAGGCGCTATCGGGTATGTGATTCGTCAAAACCTGGCCAAGCGGGAGCTTTCTACCGCTGAGGGGAAAGTGACGAAGATCATCGATGACGCTGATGCACAGGCCAGAGAAATAGCCCTCGAAGCGAAGAATAAGGCGGTGCAGATATTGGAAGACGCGAAGAAGGAAGAGAAGGAGCGCGAAGAGAATCTGAATCGTGAGTCACGACGTCTCGAGAAGCGCGAGCTGCAGATCGAAGCCATGAATGAGGAGGTGGCGAATGAAAAGAAGCTTCTCCTGAAGCGGGCTGAGGATATCAAGAAAATCCAGGAAGAAATAGAGCGATTGCGGAAGGAAGAAGGAGAGAAGTTGCAGCGGGTGGCCGGATTGTCGGTCGATGATGCGAAGAAAGAACTCTTTACCCTCGTGGAAGAGGAAAATAAATCCGCCCTGGCCGATAGGATCGTCAAGTTGGAGCGTGAGGGACATGAACAATTGGAGCGACGAGCTCTCGATATTATGGGAACGGTCATCCAGAAATATTCCCGTTCTCATGTATCGGAATTTACCACGACGACGATACAGATTTCGAATGATGAGATCAAGGGAAAGATCATCGGAAGAGAGGGACGAAATATCCGGGCCTTGGAAAAGGAAACGGGGGTGGAACTCATCGTCGATGACACGCCTGGAACCGTGGTTATTTCCGGGTTTGATCCAGTGCGTCGTGAAGTCGCTCGGATTGCCTTGGAAAAATTGATGAGTGACGGGCGTATTCACCCGGCACGTATCGAAGAAGCGGTCGTAGAGGCGAAGAAAGAAATTGACGTAAAGATTAAGGAGGCGGGTGAGGCCGCCGCCTATGAGGCTGGCATCACCGGCATTCATCCAAAGCTCCTGTATATTCTCGGACGTTTGCAATACCGGTATAGTTATAAGCAGAATGTTTTGATTCATACGCTTGAAGTTTCCTATATCGCCGGAGCCTTGGCAGCGGAGCTCGGAGGAAATGTCGCAGTGGCGAAGAAGGCGGGATTATTCCATGATATCGGCAAGGCAGTCGACCATGAAATCGAGGGAACGCATGTGAAAATAGGCATGCGAATCCTCGAGAAATTCGGGATTGGGCAGGATGTCATCGATGCCATGAAATGTCACCATGACGAGTATCCTCATACGACGCTGGAATCGTTTATTGTGACGGCGGCTGACGCTATTTCCGCGGCTCGTCCAGGTGCGCGCAAGGAAACTGCCGAGAAATATATCAAGCGCATGCAGGAGCTTGAAGCTCTGGTGAATTCCTTTCCGGAAGTGGAGAAATCCTATGCCATTCAGGCGGGACGTGAGGTGCGAATTTTCGTCAGTCCAGAGAAGATTGATGACTACGGAGCGCTTAAACTCGCCCAGGATATCGCCAAGCGCATGGAAGAAGAGCTGAAATATCCTGGTGAAATCAAAGTCGTTGTATTCCGTGAAACACGGGCGATCGAGTACGCAAGATAAAAATCGAAGCGATTCAATTCCCAATAACCAAGTAACAATAACCAAATAATTTTCAAAATCCAATGACCAATTTAGGGAAAAACTTCTTTTGGTTTATTTGAAAATTGGTGATTGATTATTATTTGTATCTTGGAATTTGGTGATTGGTGATTTGTCTCATGATTTGCTTTGTTTGCGGGGAAAGTCTAGAATAGGCGCAGGAGGCATAAAAAGAGTAATCAAATGCCAGGGCCCCTCCGGCTCGCATTGAAACTAGGAAGGCAGGTGACAACTATGGAAAAAAATGTAAACAAGGATGCGCTCGTGCAGGCCATCGTAGCAAAGACCGACCTCACCAAGAAGAACGTGGAGTCAGTACTCGAAGCGATGATCGACGTCGTAACCGCTGAGCTTAGCTCGGGGAATAAAGTGACGATGACCGGCTTCGGAACCTTCCGTGTCTCGAATCGTGCCGCTCGTCAGGGGATCAACCCTCAGACCAAGGCTGCTATCACTATCCCAGCTATGACCGTACCGAAGTTCACCGCAGGTAAGACCTTGAAGGAAGCCGTAAAGTAATTTGCGGATACTGAAAGACTCACGGCTGAGTAAAATACTCCTCGTGGGAAAACAAAAAGATAGAGTTGTATCCCGCCATTGTTGGCGGGATACAATTTTTCTGAAGGAGTTTTTCGGTTGACGCCGTTTGGAATGCTTGATATTCTAAGGCAGTCAATTCAGTGAGGAGGGTCTTTATATATCGAATTCGGGGCATAGTATAGTGGTAGTACGAGTGAATCTTGAGTAGCGATCATTTTGGTCCGGTTTACAATGACTATCTTACGAGGTGAGGCGAAATTTACAATTCGGGGCATAGTATAGTGGTAGTACGAGTGATTTGGGATCATTTAGTCTCGGTCCGATTCCGAGTGCCCCGACAACAAGAAAAATAATATGTTTTTTTGAAGAAAAAGAAATGGAAAAATATACTTTGACTTTGAAAAGCATTCAGGATGTGGCTGATCAGACACGACTTTTTGTTTTCAATAAACCGGAGGGGTTCACTTTCAAGGCGGGGCAGTATGTCGCTCTCGGGGTGAAGGAGTTCGCCGTTGAAGATGATGGAAAGGGGCAATTCCGATCGCTTTCGATCGCATCGGCTCCGTATGAGGATGAGCTTCATTTCGTGATGCGGTCGGGGGAGAGTAGCTTCAAGCGAACCATGTGGTCGCTCTCCGTCGGTGATGAGGTGTCGGTGATGCAGCCGGTCGGGGCTTTCGTGCTCTCGGAGGAGGATGAGACGACTCCGGTGGTATTCCTTATCGGTGGTGTGGGTATTACTCCTGCTCGCAGCATGTTGCGCCAGGCGATGCACCTTTCCTCGGGACGGAAGTTTTTCCTGTTCTATTCCAATCGTTTTCTCAAAGATGCAGCGTTTCATGATGAGCTCAGCGCCATGCCGAAGGATCACTTCACCTATGTGAATACCCTGACCCAAGACGAAGGCGTGTGCGGGCTCGGCGAGGAGCGCGGCTATATCTGCAAGGAAATGATTGAAAAATATGTTTCACAGCCGACGGCGTTGAAATATTATATCGTCGGGTCGCCGGAATTCTCATCGGCCATGAAAAATGTCATCCTCGGCATGGGGGTTACGGAAAGCAGTATCCACATGGATTCATTTACCGGTCTCCGTACGAAGAAGGCGGCATAGAATGCAAATACAGGTGCGGGTATCGTATAATGGTTATTATATCAGCCTTCCAAGCTGAGGATGACGGTTCGATTCCGTTTACCCGCTCATGGAAAAGACAACGCTCATTTTTTTGGACGTTGTTTTGTTTTTTGCGGTATACTGATGTTATATGCCAAGTGAAACATTTATTCGGAAAATTGAGGATTTCACATGCGGGAAGTGTGGTGCCATGGTCAAAGGGAATGGATATACCAACCATTGTCCGAAGTGTTTATGGAGCAAACACGTCGATATATACCCTGGGGATCGAATAGCCTCGTGTCAGGGTCTCATGGAGCCCGTACAGGTCATGGAGGGGGTATCGCGTCGCAGAATCGTTCATAGGTGCGTCAAGTGTCATTATGAGAAGATAAATGATATAGCAGAGGAAGATGACTTCGAAGCGATGCTTCGAGTGATGAAGAAAGAGGCGGAGAAAAGATAAGAAGAGACTATAGAATATTGAATATAGTAGAATTTTTTACAGCGGAACGACCGTTGTGAAAAATGCAGAATAGAAAAAAATAAGAGGAAACAGCGGACGCACCCGCCTAGACGTCGAGGCTGGCCGCTGATAGAATCAGCGGAACGACCGCTCATAAAAATGAGAGAATTTTTTACACAATGAAAAAAAGAACGGCATATATATTTGGTGGGGTGATTATTTTTTTTCTTGTCGGAACGGTCTATCTGACAGTTTTTCTGTGGCCGGAGGAATTTCATTTTTCATTTCCGAAATGGAAGAGTGAACAGCCACAAGAAGTTTCCCTTGATGAAGAATGGGTACGGGTAGCGCGAGTTATCGATGGGGATACGATTGAGCTTGAAAGTGGTGAGAAGGTCCGTTATATCGGCATCAATACACCAGAGAGCGTCGATCCGCGTCGCAAGGTGGAATGTTTCGGTAAGGAGGCGACGGCGTTCAATAAACACCTGGTGGAAGGGAGAACGGTTCGCTTGGAAAAAGATGTAACGGATCGGGATAAATACGGGCGGCTCTTGCGATTCGTTTTTCTTGAAGACAAAACATTCGTCAATGAGGTACTCGTGCGTGAAGGATATGCGTATGTCTCTCCCTATCCGCCGGATATCTCGAAAAAGGACTCGTTTCATGAAGCCGAGACTGATGCGAGAACAAATGAGCGGGGTCTCTGGAGGAGTGATATATGTGATGGAAAGAAGTGACAAGAAACACAGATGAGAAGAAAACGAATGTTGTTGAGCCTATAAAAATGGCCGTGAGTTATGTGCTAAATGTTTTTACAATCACGAAGGAAATAAAAAACCCGGCCGGTAAGGGTCGGGTTTCCAATTATTTGGTTCGATCAGCCGCAGCCGAGGCAGAAATCGTTTCCATGTCCACGGGTAATCAATTTCTTTGCGTTCAGTCGTCCGTTGGACGAATGAATTCGTTCCGGGCATTTCGCTTTGCAGCAGCGGTCTCTTCGCTCCGGTGTCAGAGTCAGCCCATTCTTTCTCCAATCCGTTGTTGGGGTTGTTGGGCCAGTATCCACACAGAGGTAAAAGGATAACCTTTCCTGCTGCCTTATGTGACATGAAGCTAACGGTATTCTTCTTTCATTCGCCTGTGCTTGTAGCATGATGCCTCCTGTTTTGATGTTTTTTTGTCCCGGATGTTTCCGGAACTCCGGTGATGAAAAAACGGCTTACCCCGTTTTTTCATTATTCTTTTTATTACCGAGCGAGTGACGGTAACACAAGATTAATATCATTTATACTCCCAGGGAGATTTTTTGGCAAGTGTTATATTTACCGCTTGTTCTTGGAATCATCTGCAAAGATGTTCAGTACCTCCTCAAGTGAGAATGTGCCGACCTTTCCCTTGGCATAGCTTTCGAGTGTGGCAGTTTTTTCTTCCTGCTCTTTTTTCCCGAGGACGAGGGTGTAAGGAATTTTCTCTACCTTGGTCTCGCGAATACGTTTGCCAAGAGTCTCATTGATTTTCATTTCTGTCCGATAGCCGAGTTTTTTCAGGGCGAGATTGATCTCTTCGGCGTATTCGTAGATATCCTCACCGATCGGGAGTATGGCCACCTGCACCGGTGCGAGCCAGAGGGGGAATGCTCCGGCATAGTGCTCGATCATGATGCCCATGAAGCGCTCAATTGATCCGGTGATGGCGCGATGAATGACGACCGGGCGTTCTTTTTCTCCTTGCTCATTGGTGAAGGAGAGATCGAAGCGTTCCGGAAGATTGAAATCGCACTGAATCGTAGCGAGCTGCCACTCTCTCCCGATAGCATCTTTGAACATGAAATCAAGTTTCGGTCCATAGAAGGCCGCTTCTCCTGGGGTGCGCTTGTAATTGAGTCCATTTTCTTTCGCGGCTTCTTCGAGAGCGTTTTCTGCGGTCATCCAGATTTCATCAGTACCGAGGTATTTGGATGTGTCTTCTCCTCGCACGGAAAACGAAACCCAATACGAATCCATCATGTTGAAGGCAGTATAAAATTCCTTGATGACAGATACGATAGTAGAAACCTCTTCTTTTATTTGTGCTGTGCGGCAGAAGAGGTGTCCGTCGTCTTGTGTGATAGCACGGACTCTCGTGAGACCGCTTAACTGGCCGGATTTTTCATCACGATACACCGTGGCTGGCTCGAAATAGCGTACCGGCATATCACGATAGGAGAATTGATTGTCGGCGAAAATTTGCATGTGATGCGGGCAATTCATCGGCTTCATGATGAATTTTTCTTCTTTTCCTTGGACGCGGAAAAGCTCATCGCCGAATTTCTCCGCATGTCCCGATGTGACGTAGAGCTCTTCTTTGGCGATATGAGGTGTCCAGACTTGGGCATAACCTTTTTCTTTGTGAAGATCCCAGAGAAAATTTTCGATAGCTTTTCGGATGAGCATGCCCTTTGGCTGCAAGAGCGGCAGCCCGGATCCAATGAGTGAGGAGAGAGTAAAGAGATTGAGCTCTTTGCCGAGTTTGCGATGATCGCGCTTTTTCGCTTCTTCTTGTTGTACGAGATACGCATCAAGTTCGGCTTCGGTTTCGAATGCCAGACCGTAGATTCTGGTGAGCATAGGATTCTTCTCATCGCCACGAAAGTAGGCTCCTGCAAGATGGGTAAGGGTGAATGATTTCACGTCGATTTCGCCCGTATTCCCGACATGTGGGCCCTCACAGAGATCAGTAAAGGTATCTGTATCATAGAAAGTGATGGGATTTCCTCCTTTCTCTATATCCTCGATGATGGCGAGTTTATAGGGATTGAGCGCGAAGAGATGTCTCGCCTCTTCCACCGTCGCGACACGTTTCGTGAAAGAGAGCTTCTTATTCACGAATTTTCGCATGGATTTTTCCATCGACTTCAGATCATCCGGGGTTGGCATATGCCCTTCGGAAAATCGGATATCATAATAAAATCCGGTCTCGGTTGCGGGACCGACAGAGAGGAGTGCCTTTGGGTCGTACTCTAATGCGGCCATCGCGAGCAGATGAGCGAGAGAATGACGGATATTGTAGAGATCGTTTTCCATAATGGTGTTTTATCACTAATTACCACCTTTGGCAAAGGAAAATCGACTGTCTTTTTTCAGCACGGCTTCCTGCGAAAATTCTCCTTCGGCGGTCTTGATGGTTACTTTGACAGGGATATCGCCCGTGCCGGATTGTTTCTGGATGAGGAGCTGATAATTATCGGCCGTAATGGTTTCCGGAAGTTCATACTTGATGGATGTCGGAAGAGCCCGACCCATGAGGGCGTCAACCTTATAGCCGAAGATGGTTTTTTTGAGGGTATCGTCGTTTGTCGTTCCAACACCGCCGGTTTTTTGTCGGCTGTTTTCGACATAGATGGATCCGGATGGCGCGAGCACCCTCGTATAGGTATGATAGTCGCTCGTCCTCCAGTCGCCATGGGTGGCGGTGTGATCATAGGTATAGGTAAGGGTTGCAATTCCTCTTGCTCCCGTGAAATCGACAACGTAGTCGAGGGATCGTTTCACATAGTAGTCGCTCTTGAGTGCCCCTATGTTAGCATCGACGACCATCAGGAAATCATAATTCCAATTCTTGGCAACCGATCCGTCCCAGTAGACATCGCTTACCAGTTGTTGGAGTTCGGTATCTTTGAAAAAAAGCTGGACATTCTTGTCTTGCAATTCCTCAAGGCCGAGATCGGCCATTTTTTTCAGTCCGTCAAAATTCGAAATACGATTGACGATCTCCGTCGCGAGCCGTTTCATGACATTTTTTCTGTTCCGTGTCTGCTCATCGGTAACATCCTGCTCGAGATAGATTTTCTCCACGTCCTCTTCAAGAGAAATAGCCGCATTTTCGGAGGTATACGTTCCG
Source organism: uncultured Bdellovibrionales bacterium (assembly GCA_964537075.1). GTDB lineage: Bacteria > Patescibacteriota > Minisyncoccia > Moranbacterales > UBA1568 > CAYTED01. Next base: position 14,379 of record CAZIBB010000003.1, on the reverse strand, counting down.
AACCCAGGAATGGAAATCGGTCCAGTGATGCCGATCACATGATTGAGTACATCGGCATTGATGGCGATGATACCGTCGAATCGTTCACGACCACCACCGAGCCGATAAAAATATTCCGCTTTGGCAGCATTCGTCGGGAAATCAGGAGAAAAATTCGAATCATGGAGCAGCCAGCGTCTGACTTGGCCGTAGCGGGTGAGTGGCCATGGTGGCGTGATTTTGATATTGGCGTCCTTGATTCTTTGGTCGAGCAGGTTGGCATCTTCGACGGTGAAGGAGGTAATTTCCCCGTCTTTGACCTTGAGAATTCCATATTGGCCGAGAAATCCGCCACCGGGTCGGAGCTCATAGTTATTCTGGAGCATGATGAAAAATACAAAGGTCTTCCCATTTGTTTCGCTGAATTTCGAGACGAGAGTGCTTACGGCATCTATTTCTTTCTTCGTGTCCGCCTCGAGAGGAAGAAGTCTTGAGACATTCTTGATGAGAGAGAGTCCAGTTCGTGCGATCTCGACGCTGTTGTTTCTGAGGATATTCGGAAGGAAAAAGTATCCGGAAACGGCGATAATGATGGAAATGGCAATAAAAAAAGAGGTCTTTGACTGCTTGGTGATGAGAGGGAACATTTGATTATTCGTCTATTCAGAATCTCACTGCAAGAGTATACTATGAGTGTTGCTTGTCGGCTGAAACTTCATAATTTCACTCTCGACATGAGATTCTGAATAGACTCTGGCCAAAAATTATGTTTACATTCTAACAGGAAAACGCCTTTCTTTCAAAGGAAAACCGCGGGGCAGAAAAGCGAGATAGTACTTGTCTGCCGTAGGCAGGTAATGGCGGTACCCGCGCACCAAAAAGATTTTGGTGCGGGGCAGGCATGACTTTTGTAGAAGCGAGATTAGTATAATGGTAGTACATGACCTTCCCAAGGTTAAGGCACGGGTTCGATTCCCGTATCTCGCTCACGAATAGGGAATTATTTGGCGTTCCTTGCTTCCGTAGGGATTCATTCTTCTGCCAGCCAGTTGTTGATCATGGCATTGAGATCAAACCCGGTGTCTTCGGGAATGTCTTCTTCCGATGAGCTGTCGCTTCGCGCACCCGCGACTCGCGGGATGCTATCGAGAACGGCGATGGGCGTTTCGATATCCGTTCCGAAGCCGATCAGTTTCCGCATTTCCTCCCTCGAATCTTTTTCCATTGAAATGAGTCTTTCGCCGTTTTCTTTTTTGAGCGTAATTATTTCCGTATCTTGATTCAGCCGTGCTTCTTGTTTGTCAATGTCTATTCTCTGTTCACGAACAGCGGACGCACCGCCCGCAGGCGGAACGACCGCCGCTTGGATTGCTCTCTGCTCCTTGTTCTCTGCTCCTTGATTCGTGATCCACTCCCACTTGCCTCCTTTTTCTTTTATGAGGTGTGCATCCTCTTCGGCGGATTTTCCCTTCAGATTGTATTTGAGTTTTTGCACGGTCTTTCCATCGGGAGAGCGGAGTTCGATACGACCCTTTTCATTCGGCAGGGTGAAGGCAGAGAAAGAATGAGTGAGAGTGCGTTTTGATTTTCCATTGATGACGAAGGATTCCCTGATGGGATGATTGATGAGTTTTTTCCAGCCGGTGGCGATGCTCCAGCCAATGAGGTCGACGGTTTTTTTGGACCGGTTTTCAATCTCGATACCTTCCGTGCCCGTATCTTTTCCGGCGGGATTCGGGATGAGGGAGGTCATTCTCACTTTCGGGGCTTCGTATTTTTCCACTTCAATCATAAATGTGGTGATGGTTTTTTCGGTACCGTCGGTGACAGTAAGCGTTCCTTCGTAGGCACCTTTCTTTTCATAGCGGTGTGTCGTTTCCCTCTTGTAACTCTTGTGACCGTCGCCGAAGTTCCAGGTGTATCGTATAGTATCGCCGTCGCTATCTTTTCCGGAGGCAGAGAATGAGGTGAGGACATTGAGAAAGGCGATCTCAGGGATGTCAGTCTTTTTCGTTTCCGGTGCATTGTTCAAAATATTTTCTGTACCCGGCGTGAGCATTTTACTCTTACGCCAGCCATTCGCAGTATAATTAAAAGCAATATCTGTTTCTGCTTTTTCATAATGCATGGAATCTATCGCTACATTCGAGGGATCAATAAGCTCAATGAATTTTTCCGTATTACTGAGAGTAAGAGTCGAGTTTCTATTTCGTAGAATGGTAAAAAATCCTCGTGAGTTAATGATAGGAGGGGTCTCTCCATTAAGATTCGTTTTGATACTGAATTCAGTCTGCTTTTTAGTGAGATCGATCGGCCATGTTGAAAGCCTGATTTGCCATCCTGACAAATCAATATCTTGGTCGCCTGTATTGTAGAGCTCTATGTATTCTCCATCGTCTTTCTTGGCTGACGGATTTGGTAGCACCTCGTTGATGCGTAGTGTTGTGGTGCTAGCCGTTTTTTCAATCGGTGTAGGTTCTGGACATTTTTTGTTTTCACAGGCATTGGTTGGAGTCGGGTGGTTAGAAGATGACCATGAGAGAGTTTGTAAATTACGGACAAGACTGGTATTGTCTGGCGGATTTGGAAAGAGAATAGTTGAAAATGAATCAGCAAGTTCGACAGCTGCATCTTTCCATCCGATTGAATCGATCGAAGGTGACTTTGGGTCCCTGAAGAGGGCGAGACTGTTGTTGTCCGAAAGAATCGGGGATGTTTTGTTTTTACTCTGTGCATCACCAAGGGGAATAAAGTCGGCTTTCCCATCTTTGTTTGTCCAAAGGAAAAAATGTTTTCCTGGTATTATTGAATCTTGGAATTTATGAAATAGACTGCCAGTGCCCTTCTCCCCCTTACTTTTTCGACGAAGTTCCCAACCGCTGATGTCGATAGGTTTTTCATTTTTATTGTAAAGTTCGACGAAATCATCATTTGGGGAATCTCCTGCAATCTGTATTTCGGAAATGAAAATATCCTGATCAGCCGAAAGAGCAATGAGTGCGGTATAGGGGAGCGAAAAAAGAAAAACAAGGAGAAGGTGACGAAATGCCATAGGTGCTATATTTTTTGTTTTGTGTTTGTCTTGATCTGCACACCAATGATGCACTTTAGAGGATAGCTTGGCAGTATGGAGCGAGTGTATATTATAAAGAATCTGGGGGGGTGCGCCTTTGGCGCTGCGCATATTTGGTGTGCGGATTGACAAAACCGTTTTTTGTCGATAGGATTTGCCTGTTTCGGATCGGCTCAAAATCCTCGGATCTCTATCTGTAGATTTCCGGAAAGATCTCCCTCCTGATCTTTTCGGAAATCTCTAAGTAGGGACTCGGGGATTTTTTTTATGGTTCTATTGCCGTGTTAACGATTTGATGGGTTTTTCTGATCGGCGTGTTGCATTTTTTTAACTCGTTAACTCGCAATTCGTTAATTTTGTAATTATAAATCTTTCTTTAGGAGCCATTCTTCAAGAGCCCTTTTCGCTTCGGGAAAAACATCGTCGTGAAGGATTTGGTATTCTTCATAGGAGAAGGGGAGGAGGACATAGTCCTTGGGAGACATTTCTTCTTCCGATCGGTCCGCCAGCAGGCGAGGCTCGCCGGATGGGCGGCCGACGCCGATGCGGATACGGAAGAAGTCCTTGGTACCGAGCCGGTCGATGATATCGGCGACGCCGTTGTGTCCGGCGCAGGAAGAGGATTCCGTCGTCCTGATGGCGCCTTTCGCGATATCGAGATCATCGTGCATGACTGCGAGATTTTTTTCGGTGATCTTATAATAGTGAAGGAGTGCTGTGGCCGGTTTCCCAGAAAGATTCATGTAAGTCTCCGGTTTGGCGAGAAGAACTTCGTGCCCACTCCACTTTCCCCGAGAAAGGAGCGACTCGAAGCGATTGGATGGTTCGAATACTGGGAATCCCCATTCTTGTCGAAGGAAATCAAGGAAGAGGAACCCGACATTGTGCCGTGTGTCCTGATATTTTTCACCGGGATTTCCGAGACCAAGTATGAGGAACATATGAGGAAGAGATGAGAGGTGAGAAGATAGGAATACGAAAGGGAGGAGTGCTCCTTTAAGCATAGCTCTTTTTTTAAAAAAAAGTTAGAGCTCTTTTTGTTGTTTCCTGGATCCCGGGTCCTTCCGAAGGCGGGCAGGCAATCCGGGATGACAAGGGATGTTATTGATTGCGAATACCGGAATAAGGTTTTGGTTCGATGATGGTTTCGAACTCATCAAGAGAGACTTCTCCTTTTTCGCTCTCTGTCGGTGCTGTGAGGAAGGTTGCATCAAAATCATGACCAATAACAATCAGGATATCATGTTTGATAGCGGATGCATTTCCTATGGAGGTGGATCTTCTTTCAAGAGGAAGCGCCTTCAGGAGTGCATCGAGAGCATGGGGTGTTGTGAGATTGCTTTGATCGGCAACAAAGCTCTCGCTTAATGAAATGTTTTTTGGGAGAAAGGTAGTCGTGATAGAGGGGAGGCCGAGTGATTCTTTGAGGAATGTTTTTACGATGTGGGCGGTTTTTGAATCTTCCGGAGATGAAGAAATGAGGATACGCGCGTTTTCCTTTCGGATATTTTCCTCGCGGGTCTTTTTGGCGGAGAGATCGAGGAGATTTTCCGCGAGATCGCGAATTTCTTCCCAGGTGCCGGAGCGTGGGATGAGGATGAAAGCCCTTCCGGAAGGGGTATCGACGTGATCGACGCGAAGCAAGCTTTCTTTCTTCCATGCATCGACCACACTCATGCTGATGCGCTGACTGTCGATCTTTTTTCCGAGAGAGAAAAACGCTTCGATTTCCTTCGTCGTTATATCGGTGCGCACGCTTTCTCCCAGCGCGGTGAGGAGATGCTCGAGAGTGAAGATATTTCCGAGGAGGGACGGGTCGAGAATCTTGTCTCGGAGGGATTGTATGACTTCCTGCTGGCGTTTGGCTCGTCCGAAATCGCCCTCAGGATCGTCATGCCGTTCGCGAACATATTTGAGTGCGGTTTTCCCATCAAGGGTATGCCAGCCTTTGCTGAGCTCGAATGTTTCATAGGAATAGTTTTTTCCTGGATAGCGGACATCCCGTATGTCGCGGGCGTTATTGATGGTGACACCACCGAGGGCGTCGATAATCTTCTCGAACCCGTCGAAGTCGACGACAATCGTGTAGTGGATGGGCTCTCCGGTGATGAAGGAAACGGTCTCTTCTATATCATGGGAGGAATTTCCTTCTCGGAGACCGTACTGATAGATTGAATTGATTTTGGTGAAGAAGCCCGTTTTCGGTATGGGAGCATAGAGATCTCTCGGGAGTGAGAGCAGTCCCGCTTGGAAGCGGATGGTATCGATGGATAATAGCGCGATGGTATCGGTGAGATCTTTTCCTGAATAGGCTTCTCCGGCCCGTCCGAGGAGCAGTATATTGATTCGGCCTTCCTTCTCCCCCTTGAGCATCTGTTTATCCGGATGAATGAGGGCGCGCGTGATATCTTTGACGCTTTCAATGGTCGAGGGCCTGTTGTTGAGACTGACCTTCCCCGGTAAGGATATGATCTGGGAAAAGATGCCGCCTATGAAGAGGAGGATGACAATGGCGATGCCGATGATGAGGAATGATTTTTTCATGAGGGAAAAGTAAACGAATGGCTGTGACAGATCGCGAATCGCGTTCTGAGACAGGCTCTTAATCAATGTCCGATCCTCGGAGAATCGTCGGGAGTGATACGGTGTCGACCGTCAGGAAAGGGGATGTTTTCACGGGCAGAGAGCAGGCATTCGTGCGGATCTTACCGGGTTGATAGGACGTTAAAAATGTGCTATCATGGGGGTATTGTTGTTTTTCTTTACGCTATGTTGACCATAAAACATGAGGAGGGCCGGGAGGATATGGAAGAAGAAGGAGATCCTGGGTTTTGGAAAAATGCACTCGGTTCGTTTTTTGAGCTCTTGAAAGTGCTTCTTTTCGCTGCAATTATCATTATACCTGTCAAAACTTTTTTCTTCCAGCCGTTTTTCGTCGAGGGTGCGAGTATGGAACCGAGTTTTTACGGGGGCGATTATCTCATCGTGAATGAATTCGGATACAAGACGACGGCTCTCCGTTTGGGAGACAATCTGGATTTTTCCGTGAAACCCTTTCGCGAGCTTTCCCGTTTCGATGTAGTTGTCTTCAAATATCCTCGGAATCCTTCGCAGTATTTCATCAAGCGGATTATCGGTCTTCCCGGCGAAACCGTCCAGATCAAGAATTCCAAAATAACGATTTATAATGCCGAACATCCGACGGGATTCGCCGTAAGCGACCAGATGTATCTCTCTTCGAAGACGGTGACCGCCGAAACCATCACCACTGAACTCAAGCCGAAGGAATATTTCGTGATGGGGGACAATCGTCCGAATAGTTATGATTCGAGGGCTATCGGTCCGATTCCGGAAGATAAGATTATCGGAAGGGTATCCGTTCGGGTTTGGCCCTTTACGGGAGCCTCCATCTATTAAGCGAGCAGACACATTTCTTAATTCATGATCTGAACGAATATGACAGAGAAGAAAACGAAGAAGCCTCCTGTAAAATCATCAGCTCCGAATTCGCCTCCGAAGAAAGAGGTGAAAAAATCGGCGGTGACAAAGAAATCGGTTTCTGCGAAGGAGGTTTCAAGGAAGTCCGGTAATGCTTCGATTTTGGAGGGCGAATTGCTCATGCAGACACTTCGCGGGATGCGCGATATACTGCCCGATGAACAGCCGTATTGGGAGCGCACTCGGCGCATCCTGATCAAGGCTTCCGAAGAATACGGTTTTCGTCGTATCGATCTTCCGACGGTGGAATATGCACATCTCTATCTTCGAAGCATCGGAGTGGGAACAGATATCATTGATAAAGAAATTTATCTTTTTAATACGAGGGGAGGCGATCGGGTGGCGCTTCGTCCCGAGATGACGGCCGGGTTGTGTCGAGCCTTTATCCAGCATGGCATGGGTGTGCTTCCAAAACCGATCCGACTTTTCACCATGGGTCCGGTTTTTCGTTATGATCGACCTCAGGAAGGTCGGTATCGTGAACACTGGCAGGCGAACTTCGATATATTTGGGGAATTGGATCCGATTCTCGATGCACATATCATTCAGCTCGCTTCTCGCGTGGTGAAGGATCTGGGATTGAAAAATATCGAGTTTCAGGTGAATAGCATCGGTACTCGGGAATCGCGCCGTGATTATGAGCGGGTGCTCCTGAAATTTCTCGAATCTCAGCGGCACAAGCTTTGTCAGAATTGTCGGGAGCGTCTCTCCGTGAGCCCGATGCGTATCCTCGATTGCAAGGAAGACAAGTGCGCACAACTTACTCTCTCCGCGCCTCAGTCGATCGATTATCTCGATGACGATTCGCGGCTTCACTTCAAGCGGCTTCTGGAATATCTCGATGAATTGGAAATTCCCTACTCGATCAATACTCGCCTCGTACGGGGACTTGATTATTATTCGCGGACCGTTTTTGAGATTCGTTCGACGGATAAGGACGGAAAGAATTATTCGCTCGGTGGTGGTGGACGATATGATCGTCTGGTGGAATCGCTCGGCGGAGAACCGACACCGGCCATTGGATTTGGTCTTGGCCTCGATCGGATCGTGCTTGAAATGAAGCGGACCCAGGTGAAGCCGCATGAGGAGCCGAAGCCTCGGGTGTTTCTCGCACAGCTCGGTGATCTCGCGAAGAAGAAAAGTCTGCGACTGTTCGCCGATCTGGAGAAAAACGGTATTTTGACAGCGGAAAGCTTCGGGCGGGGAAGTCTCAAGTCGCAGCTCCGCGTGGCGAATCGTTTGGGCGTGGAAATTACCGCGATCATCGGCCAGAAAGAGGCACTCGATGGGACGGCTATCGTAAAGGATATGATTTCCGGTACGCAGGAAACAGTGAATCAGGATCGGCTCGTGCTCGCTATTAAGAAAATCCTGAAGAGCAATACCGATATGTCGGCCAAGGTGCCTGTGCACATTGAGGATGAAGATGAAGTAGACATATAGACCAATGTCAAAGCTCAAATTACAAATGTCAAAATAAGATGGAGACGATATTTTCGAAAATTATTCGCAAGGAAATTCCGGCGGATATCCTCTATGAGGACGAGGAAATCCTCGCCTTCAGGGATATTCATCCGTTGGCGCCGGTGCATATACTTATCATTCCCAAGCGGGAAATCGAGTCGATCAATGATCTCGAGACTGCTGACGCTCCACTTCTGGGTAAGATGATACTCGTGGCCAAGCGGATCGCGAAAGACTTGAACATTTCCGAAAAAGGGTATAAGCTACTCTTCCGTACCGGCCATGACGGAGGACAGGAAGTGAATCATATCCATCTTCATCTGATCGGCGGAGCAAGACTGACGGAAGATATTCACCCTGTATAATTTGGTGATAATGCTGAGCGAGTGCTCATTATGTAGATTTTCCCTGAGTGGAAAAATAGGAAAGGAGGTACTCTATGATTGAAATTAAACGAAAAGAGAAAGAAGCACCGGAAAGTTTGATTCGGCGTTTTTCTCGCCGCATCCAGCAGAGCGGTGTCCTTCAAAAAGCTCGCAAGGGACGCTTTAAGCAAGTAGAAAAAAGTAAGCCGAAGCGTCGCAATGAGGCTCTCTATAAAGTGAAAATCCGCAAGCAGATCGATCGTATGAAGAAACTTGGAAAATTCACCGACGAGACCCTTCGCGATATCAAGAAGCACCTGAACGATTAGTGAGAGGTGAGAGAATAGAAAATAGAGTTTAGAAGTTAGAAGATAGAGAAGAAAAAAAACACGGTCGTTCCGCTTTTGATCCGCCTCCGTCAGTTGACGGATGGCGGAGACCGCTGTTTTTTGTGGTAGAATAGATGATAGAGTTTAGAAGAAAGAGCACTGGGAGGCTCTTTCTTTTTGTTCTATTTTCAGCTACACTGGGCGTATAAATGATAATATTTTTTTCAAACATATGCCTCTCGTGCAACAGATGATGGAAGAATTGAAGGCCGCGATGAAGTCGGGGGACAGTTTCCGTCGCGATACTATCCGTTTCATCCAAAGTGCCATAAAAAACGAGGCTATCGAGAAGCGGAAATCAGCGGCGGAACTTTCTGATGAGGAAGTGCTTGCCGTGATCAAACGCATTGCCAAGCAGCGAAAGGACAGTATCACGGAGTTTCAGGCGGCCAATCGCACTGATTTGGTGGAGAAAGAGCAGGCGGAACTTGCCTTGATTGAGGTGTATCTTCCTGCCCAGATGCCGGAGGCCGAAGTGGAGCGCCTGGTTCGCGAGGCCATCACGGAGACCGGTGCGACCGGCAAGGATGCCCTCGGGAAGGTCATGGGGGTCGCCATGAAGAAGGTCGCCGGCCAGGCGGATGGGAATGTTATTCGCGTTATCGCGGAGAAATTACTTGCTTAAGATTTTTTTGTAAACCAGATATACTCTTTTGTTGGAGACTTAATCCGAATAATATTTTTCTTGCCGGTTAACGGTCGCCGGACTGGCGAAAAATCTTTTCGGATTAAGTTTCCAATGACGATTCTCGGTGTTTGATTCTTTTCGTAACGCCTTTGTCTTTTTGTATGAAATTGACTCTCGATATTATTTTTCAGAAAGGGCAGGGGAAAAAACTTCCCAAGTCTTTTTTTACGTGCGTATTTGAAGAAACCCTTGCATGTGCTTCGATGTCGGAGCTTGAGGGGAAGAATATAAATGTGAGTATGGTGGCGACGGATGATGCGGAGATACAGAGACTGAATCGCGAATATCGCGGGAAGGATAAGACGACGGATGTTCTTTCTTTTCATGAATACAAAAGCAAGGTCGCTCTCGGTCGTGAGATATCAAATGATATTTTTCTTGGCGAACTTATTTTTTCGGTGCCCTTTATCGAGCGATCGGCCAAGATGGACAAGGTATCCCTTGAAACGGAGATGTCATTTATCATTTCTCATGGTATTCTACATTTATTGGGCTTTCGTCATGGTGAACGTATGTTCGGCATTCAGGAGCAAGTCGTTTCCCGATGCGTTTCAAACCCGACGAAGAAAAAATATTCAAAAAACAAAAAAGATTCGAAACAAACCCTGTAAACATATGCAAAAATTTTCCCGAAGCCTTCGTTATGCCCTGCGCGGCCTCTCGTACACTTTTCGTCATGAACATAACTTTCAGATAGAGGTCATCTTCGCGGCGATGGTTCTTGTCGCCGCATTGCTCTTCCGTCTTTCTCCGACCGAGCAGTCATTCCTTATCATCATGGTCTGTATCGTGCTCGCTTTGGAATTGCTCAATACGGCCGTCGAGCGACTGGTCGACATGATGAAACCGTGCGTGCATCCCTATGCCAAGGTCGTGAAGGATATCATGGCAGCGGCTGTCCTGATGAGCTCTCTTTTGGCGGTTCTTATCGGATGTATCATTTTTTTCCCCCGAATAAGTGCACTCTTTCATTGATTTTTTTACGGAGGGCATTTTTTAGGGTATACTGATGAGTATATACCGTGCCCGGTTACTGAATTGTTGTGTCTATTTTATATGGCAAAAAAAGAAATCTTTACTGGTGTTGATTTGGGATCTTCTCAATTCAGAGTCGTCATTGGTGAGGAAGCTGAATCCAAACTCCCACTGCGCATCATTGGTGTCGGGAGCGTTCCTGCCGCCGGTATTCGCCGTGGTACGATAACGAATCCCGAAGAAGCGGCCAAGGCGCTGCTTTCCGCCATTGAACGGGCCGAACACATGTCAGGAGTACGCGTTGATGCGGTGACGGTAGCATTGTCCGGAGCGGATATGTTTTGCGAGGCTTCGCAGGGAGTCGTGGCCATCGGTCGTGCCGACGGGGAAGTCGCTTCTGACGATGTCGAGCGCGTCCTCGGTGAAGCGCATGCTCGGGCGACACTCTCGCCGAATCAGGAAATTCTCCACATATTCCCGCGCGGATTTCGTCTGGATGATCAAAAAAATCTCCGTGACCCTATCGGACTCAAGGGTGTGCGACTCGAGGTGAGCGCGCTCGTCATCGGTATGGGGAGTATGCCGTCACGGAGCGCGAGCCGCCTCTTTGAAATAGCGAAAATAAATTTTGATTTCGTGGTGGCGGCGCCGCTGGCAGCCGCTCAATCCGTCCTGACCGAGAAGCAGAAGGATCTTGGCGTCGTTTTGGTCATCATCGGGAGCGGAGCAACATCAATTGCGGTATTCGAAGAAGGAGAACTCCTCCATGTGGCGGCTATTCCGATCGGCGGCGGTCATATCACGAACGACATCGCTATCGGACTCCGTACTTCGATAGAGGTCGCTGAGGCGGTGAAGCTTTCGTACGGTCATGCTCTTTCTGAATCCATCGATCGTCGTGAAGAAATAGATTTGTCGAAATTTGATACCAATGAAGATGGAGTCGTGTCGAGGAGACATATCGGAGAAATTATCGAAGCACGATTGGAAGAGATCTTTCAATTCGTCAATGAGGAATTGAAAAAAATAGGAAAGGACGGATTACTTCCTGGTGGAGCCATTCTCACCGGGGGAGCTTCGCTTCTCCCAGGATCGATCGAACTTGCCAAGGATGTCCTGCGTTTGCCGGTACATGTAGGATATCCGGAGCCTCTTGGAGGGGTTTTTGATCAGGTGGATTCCCCAGATTTTTCTGTTGCGGTTGGTGCACTTCTTCTCGCTCGGGATAATGAAAAAGGTGGAATTCAAGCCTCAAACTCAAGTATTATTGATTTTGTACCGAAAATAATGGTAGAGTGGGGGAAGAAGGCTAAAAAGATTTCCGATCGATTTCTTCCATAAAGGAGTCTGTCAGAGCAATAAAAACAAACACAGAAATAAAGAGAAAACCCGCTTGACATCGGTTTTTTTATCGTGATAGAGTAGTCTATCAAAGATTATTACCTAGCGAGTGAGTAAAGTGAAAGTTCTTACTTTCACTTTCGAGCGAGCGACGGTAACACAGGGTCAATACCATTTATTAATTTAGTGTGAGAACACATCTCTATGGCTGAAATCAAACCGGATATCGAAACGTTTGCGAAGATCAAGGTGGTTGGTGTGGGTGGATCAGGTGGAAACGCTATTTCACGGATGATCGATTCGAAGATTAAGGGCGTTGAGTTTGTCGCCATCAATACGGATGCACAGGCGCTTCATCATTCGAAAGCGAATGAAAAAGTACATATCGGAAAAAACCTGACCAAGGGACTGGGAGCGGGAATGAATCCGGAAGTGGGGCGTCAGGCCGCTGAGGAAAATCGCGATGAAATCCAAGAGGTATTGAAAGGTGCGGATATGGTATTTGTTGCCTGCGGACTCGGAGGAGGAACCGGTTCGGGTGCCGCGCCGATTGTCGCGGAGACGGCCAAGGAACTCGGGGCGCTGACGGTCGCGGTCGTGACCAAACCATTTTCTTTCGAAGGAGCCCAGCGGCGTGCTATCGCCGAGGAGTCTTTGGAAAATCTCCGTGATCGTGTGGATGCACTCATTACTATTCCGAATGACCGACTGCTTTCCGTGATTGATCGCAAGACGACTCTGATTTCCGCCTTTCGTATCGTGGACGATGTGCTCCGGCAGGGTGTCGAAGGCATTTCCGATCTCATCACCAATCCCGGGGAAGTGAATGTCGATTTCGCCGATGTGCGTGCCATCATGCAGGACAGTGGAAGCGCCCTCATGGGTATCGGCGTCGCGAGCGGTGAGAATCGTGCGGTAGAGGCGGCCAAGGCAGCGATCAATAGTCCGCTCCTGGAGCTTTCTATCGATGGCGCCAAGGGAGTGCTCCTCAATATTTCCGGTCCGGACATCACCATGCTCGAGGTGCATGAGGCGGCGAACATTATCACCGAAACCATCGATCCGAATGCCAAGGTCATCTTCGGGACAGCCGTCAATGACAATATCCGGAAGGGCGAACTGAAAATCACGGTGGTGGCCACCGGTTTCGATACCGCCCGTATCAAGGAGGCTCCGGCAGGATTGCTCACCCGCGTGCCGTCTTCGAATCACAATCCGACAGTTCGGTCTCTTCGTGACGAGGAAGATAATCTCCCTGAACCGGGCATTCCTGTTGAGGATTTCGGTATTCCTGAGGAACGGATTGCCTTTCCGACGCGTACAATCGAGTCGACCCCGCTTATCATCGAGGAGAAGATTCAGCCACGATCATTCTCCCTTCGGAATGAAACGAAGGAAATCACGGAAGATGACGATGATCTCGAAATCCCCGCTTTCATCCGGAGGAAGATGAAGAAATAATCAGAAGAGATGAGAGTTTTGAGCTGAGAGAGAAGAAAAAAGAAGGCTTGAGGAAGCCTTTTTTTCGTATGCCTTGGCAATGATTCGTATTCGCTCTAAGATAAGGATATAAAGAAGAGATGAGAACTTGGAGTTTAGGAAATAGAATGGAAATGGAATAATCAAGCTTTTCATTGCTTTTTTGTCTCTCACCTCTAACCTCTGAATTTTTAACAGCGGACGCACCGCTCAAGAAGCGGAACAACCGTTATTTGAAAAAAATCCCCTCACCTCTACCCTCTACCCTCTACCCTCTCATCTCTTCCCAAAACTATGCTCTGTCCATTTTGTAATCATACGGAAACCAAGGTCGTTGATTCGCGCGATACCCAGGAGGGTCGCGTGACTCGTCGTCGGCGCGAATGCGAGAAATGTTCGGCTCGCTTCAGTACATACGAAGAAGTGGAAATGTTTCGTATGACTATCGTGAAGAAAGATGGTCGCAAGGAAGAATATGATCGGAAAAAAATTGAGCATGGACTTGAGCGGGCTTTTGAGAAGCGCCCGAATGCACAAGAGAAAATTGAGAAAATTATCGGAGAGGTGGAATATACCTTGCATGAACGGCATGTCGCGGAAATACCAAGCAAGGATATCGGCAATCTGGTGTTGGAAAAACTGAAAGACCTGGATGAAGTCGCCTATATCCGTTTCGCAAGCGTGTATAAATCATTCGGCAGTGCCAAGAGCTTTCTCAAGGCGCTTGAGAAGTTAGATGGCAGTGCTGAGTAGATCTTCTGTTGTCATCTCGACCGAGTCTGCGAGTGGAGGGATCTAGATTCCTCGACAAGCTCGGAATGACATTTTTTGGTATATGAGAAAGTTTTTTGTAAAGGTTATTCCGAGGTCGGGACGCAATGCGATCGAGGAAATCTCCCCTGATACTTATATCGTGCGTATCACTACTGTTCCGGAGAATGGGAAAGCGAATGATGCGGTGGTAAAGCTCCTTGCGAAGCATTTGAAAATCGCGCCATCACTTTTGGAGCTCGTTTCCGGCGCCAAAGGGCGGGTGAAGGTATTCGTATCGAAGTAGCCTCGGGCCACCTCCCTTTTCTAAGGGGAGGGTAGGGAGGGGTTTGATTTTTTGTATCACCTCCCCTCAAT
>CAZIBB010000002.1:0-45763 GCA_964537075.1 uncultured Bdellovibrionales bacterium | reverse complement strand
TTGGCGCTGTGCCAAATAGGTGCGGGGTTGACACCGTTTAAATAGCTTGATAGTATATTTCTGATGCTTCACGGCAATCTTTTTTCATTCGTGGAAAAAGTGGCTTGTGGAAAGGATTCGAAAAGGATCTAAAAAATAATTTATTTAATATCTCTTCTCTCTTCTCTTGCCCTATCAATAGCGGCAGGGGAATGAAGGACAAAAAGGTATGGCAGAACAGTTTCAACGGACAAAACCGCATGTAAATATCGGAACTATCGGTCACGTCGACCATGGAAAGACGACTTTGACAGCAGCGATTCTGTCGGTTTTGAGTTTCCGTGGATTGGCCAAGGCTCGTGGTATCGATGATATCGACAAGGCTCCGGAGGAACGCGAGCGTGGTATCACTATCGCGACCGCTCATTGTGAGTATGAAACTGAAGCTCGTCACTATGCTCACGTTGACTGTCCTGGTCACGCTGACTATATCAAGAACATGATTACTGGTGCCGCTCAGATGGATGGCGCGATTCTCGTTGTTTCTGCTACTGATGGTCCTATGCCACAGACCCGCGAACACATTCTCCTGGCCCGCCAGGTGGGTGTTCCTGCTATCGTCGTTTTCTTGAACAAGGTAGATATGGTAGATGATGCCGAACTCGTTGACCTCGTCGAAGAGGAAATCCGTGAATTGCTCACCAAGTATGAATTCGATGGTGCGAACGCCCGTATCGTTCGTGGTTCCGCTCTCAAGGCCCTCGAAGCTAAGTCCGCTGATGAAGCTGATGCCGCTCCGATTTGGGAACTGATGAAGGCCGTTGACGAAAGTATTCCGCAGCCGGTTCGTGACTTGGATAAGCCATTTCTCATGCCTATCGAAGACATCTTCTCTATCGAAGGCCGAGGCACGGTGGTAACTGGTCGTATCGAGCGCGGTATTATCAATATCAACGAGGATGTGGAAATCGTCGGTATCCGACCGACTGCCAAGACGGTGGTAACCGGTATCGAGATGTTCAACAAATCCCTCAATCGTGGTGAGTGCGGCGACAATGCTGGTCTCCTCATCCGCGGTATAAAGAAAGAAGATGTCGAGCGTGGTCAGGTGCTGGCCAAGCCGGGTTCTATCACTCCTCATACCGAATTCGAAGGTGAAGTCTATGTGCTCTCCAAGGAAGAAGGCGGACGCCACACTCCTTTCTTCAAGGGCTACAAGCCGCAGTTCTATATCCGTACGACGGATGTGACCGGTGAAGTGACGCTTCCAGAAGGAACTGAGATGGTGATGCCAGGGGATACCTTCCGACCGATCGTAAAACTGCTCTCACCAGTCGCTATGGAAGAAGGTATGCGTTTCGCCATCCGCGAGGGTGGTCGTACCGTCGGTGCCGGTATTTGTACTAAGATCATCAAGTAATTTCGGACAACTGAGTCCCGATGGAGCGCTGCTCATCGGGATGACCGTTTTTCGAAAAAGTCGAAAGCATTGTAATTTTCAAAGCAAAGGAATGGCGACGAAAAAAGTTGAACAAAAAGAGGCGACTCGCGTCCGGATCAAGATCAAGGCGTATGATCATAAGGTGATCGATCAATCAGCGCGCAAGATCGTGGAAACAGCGGAGCGTACCGGAGCCGTGATTACCGGTCCAGTGCCTCTTCCGACCGAGATGCATCGGATGACGGTCAACCGATCGACCTTCGTTCATAAGAATTCCCGTGATCAGTTCGAAATGCGCATTCATAAGCGCCTGATCGACATCTGGAATCCGAATCCGAAGACGATCGAACAGTTGACTAATTTGGATCTCCCAGCCGGAGTCGATATTGAAATCAAAATGTAAAGAATTTCTCTGCTTGGCACATTTCTTCGTTACAATCTGTGGTGCTCGTGCGCTGTATTCCATAATACAGCTTACTCCGCTCCTCGCTTGTGCCTCGAACTGTACTCAAGCAGAGAAATTCTCCAAAAAAGAATAAAGAACTCGTTAAAGTCCTCACTCAATTCAGGTGGTGATGTGGAGAGGGGATACTGAGCGAGCCAGAAAGGAAGATTTTCCTTTGAATGGCTGGCGCTCGCGACCAGTTTTTTGTTAGAAGTTTAATGGAATCGTATGAAGTGTATTATCGGAAAAAAACTGGGCATGACGACTCTCCATGATGAAAATCGTGGCGCCTTGAATATTACTCTGATCGATTGCGGCGAGAATACGGTTTCTTTGGTACGCAATGCCGAGCGTGATGGATATGCCGCTCTTCAGATCGAGACGAAAAAAAATGCCAAGAAAAATTTCAAAAGAGAATTCCGTTTTGAAGAGGTGATAGAACTCGCTCCTGGGACCAAGATGAATGTCGATCAGTTCGTGATTGGCGACCTCGTCAATGTGACGGGTGTGACGAAGGCCAAGGGCTTTCAGGGTGTCGTGAAGCGTCATGGATTCAAGGGATCCCCGACGACTCATGGTCGCAAACACGATCTTCGCAAAGCCGGTTCTATCGGAGCGACCGATCCGCAGCACGTTTTCAAGGGGAAGCGTATGGCTGGACGTATGGGTGGGGATAATTTCACCGTCCAGAATTTGCAGGTGGTGCTCGTCGATATGGAGAAAGGACTCATCGGTGTCCGCGGGGCGGTGCCGGGTGTCGTCGGACGCATGCTCTGCGTGAAGTGCAAATAATTTCGATTATCCGAGAAGAGAAGAACGATATGACTCAGATCGCTGTCAAAAACCTGGAAGGAAAAGAAGTCGGAAGTCTCGATCTGAACCCGATCCTTTTTGATATGCCGATGAATGATGCTCTCGTGCATCAGGTATATGTGTCGCTTTCCAATAATCTTCGTGAGCCGATTGCTCATACGAAGAATCGTGGTGATCGCCGTGGATCCGGCATGAAGCCATGGAATCAGAAGGGTACCGGTCGCGCACGCGTCGGGTCGCGTCGGACGCCACTGTGGAAAAAAGGTGGTGTGGTACACGGGCCTCGCAATGATCGGAATTTCTCGACCAAGGTGAATCGCAAGATGCGCCAGAAGGCCGCTCTCATCGTTCTGTCCGAGAAGGTTCGTCGTGGAATGCTGATTGTCGTTGACTCTCTTATTCTGAAGGAGCAGAAAACGAAGTTTTACAGTCAGGCTCTCTCCGCTTTCGGCTGCATGGGGAAGACTATCGTGATGGCTTTCTCAAATCGTGAATCCGGATCCCGTCTGGCTGCACGGAACCTCGATCGCGTGGAGAATATGCCTGTAGTGAATCTGAGTGTTTTCGATCTCCTGAATTCACAGTATATCGTGATGTCACAGGAAAGTGTGAAGGAACTTGAAGTGCGTTTCAAAGAATGGACGGAGAAAGATACTGTGAAAGAAGCCAATATCGAAAAGACGAAGAAGAAAGTCAGAGAAACCAAGGCATAAAACTATACGACTATGGCATTATTTGAGAAAAAAGATGTGAAAAAGGATGCAAAGAGGGAGAAGACTTCTTTCGGTATTGCTTTGGCGAACAAAGTTTTGCTCGCTCCCCGCATTACGGAAAAATCATTTGTTCTCTCTGAGCGCGGCGAATACACATTCCGTATCGGTTTGACGGCGACGAAGAGTGAGGTGAAGCGTTCGGTCGAGGAAATCTACGGCGTGCATGTGGAGGCAGTCCATACGATCACGGTTCCTTCGCGCAAGCGCGCTTTCGGACGGACGATCGGTATGCAGGCCAAGGTAAAGAAAGCGATCGTTAAACTCAGAAAAGGTGAAACCATCGAAATGTTTCGGAGCCAGTCTTAAAATCTCACCGCTGTATAATAAAAAAACTATGCTTGTCTCATAAAATATCCAGATTTCGGCTGTAAACCCCTCGAAGCTCGTCGGCGTATCATGATATGTCTCCTCACTTCTCAAGGTTTTCGCTCGAAATCTGAATATTTTCTCGAGACATGAGATTTCAGACAGGCTCTCAAGTATCGCAGCATAAACGAATCAGTATCGACCTCATATGGCAATCAAGATCTATCGAAAAAATAATGCGGCTCGTCGCAACATGTCCATCGTCAAGCCGGACATGTTGACCGATCGCAAACCGGAGAAATCTCTCCTCGCCCCGCTCGGAAAGAAGGGTGGACGTTCGCATGGAAAGATTTCTGTTCGTCACAAGGGTGGTGGGCACAAGCGGATGTATCGCCTCGTCGATTTCAAGATGGACAAATTCGATATTCCAGGGAAGATTGCCGCGATCGAAAAGGATCCGAATCGTTCCGCATTGATCGCCCTCGTCCACTATGTCGATGGAGAGAAGCGCTATGTGCTGGCGACGGAAGGAATGAAAGTCGGGCAGATGATTCTCTCGGGCGCGAATTCTCCGATCGAGATCGGGAATCGTCTTCCGTTGAAGAATATCCCCGTCGGAACGGTTATTTCCAATATCGAGATCAAGATCGGGAAAGGCGGTCAGATGGTTCGGAGCGCCGGAAGCGGCGCGACGATTATGGCTGCTGAGGGAAAGTATGCCCAGCTTAAGCTTGCTTCAAGCGAGGTTCGACTCGTGAATATGGAGTGCTCTGCGACGATCGGTCAGGTGAGTAATTTCGAGCATTCCGCCGAGCGTATCGGCAAGGCCGGACGCGCCCGTTGGTTGGGACGTCGGCCGACGGTCCGTGGTTCCGCGATGAACCCGGTCGATCACCCTCATGGTGGTGGAGAAGGAAGGCAGCCGATCGGTATGCATCCGAAGACCCCATGGGGCAAGCCGGCACTCGGAAAGAAAACGAGACGATCGAAGAAACAGAGCAGCAAGTATATCCTCAAGCGACGAATCAAGCGTTAGAGTTAGAGTCAGTCAAATAACATTACACTATGTCACGAAGTTTAAAGAAAGGACCATACATCGACCCTCGCGTGCTGAAAAAGCTCGAAGGTCGCAAACCAGGGGACAAAGGTGCTATCAAGACCTGGTCTCGGGCTTGTGTCATCTCTCCAGAAATGGTAGGATTTACGTTTGGTGTTCACAATGGCAAGGACTTTATCAACGTCTTTACGACCGAAGAGATGGTTGGACATCGACTCGGAGAGTTCTCTCCGACCCGAAAGTTCGTCCGCCACGGAGGAAAGATGCAGAAGGAAATTGAAATCGCTGCCAAGCAAAGAGAGCTTGATGCCGCGAAAGCCGCGAAAGTCTCGGATACAGCGAAGAAATAAAAATGCCAGATACCGAATACGAAGCAAGGAAGAAAAGAGATAATAACGCAAAATGCCCTTATGAAAGTGGAAGCAACCCTCAAAAACTTACGTATCGCTCCGAGAAAGAGCCGGCTGGTAGTCGGGTCAGTGATCGGGATGCCGGTAGATGTTGCTCTTGTGCAACTCGCCAAGCAGACCAAACGCACCTCGCTTCCGATGCTTGTGCTTCTCAAAAGTGCGATCGCGAATGCCGAAAATAATTTCGGTCTCGATCGTCAAACATTGTTCATCAAAACTGCGGAAGTGGGTGAGGGGCCGAAACTGAAACGATGGAAGCCGAAGGCTTTCGGACGAGCCGGAGCCATTATCAAACGGAGCTCAAAAATATTCCTGGTGTTAGAGAGTCGGGAAGATATAAAATCAGTGGTAAAGGAAGTGAAGAAATCGAAGGGTGAAAAGAAAGAAAAGACTCCCTCCCCAAAAGACAAAACAAAGAAGAAGGTAAAGAAGACCGAGAAGAAGGCCGCATAATTATCAGCAATTGAGAAAGAGATCCTATGGGTCATAAATATAACGCCATTGGACTCCGTCTCGGTATCGTTACCGAATGGAAGTCTCGCTGGTTCGGTGGGAAAAAAGAATATCAGAAAAATCTTCGTGAGGATATCGAGATCCGCGAATTCGTCTTCAAGAAATGGAAGGCGGCCGCTATCGCCGATGTCCTGATCGAACGGTCATCGGGAGTCGTGCGCTTGTCGATCCTGACCTCACGGCCCGGCGTACTCATCGGTCGTGGTGGTACGGGGATCGAGGATCTGACCCGTGTGATCCGACAGAGATTTTTCCCGGGGCGAAAGCTCGATCTCAAGGTCAGCGTCGAAGAAGTGAAACGCTTTGAGGAGAATGCGATGCTCATCGCTCAGCAGGTGGCCGAGCAGATCGAGAAGCGTATGCCCTTCCGGAGAATCCTGAAGACCATGATCGAACAGGTCCGTGCGAATCAGGCGGTAGAAGGAGTGAAGATCGAGGTATCAGGACGATTGGGAGGAGCGGAAATGTCTCGACGTGAATGGCAGGCTCAGGGAAAGATCCCTCTCCATACGCTCCGCGCCGATATCGATTTCGCGAGATACAATGCGAATACGACTTATGGGGTGATCGGTGTGAAAGTATGGGTGTATAAGGGAGAGAAATTCGTCATCAAAGAAAAGAAAGAGACGATAACTGAAGAAAAGAAATAGTCGACCACGCTTATGTTAATGCCACGAAAAGTAAAACATCGAAAGCACCAGCGGGGAGGGATGCCGAAAGGCCCGGCCACCCGCGGTATCGCCGTTTCGTTCGGAAGTTTCGGACTGAAGGCGATGGAAGCCGGCATCATTTCTGCTCGTCAGATTGAGGCCGCTCGCCGTGCGATGACCCGCTATATCCAGCGCGGAGGCAAGGTGTGGATCAGGATTTTCCCCGATATGCCAGTCACGAAGAAGGGTGAACAGACGCCGATGGGAAAGGGAAAGGGAAGCGTCGATCATTTCGTCGCGAAGATCGCCGCCGGAAAGATACTGTTCGAACTCGACGGCGTGACGAAAGAACAGGCGACGGAAGCGATGAGACTCGCCTCGCATAAGCTGTCGCTGAAAACCAAGTTCGTCGAGAGGCACTAGGCAGAGATGAGATATTAGATACTGGATATTAGATACCAGATCAGAGAATAAGAAAACGATTATGAAAGCAACCGAATGGCGGGAAAAAACTACGGTAGAACTCGGGAAAGAGCTCTCACTCTGTGAGGACTCGCTTCGCGAACTTCGTTTCCGTCTGATGGCTCACGAGGAGAAAAAACATCACGGATACGGCGTCCTCAAGCGCGACGTCGCGAGAATCAAGACTATCCTTTCCGAGCGTGATCGCGAAGAAGGAATGGTAGCCGCATAGGACTGAAAGATAATTGAATCTCTGTGCCGCACGTTATGAAAGCGTAAAGAAGAAAAGTATTCGAGAAAGAAGTGATATTATTTCATAAGGTGCGGTATATATAACGATATGAAACAAGTTACATCAGCAAAAGAAGCAGTGAAAACAGCCAAATCCTCGCCGAAGTGGAAGGGGACGGTGGTAAGTTCTTCTATGGACAAAACGATTGTTGTCGCTGTGGAAACGCTGAAGACACATCCGTTGTATGGCAAGCAGTACCGCTCAACCAAGAAATATCACGTGCACAATCCGGAAAATGAGGCGAAGAAGAATGATGTGGTGATGTTTCAGTCCTGTAAACCGATGAGTAAGACCAAAAAGTATCAATTATCAGAAATCATAAAGAAGGCATAAGAGTATGATACAAGCGGAATCCGTATTGAAAGTAGCTGATAACAGCGGTGCGAAAATCATCAAGTGTTTTAAGATACTTGGGGGAACTCGCCGCCGCTATGCGGCTTTGGGTGACATCATCGTCGCCTCGGTGAAGCAGGCGGAACCGAGAGGGATCGTGAAGAAGGGAGACAAGGTCCGTGCCGTCATCGTCCGACAGAGAAACGAACATCGCCGCAAAGACAATACTTATATCCGATTTGATGAGAATGCAGCGGTGATCGTCGAAGGAAAAGAACCGAAGGGCACCCGAATCTTCGGGCCGATAGCGAGAGAAGTCCGTGAGAAGGGTTTTGCGAAGATCGCCTCCCTCGCACCGGAAGTATTGTAAGAAATATAACTAACGATAAACGACTAGCGACCTACTACAAGAAAAAAAAGAGTTTTGTCGTCAGTTGTAAGTTGTTTGTCGAAAGTTCAAGATTATGAAAATCCACAAAGGAGATCAGGTAGAAATTA
The DNA here is from genome assembly GCA_964537075.1 of uncultured Bdellovibrionales bacterium. GTDB lineage: Bacteria > Patescibacteriota > Minisyncoccia > Moranbacterales > UBA1568 > CAYTED01. Next base: position 37,791 of record CAZIBB010000002.1, on the reverse strand, counting down.
TAGCTGGCAAGGATAAAGGGAAGCGAGGAGTCATTCTCCAGGTACTCCCTGCTTCGGAGCGCGTGCTGGTGAAGGGTGCGAACATCGTCAAGCGTCATCGCAAAGCCCGTCGTGAGGGCGAGAAAGGGGAGCGCGTGGAAATGGAAGCATCGATTCATATTTCAAACGTGATGCTTCTCTGCCCGGAGACGAATAAGCCGACGCGCGTGGGGTATCGTACCGAAGGCGGCGAAAAGGTACGTTTTGCCAAGCGTTCAGGAAAAGCAATCGTTTAAATGATTCTGAGGAGAATATGAAACAAGGATTTACCCAAATGAAATATAGGAAAGATGCGGTGCCTGAGCTCCAGAAGGAGTTCAAGTACGGTAATGTCATGGCCATTCCGACGATCAAGAAAGTGATTGTGAACGTTGGTACGGGGAAATTCCTGAAAGACGGAAAGAAAGTCGACGAGATTGTTGATACGATCACCTTGGTTACCGGACAGAAGCCGGTTCAGACCAAGTCGAAAAAGTCCATCGCCGGTTTCAAGCTTCGCGAAGGCCAGGAGGTCGGTGTGAAGGTGACGCTTCGTGGGAAGCGCATGTGGCAATTCCTTGATCGGCTGCTCAATGCGACGCTTCCCCGTATTCGCGATTTTCAGGGATTGAAAACGACCATCGTCGACCAGGGGGGAAATTGCAATATCGGCCTTCGGGAGCACATGATTTTTCCGGAAATCGTGCAGGAGAAAGTTCAGGCGATCTTCGGTCTCCAGATAACGATCGTGAGTACGGCACAGACGAAAGAAGAGGCGACGGTACTCTTTCGAAAGATAGGAGTTCCGATCAGAAAAGACGACAAGGAAAACTAGAAGCCTAAAAGATAATATAACTGATAGCTCGTATGTCAAAAATTTCAACCATGGCAAGATCCCTGAAGACTCCGAAATTTAGTTCTCGGATTGTTCACCGATGCTGGAAATGCGGTCGGAAACGGGGATATATGAGAAAGTTTGACCTCTGCCGCATCTGTTTCCGAGAGCTCGCCTCGAAAGGTGAGATCCCGGGAGTGAAGAAGGCCTCATGGTAAATGATTAAAGTGTAAAGAGCCTCTCTAAAGAATTTTTTCTATAAAGTATGTTGGATCCAATAGCAGACATGTTAACGAGAGTAAGAAATGCTCAGCGCGCCGGTCGCGACTCTGTGTCGATGCCTGCTTCGAAGCTGAAGCGAGAAATCGCCCGTATCCTGGAAAAGGAAGGGTTTATTCTCCGATCCGAAAAAGAGGTTCTCGAGAACAACAAGGAGAATCTTATCCTGTGGTTGAAATATATTCCGGTTTCACTCGTGGAAAAGGCTCCAGCTATTCATGAAATCCGCCGCGTGAGCAAGGAAGGTTGCCGCGTTTATGTGAAGAAAGGCGAGATCAAGAAGGTCAAGAATGGATTCGGAATGGCAGTGGTTTCGACCTCCAAGGGTGTGATGAGCGGCGTCAACGCCTATCGTCAGGGTCTCGGCGGCGAGCTTATTTGTGAAGTGTGGTAACTGAACGTTATACGTGAGTCTTATGAGTAGAATTGGAAAAAAACCAGTAGTGATCGCAGACGGCGCCGAAGTGACGCTTCATGCGAATAACATCACCGTGAAGGGTCCGAAGGGGACGCTCTCTTTCGCGCATCGTGATGAGGTGAAAGTGATCGTTTCCGAGAAGGAGGTTCTGGTGGAAAAGGTCGGTCAGTCCAAATTGGCATCCGCGCTCTGGGGGACGACCGCCAAGATGATTTCCAATATGATCGAAGGAACGACCAAGGGATTTCAGAAACAGTTGGAACTCAATGGTGTCGGTTTCCGTATGGCCGTCGCTGGGAGGAAAATCAATCTCGCCTTGGGATTCTCCCATCCGGTTGAGATGATTATCCCGGAAGGAATCGATGCGAAGATTGAAGGGAATATCCTTTCTATTTCCGGAATCGATCGGCAGAAGGTCGGTCAGTTTATCGCCGAGATCCGCGATTTGAAACCGGTAGAGCCGTACAAGGGCAAGGGATTCAAATATGTCGGTGAGATCGTCCGTCGCAAGGAAGGAAAGAAAGCCTCCGCTTAATATATTACAAACGAGTGAGCCCTCATAAGAACAAGGATATGATACGAAAGCAATCTACAACACTTCTCCGGGAAATTCGAAAGCGCCGCATACGGGCGAAGGTTTCCGGTACCGCGACTCGTCCGAGACTCTCTGTTTTTCGGAGCAACAAGGCTTTTTACGCGCAGATGATCGATGATGAAAGTGGAAAGACTCTGGCCGCATGCAGTATCGCCGAGATCAAAGAGAAAAATACGGTCGTTGGAGCTGAAGCCGTAGGAAAAGCGATTGCTCTTAAGTGTGTGGCTCTTGGTATCAAAGAAGCGGTGTTTGACCGTGCAGGATACCGTTATCATGGGAAAGTAAAGGCTGCTTGTGATGGTGCGCGTGGTGCCGGACTCTTAATATAATTTACTCTATCGTTATGGCCAAGCAGCAAGGAAGAAAAGGAGGAGCAAGACGGGAGAAACCTGAGTTCGATCAGAAGCTTTTGAATTTGGCGCGCGTGACTCGCGTGGTGAAAGGTGGGCGTCGTTTCCGTTTCCGGGCGACCCTCGTCATCGGAAACCGCAAAGGGAAAGTCGGTGTCGGCGTCGCGAAGGGAGCGGATGTTTCCATCGCTATCCAGAAGGCTTACAGTGAGGCGAAGAAAAATATGGTGGAAATTGCTTTGACCGGTGGAACGATCGCTCATGATGTTACTGCTAAGCTCGGATCCGCCCGCGTACTCCTGAAACCGGCCTCCGAAGGACGGGGTCTCATCGCCGGCGGTGCCGTGCGTGCGGTTGTCGATCTCCTCGGAGTTCGTGATGTTATTTCCAAGTCGCTTGGCGCATCGAATCCCCTCAACGTGGCTCGTGTGACGGTAGAGGCTCTGAAGCAGCTTCCCCGGGCGAAGGAAGTGATCGCACCTGTCGTCGTTGCGGAGAAAGCGGAAGAAAAGACAACTCTTGTTTCTGAAGTAAAGTAAGACAAACCTATGCAAGCACATGAACTGAAGAGCTCGGCTCGAAAAAAATCGAAGAAGATCGGTCGAGGAGGAAAACGTGGTACGACTTCCGGTCGCGGTACCAAAGGACAGGGCGCTCACGGCAAAAAGAAGGATCCTCTTTTCGAGGGTGGTCGTTCGACGTTGACCGAACGACTGAAGAAAGTCCGTGGTTTCAAATCACCGGTCGTGAAGAAAGCGACGGTAACGCTCGCCTTGCTTGAAAAGCATTTCGAAACCGGTGCGACGGTAACCGTTGAAGCGCTGCTTCTCTCGCGAGCGGTGACGAAGAATGCGAAACGCGCAGGGGTAAAGGTCGTCGCTACGGGAATTCTTTCCAAAGCGCTGATACTCTCCAAGGGTATTACTTGTTCGGCTGGTGCCAGGGAGGCCATCGAAAAACAAGGAGGAAAGGTGGCGGAATAACTTCCCGCCTTTTTTTCTGCTATGATAGTAAGGGAGCGGTCGTTCCGCTTTTGGAGCGGTGCGTCCGCTTCTGTAGAAATGGTAGAACCGGAACATTTATAAATTTTTACCGATCATTCCCTGCTCGACTCGGGAAAAGAGTCTGTGCTGCGAGAGATCTCAAAAATTTTAAATGTTCCGATTCTATAAAATAATAAATGGTATTCACCATGTGTTACCGTCACTCGCTCGGAATCGAAAGTAAGAACTTTCGCTTCACTCACTCGCTAGGTAATAAAAAACTATGACTATCAAAGATATTTTCTCGGCCATGGTGAATCAGTCTGATTTGCGCAAGAAGGTCCTGTTTATTCTTGGCATACTCGTGGCATATCGTTTGGCCGCCAATATTCCATTGCCGGGGGTGGATGCGACGCAGTTGAAGCAGCTCTTTGACGGCAATCAGCTGTTAGGTATGCTCAATGTGTTTTCAGGCGGGGGTCTTTCGAATATTTCCATCGTACTCCTTGGTGTCGGGCCGTACATCACAGCCTCGATTATTATGCAGCTCATGACGACGATTGTTCCGGCATTGGAGCGATTGTATAAGGAAGAAGGGGAGGCAGGTCGCCAGAAATTCAATTCTTGGACGCGGTGGCTCACTGTTCCATTCGCTGGTATTCAGGCTTTCGCGATGATTTCACTTTTGAAATCGCAGAATGTCTTCATCGATCTCACATCGTTTCGGATGGTGGCGATCATCATTACCGCGACGGCCGGTTCAATCCTCCTTATGTGGCTCGGCGAATTGATTACGGAAAAGGGACTTGGAAACGGTGTCTCCATGATGATTTTCGCCGGTATCGTCGCCGCTCTTCCGACCGGCGTGAGCCGTTTCGCCGCGACATGGGATCCATCGCAGTTTTTTTCATATTTTGCATTCTTCCTCGTCGGAGCGATCACTATCGCAGGTGTTATCCTCGTGAATGAGGGGCAGCGCATCATTCCGGTCTCGTATGCCAAGCGCGTTCGGGGAAGCCAGGTATATGGCGGAACGGCGTCGCATCTTCCGCTCAAAGTGAACCAAGCGGGCGTTATCCCGATTATTTTTGCCGTGTCTATTATTCTTATTCCAACCATGCTTGCGAGTTTTATCGCACAGTCTTTTCAGGGGAAGCCAGTAGCTGATATAGCGATCAAGGTAAGCGCCTTTCTTCAGGACCAGTTCGTCTACGGGTCGATTTTCTTCGTTCTCGTCATTCTCTTCACGTATTTTTATACGACCGTTGTGTTCGATCCGTACAAAATTTCCGAGAATCTGCAGAAGCAGGGCGGATATGTTCCGGGCATTCGTCCCGGTCAGGCAACCGCCGATCATCTGCACTATATCATCATGCGTATTACGCTTGCCGGATCGGTGTTTCTTGGTCTCATCGCGGTACTTCCGTATATTGTCCAGGGGATTACGCATATTCAGGCGCTGCAGATCGGTGGCGTGAGCATCCTTATCGTCGTATCGGTCGTTCTCGAATTCATCAAGCATACCGAGAGTCAGCTGGCGATGCGGAGTTACGAAGGCTTTTAATGGGGAATTCTGAATTTCGAAGGATGAATTTTTACAACGGTCGTTCCGCTTTTTGATCCGCCAGCCAGCGGAGTCCGCTGTAAAAATTCAAAATTATATTTGTTATGCGTGAAAAGTTTTTATTGCATACTTGCTGTGCACCGTGCGGTATCGCGGTCATCGATGAGCTTCGAGTGACCTTTGATCTCTCGGTTTTGTTCTATAATCCGAATATCTTTCCGGAAGCAGAATATCTCCTCCGGAAGAAAGAAGTCGTGCGCGTGTGCGAGGAGTGGAGCGTTCCCATGATTGATCAAGACTATACCCCTGAGTCCTGGAATGAGCGCGTGAAGGGACTCGAGAGTGAACCCGAGCAGGGGAGGCGTTGCTACACCTGTATCGGTATGCGTCTCGGTCATGCCGCCAAGGAGGCCTTGGAGCGGGGATTTCCTATCTTTGGAACGACGCTCACCATGGGAACTCGCAAGAGCTCGAAAGTGATCTTTCCCGTGGGTGAGGCGGCCGCCAAGCGCTACGGTATTCGATTCTACGCCGAGGACTGGAAGAAAAAAGGCCGTGAGATGATCGCCCGCGCCATGGTGAAGGAACGCAGTATTTACCGTCAGAATTACTGCGGTTGTCAGTATTCGATTCGGACTCCATCAGGGGAATAATTATGAAACAAAAAAATTTTTGGTTTCCAAAAAAATGCTTGGATTGGTGGTCGATACCACATTTTTTGTTCGGAGTGGTGATGGCTCTTGGCTCACTGGTTTTCGCATGGCCACCTCAATGGGCATTTGTCGCGACTCTCTTTATTGCGATTCTTTGGGAGGGTTTTGAGCGACGCATTCGACTTCATGAAACAAGATGGAATGCAAAGGTGGATGTACTCTTGCCACTCCTCGCTTTTGGATTGACGATATTTCTCATGAGTCACATGCCAGCGCAGACGAGTGAAGACCGACAGGCATTTTTCCTTATCGCCATCTGCCTCTACGCTTTCCTCAATTTCATCGCCTGGCGCGCGAAATTGGAACATGATAAGGAGTTTCAAGGGTGAGAAATTTTGTAGGTGTATACTAGAGATGCCAATTTCATTTGTAATGCATAACCATATGAAAAAAGGATACAAGGGGAATATCGAGACACTTACCCTGGAGAACGAGAATTTCCGGGAAGTATTGTATACGGGGAAACATCTGCAATTGGTTCTCATGACTCTCAAACCGCGCGAAGAAATTGGACTCGAGGTACATGAGGATGGAGATCAATTTTTCCGCTTCGAAACCGGTGAAGGGAAAGTGATCGTCAATGAGATCGAATATATTGTGGGAGATGGAGAGAGCGTTATCGTGCCTGCAGGGGCGACGCACAATGTCATCAATACTTCGGGAACCGATGCCCTCCGGCTCTATACTATCTATGCGCCGTCGCATCATCAGGACGGGGTGGTACGGGCGACCAGGGCTGAAGCGATAGCCGATGAACCGGAGTTTGATGGCAAGACGACGGAATAGGCCTTGTTTAGGCTAAAATTTGCTTGTCTGAGACCTGAGTTTGACAAAATGCTCATTCTGCGCTATAGTGGTTAGGTGTTAGTGAGAGTGCAAGCTCTTTATAGGGACACAGAAGATATGGTGTCGAGCTTCTAGTTATAAGCAATCCTAAAGCAAATTCTATGCAAGGAACTATCAAAACCCTTACAGACCGAGGATTTGGATTCATCTCACGCGAAGGCGTCGAGAAGGATCTCTTCTTCCACTCTAAGGAATTGGTTGGAGTAACCTACGATGAATTGAAGGTTGGCGATGTCGTCACTTTCGAAGTCACCCAGGGTGAAAAAGGCCCAGCGGCCACCAACGTATCACGCGCATAAGTGTCGTGAAAAAAGATCGCTCCGATGTCATGTCGGAGCGATTTTTTTTATGTCTCGTATCTTTCGTGTATACTGAAAGTAGCGGTGCATCCGCTCTTTCCAGATTTTCTTCACTATTTTCTAACTCTCTCGCTATATGCAGAACAATTCGAAATGCCTCTGGTGGCTCCTCTCGGCATATGCTGTTCTCTGTCTCGCGCTTGCGGTGAATCCGATTGATCGGACGGTGTGGTTCGCGGAGAATCTGACGGTATGGATCATCCTCGCAGTTATCATTTTCCTGTATCGGCAGGGGATTCGTTTTTCTAATGTGGCGTATGGATTTATGTTCGTGCTCATTTATCTCCATACCATCGGCGGACATTATACCTTCGCGCTCGTGCCATTTGACTGGTTCTCGGATTTCTTCGGGTTTGAACGAAATCATTATGATCGCATCGCACATTTCAGCGTCGGTTTCTATGCCTTCGCGATGGCGGAGTGGATCTGGAACAAGAAATTAGTAGCGAACAAATTTCTTCTCTTCACCTATCCGATATTCGCCATCGCCACGATCGCGATGAGCTATGAACTGGTGGAGTGGTGGTATGCGGCCGGATCATCGGCGGATGCCGCATCGGCCATGGCGTATCTCGGGAGTCAGGGGGATATCTGGGATGCACAGAAGGATATGCTCGCCGATACGCTCGGGGCGATTTTCGCGACGAGCATTTTCTTCCTCATACATAATTTATGGAGGAAGGAATCTCACATTGATTCGAATTGAATTTTGTGATAGTATCTATCCTTATGGAAAATATAAAGAATTACATTTTGCTCGGACCGCCGGGGAGCGGGAAGAGCACGCAGGCGGACTTTTTCAAGGAACGGCTCCATTCGACGCATATCGATGTCGGGGGTGAGCTTCGTGCGATTGCGAAGGAAGATTCTCCCTTTGGGAAAGAAGTATATCGGACAATTTATGTGAAGAAGGAGCTGGCATCGGATGAGGTGGTGAAACAGGCGCTTGGTCGGGCTCTCGCCAAGGCGGATCCGAAGAATGGTATCGTCCTTGACGGAGCTCCGCGTCGCGAGAGCCAGATCGGAGAGGTGATCGATATTCTCGCTGAATATGGAAGGAGTATTGATTGGGTCATTTTCATTGATCTTCCAAAGGAAGTATCGATCGATCGGATTTCGCGCCGATTCAATTGCGAGCAGTGTGGGGAAAAATTCGTTTTAGGCATTCATCCGGAAGATCACTCGGAGCCTTGCTTCAAATGCGGGGGCAAGCTCGTGCAGCGGAAGGATGATACGCCGGCGGGCGTAGAGAATCGATGGCGGATATTCCACGAGGATACGGAACCGGTGATACGACATTTCGAGAAAGAGGGAAAACTTCTTCGTGTGGACGGGAAGCTCCCGGCCGGAGATATTTTCCAGCAGATAGAGGCCCGTGTGGTATGATGTCCCATTATTACAAAAGCAATTTTTTCCTTGCCTTTCGTCAGAACACGGACAGCAGAAAAAATTCTTTTGCAATGAATGGGACGCTAAAATAATGAATGTAAATGTATGAAACAAGATTGGAAAAAAACTGATGATGAATTGAATCATCTCCGAAATTCCGGAAGGGAATTGGCGAAGATCGTCGATCGGCTCGCTCTGGAAGTGAAGCCGGGTGTTTCGACTGGTGAGATCGACGCGCTTGCCGAGAAATGGATCACGGAGATCGGCGGTATTCCTATTTTCAAGGGTTATGGCCATGGAACGCCATTTCCAGCGACGATTTGTGCATCCATCAATGAGGAAGTGGTACATGGCATTCCAAGTTTTGATCGCATTCTGAGAGAAGGGGATTTGTTCAAGATGGATATCGGTATGCGCTATGAGGGGATGGTATCGGATATGGCGCGGACTTTCGGGGTAGGGAAGATTTCTCCCGAAGCAGAGAGGCTGCTCATCGCAACCCGTGAATCGCTCGATCTCGGTATCGCCACGCTTCGTTCGGGATCGAAGATGATCGATTATGCCCGTGCGGTGGAGAATCGCGTGAAGCAGGATGGATTTCTTCCAGTGCGAGACCTCGTTGGTCATGGCGTGGGACGGGAACTCCATGAGGAGCCACAGATTCCGAATTATGTGACAAAGAGCGTTCCTGGATTCACATTTATCGAAGGAATGGCAGTCGCCCTCGAGCCGATGATCAATATCGGCGGCTGGGAAGTGAAGCTTGGGTCGGATCACTGGACATTTGTGACGGCTGATGGCTCGCTCTCCGCGCATTTCGAGGATTCGGTGATCATCACGAAGGATGGAGCAGAGATTGTTACTCGCTTATAGCGAGAGAATGCACAAAGCCCAGAACACAAAAACCAAACAAAACACAGATATATAAAACACAAAAGGGAACGGCTTCGTTTAGGTTTTGAAAATTGTGCTTTGTTTGGTTTTTGTGTTTTTGAATATCTGTGTTTTTTAGTGTATGGATGTAAGAAAAAACTTTCTTGGGGTAGATTGGGGTTCATCAAAGGTGGGGATTGCTTTGGCACATGCGGAAACAGGCGTGGCGCTCGCCTACGATACCATTGATAATACGGAGGAGCTGCTCGCGAAGCTAGGAGAGATCATCGCCCGTGAGGAGGTAGGCACGGTCGTGATCGGGATTCCCAGCCACATTAGTCGCAAAGAAACGGAGTATGAGGGGGAAAAGCTTGGTCGGAGCCTGGAAGGAACCTATCACGTCACAACTGCCTATCAGGATGAAATGTTCACGACCAAGATGGCTCAGGCGAACTTGATTGAGCGAGGGGAGAAGCATGTCGGTCGGCACGATGATGCCGAGGCCGCCCGGATCATTCTGCAGTCCTATATGGACCGCGGTCAGCGAACAGAGAACAAGGAGCAATGAACAGGAGGGCAGTCTCGAGGAAGTCGAGGCTGTTTTTGATTTAGTATCTATCTCAAATCTCATGTCGCAGATAAAATTTCATCAGTTTGAGCGAAAATTTTGAAAAGTGAGGAGGAATATCGAGATATTCCGACGAGATTTTTAGGATTTGCAGCCAAAATGATGAAATTTTAGCCGACAAGCAGGAGACATTCTTGCTTTTCATCTCATGCGGTGAGATTTGAGATAGATACCTAGGTGTTCTATGCTTTACGTTCCATGCTTTTATGAATATGTGGTACAATAATAGGGGTAGAGTATACTAATCACTGATTGTCGTGTATGGAACAACCGTATCTGAGTGTTCTCATCCCTGCGTATAAGGAGGGTGAGCGAATCGGCCGGAATCTGATGGAAATCGACAAATATCTGAAAGGGCAGAACTATAGCTATGAGATTATCGTCATTGTCGATGGATCGCCTGATAATACCGCCGAGGTCGCGCGCAATTATGCGCATCAGGTGGCGAATCTCCGTGTAATCGAGAATTCGGAGAATCATGGCAAGGGATATGTTGTTCGTCAGGGATTGCTCGAGGGAAAAGGGAAGTATCGTCTATTTCTCGATGCTGATGGATCCACTTCCATCACCCATATTGACACATTTTTTCCGGAATTTAAAAATGGTTTTGATGTCGTGATCGGTTCGCGTGATCACATGAAGTCGCAGATCACTGTGCATCAGCCGAAGTATCGCGAACTGCTCGGGGATGCCGGTAATTGGGCGATTCGCATCATACTCGGGCTGTGGAGCTATCCGGATACGCAGTGTGGTTTTAAGATGATAACGGGTGAGGCTGCCGAAGCGGTGGCGAGCCGTATGGTCGTCGATCGATTCGGTTTCGATTTCGAATTCATCACGCTCGCGGAACGCATGAACTATACGGTGAAGCAGATGCCGGTTCGCTGGCTGAACGAAGAGGGATCGACGGTGAAATTGTTCGGACCGAACGGATATATACAGGTGTTCGTGGATCTGTTCAAGACGCGATTCCGGATCTGGATGGGCAGGTATCATCTCAATGCCGGAAAAAAGAAATAGGGAAAGGTCTTGCAAAAAATCTCAAACATAACAAAAAAATCAAAGCGTGTGGAGGAGGAAAAAAATACAACAGTCGAATATCAGTCGGAGCTTCGTCAGGATATCGTGACGGGGGATTGGGTGGTGATCGCCACCGGGCGAGCGAAGCGTCCGGATGAGTTTGCTTCGGCGGCGAAGCGCGTGAAGGATGCCGACTTGAATGACCCCTTCGCTGATCCCGATCAAAGCGGGCAGGAGAAAGACCTGCTCATCTATCGCCTGCCTGACGGGGATTGGAGTGTGCGCGTCTTCCCGAACAAGTATCCGGCCTTTACCCGCGGTCGCGCGGTGAAGGATCTTTCCGACGGGCCATACTTCGCGATGTCCGGCGTGGGATATCATGAACTTATCGTGACGCGCGATCCCGAGAAGTCGATTGCGCTCCTTGAACCATGGCAGGTGGCGGAAGTGTTCGATGCATACCAGAGCCGGTATCTCGACCTTATGGCGAAGAAGAGCGTGAAATATATCCAGATTTTTCATAATCATGGGAAGGAAGCAGGAGCATCCATTGTGCATCCTCATTCGCAGCTGATGGCGATACCAGTCGTCTCCCCATATATTCAGGGGGAATTAAATGGTGCGGAACTCTATTACCGAAGTCATAAAAAGAAAGTGTATCAGGTGATGGTGGATCGCGAACGGGAAGAGAAAGTGCGGGTCGTGTATGAAAACGCCGATTTTATCGCCTTCTGCCCGTTTGCTTCGCGCTCAGCTTTCGAAGTATGGGTGACCGCCAAGAAAGATGGTAGTCCGTATTTCGAACGTATCACCGATCCGGAAAAATTCTCATTGGCGGAAGTGTTCCAAAAGGCGATGTTTGCTCTTCATAAGGGATTAGGTGATCCGGCATTTAATTTTTATATCCATACGGCGCCTTGTGATGGACGGGACTATGCTCATTATCAGTGGCATATCGAGATTTTGCCGAAAACAGCGACCTGGGCGGGATTCGAGCTGGCAACCGGTATCGAAGTTTCGACGATAGAGCCGGAGAAGGCGGCGGAATTCCTGCGAGAACAATTATAATTTTTCTGGGAAAAATAAATTCTAATAACCAATCCGCCAGCCGGCGGACCAAGATACAAATAATACCCAATCACCAATCACCAAAGAAGAATTTTGGTTATTGATTATTGGTTATTTCGGACCTCTTGTTTGATGCTTACCTGTTTGGAAGAGGAAGAGCGTAATTGAAAAAGTTAAAATTGTCTTAATGGTATGAAATATCTGATTGGAAATTTGAAAATGAATTTACTCTCGCCTGATGACGTGAGGCAGTATTTGACGGTACTCGGCCGTGAGACGAAGGGGCATCTCTTTCCGGGTGTCGAATATGTGCTCTGTCCGGCGAGCATCCATTTCGGATTGATGTTCGAACACTTTCCGGCTCCCATTAGGCTCGGCGGGCAGAATATGTTTTGGGAAAAGGATGGTTCATATACCGGGGAAACTTCTCCCGTCATGCTCAAACAGTATGGTGCGGAATATGTGATTCTCGGTCATAGCGAACGGAGACTCTATTTCAATGAGACCAATGAAATCGTCCGAAGAAAGATGGACATGGCACTGAAACAGATGCTCCGTCCGATCATGTGCATCGGCGAGACCACGGATGAGCGGGCGAACGGGAAAACAGGAGACATTATCGAGCGTGGGATACAATCGATTTTCGAAGGTCTCTCGCGGATGCAGGCGGAAAAGATAATCATTGCCTATGAGCCCAGGTGGGCCATCGGTACCGATGCCACTCCGGAGACCGCGGATATCATGGAAGTCAAGATTCTCATCCGAAAGGTGCTCTCGAAAATGTTCGATCTGAAGACGGCCGATCGGATCCCTGTCCTCTATGGAGGATCAGTGAAACAGGCGCTCCTCTCTCGTGTGTGTCTGGATGCACAGATGGATGGCGTACTCGTCGGGCGGGAAAGTCTCTTCCCGTATGAGATGACAAAAATGGCGGCGCTTCTTTCTCAATCGGAGATAAGCGACGAAGAGGATAAATAAATAAAAGACACGAAGAATATGATCGCTGATGTGAAACAGATGCTTGAAAAAGCTCGTGCCGAAGGATATGCCGTGGGCGCTTTCAATACGGTGAATCTTGAAACGACGAGAGCGATCGTTCTCGCGGCGAAAGAGATGAAGTCTCCGGTCATCATCCAAGTGACGGAAAAGACATTCGACTATGCCGGTGGTCGCGCCATCTTTCAATTGATCAAAGGCATGGTTGAGTTTTATGCGCCTGAAATTCCCGTCGGTATCCACCTCGATCACGGGAAGAGTTTCGAGATCGTGGAGCGTGCCATGGAAATAGGCTTTCCATCAGTCATGTATGATGGATCCCGCAAGGAGTATACCGATAATCTCATGACGACAAGAAAGATTGTTGAGCTCGCACATCTTCGCGGGATTTCGGTGCAGGCGGAATTGGGGAATGTGCCGTATCTCGGCGAGGTGAATATGGACTCAATCAATTGGGAGAATTATATGACCGATCCAAAGCAGGCAGTCGAATTCGTAGAGCAGACGGGCATCGATACTCTTGCGGTCGCCATTGGGAATGCCCATGGTTTCTTCAAGGAGCGGGAAGTGCCGGATTACGATCGCCTGCAGACCATCGCTTCCCAGGTATCCATTCCGCTCGTATTGCATGGTTCGTCGGATTGGAACGAAGAACGAGTGAAGAAAGTTATCGGGATGGGAATCAGCTGCTTCAATGTGGATACGTCGATCCGTCTCGCTTTTATCGGCGCGGTGAAGCAACATCTGGAAGAGCATGATGAAACCGATATTCGCCGATTGCTCGAGGGAGGAAAATCGGCGGTACAGGATGCAGTGAAGAAGAAGATCATGATGTATGGGAGCGGCGGAAAGGCATGAGGCAGAGAGCAGTGAACATGGAGTATGGAACAAAAAAATACAAAATTTAAAATTAAAATCCAAAAGAATAGAATAAAAAATCAGGTTTTGAGATTGAAGGTTGAGGTTTGTTTGGGATTTGTAATTTTGAGTTTGTAATTTATTTTAAGAAGTAAAATCTTATGGTACGCATAGCGATCAACGGGTTCGGGCGAATCGGGCGGGCAGCACTGAAAATCGCCTTGGAACGGAATGATGTGGAAATAGTGGCGATCAATGACCTGACCGATGCGAAGACATTGGCGCATCTCTTGAAGCATGATACGGCCTACGGCATGTATCAGCGCGCGGTACGGGTAGATGGAAATTCTTTGATCATCGATGAGAAGATATATCCCGTCTATGGTGAATCGGATCCGAAGAAATTACCATGGAAGGATTTGGGTGTCGATGTCGTACTCGAATGTACTGGCCGGTTCACCGACGGAAAATCGGCGGGTGGGCATATCGAAGCGGGGGCGAAGAAGATCATCCTTTCGGCTCCGGCCAAAGATGAAGGAGAAATCAAAACCTACCTCCGTGGCGTAAATGAAGATGAATATCAGGGGGAGCCGATTATTTCCAATGCATCCTGCACGACGAATTGTCTCGCACCGGTCGCACAGGTGATTCACGAAAAATTTGGCATCGCCAAGGCTTTGATGACCACGACACATTCATACACGGCGGATCAGAATTTGCAGGATGGCCCTCATCGTGACCTGCGCCGTGCTCGTGCCGCCGGACAGAATATCGTTCCGACGACGACGGGCGCCGCCATATCGGTGACGAAAGTTATCCCGGAGCTTGCCGGTATGTTCGACGGATTATCGTTTCGAGTACCGACAATTGTGGTATCGGTGACGGATTTCACTTTCGTATTGAAGAGAAAAACAACTGTTGAAGAATTGAATGCCGTGCTCGAGGAGGCATCACATGATGCGAAATACGCGGGTGTTCTCGCCGTGACCAAAGAATCGCTTGTCTCATCGGATTTCATCGGCAATCCTTATTCGAGTATCGTCGACCTCCCTCTCACCAAGGTGGTGGACGGCGATCTGGTAAAGGTCATCGCATGGTATGATAATGAATGGGGATATTCCAATCGTCTTGTTGAACTGGCAGTGATAGTATCCCGCTGATATTCTTTTCATTCTTAACCACTCATCTCTTATCATATGTACGACGTTCTCATCAAAAATGGGACAGTGATTGACGGCTCGGGAAAGCCGATGTTTCGGGCTGATATCGGCATCAAGGAAGATAAGATCACTTTCATCGGTGACCTTTCCCATGAAGCGGCGCCGAATGTGATCGATGCCATCGGGCGCTATGTCGCGCCTGGGTTTATCGATGTGAACAATCATTCGGATGTTTATTGGCAGCTTCTCTCGAATCCGGAATTAGAGAGTATGTTCCGGCAGGGAGTGACGACGATCATCGGCGGGAATGCGGGGTCTTCACTCGCGCCGCTTGTGACGCATGATACTATCCGTTCCATTCAGAAGTGGACCGATGTGGAGAAGATTTCCTTCAATTGGCTTTCGATGAAAGAATTTCTCGCCGAACTGGAGAAGAGAAGAATGACAGTGAATTTCGCCACACTCGTCGGACATGGGACACTCCGTCGCGGAGTATTGCATGATGTCAATCGCCTTGTGAAACCTGAAGATATCGATGACATGAAGCATCTTCTGAAACAGGCGATGAAGGAAGGAGCTATCGGTTTTTCCACCGGGTTGCGCTATACTCATGCGAAGAGTGCGACGGCCAGTGAAATTATGGATCTGACAGAAACGGCCGCTGGTTTTGACGGAGTATATTCGACGTATTTGCGGAACGAATCGGATGAATTGATAGAATCAATCGAAGAGGCTATCCATACCGCGAAGGAAACGAAGATTGGTCTGCATATTTCCCACCTGAAGGCGAGCGGGAAAAAGTATTGGAATCTTTTTGATGGAGCCTTGAACTGTATTGAAGCGGCGGCGACCGGTGGTCTCCCTATCAGCTTCGATGTGTATCCCTATACGACGACCGGATCGGTACTCTATACCTTTCTTCCGGACTGGGTGACGGAGGGGGGTCGGAAAGTGATGCTTCGGCAGCTGCGAGACGTGCGGGTGCGAAACAAGGTCGTCGAAGAAATGAGAAAAGAAGGTCTCGACTACACAACGCTTATGGTACTTTCCTCCTCTTTGAGCAAGATGATGCCGCGCCGATATATCGCCGATATCGCCGCCATGCAGAAAAAATCTCCCGAAGAGATTATCATCGATGTCTTGTTGGCGAGCGATGGTCGGGCTATCGTTTCGCTTGAGGCTATTTCTGATCACAATATGCGCCATGGCATCCAACATCCGTTTTCTATTATTTCTTCCAATGGCTCAGGATATTCGATTGATTACAAGGAGACCGGGGAGCAGGTCCATCCGAGAAGTTTCGGAACATTTCCGCGCGTATTAGGACGGTATGTACGGGAAGAGAAACTGCTTTCATGGGAGGAAGCGATACATAAGATGACCGGTAAGCCGGCGCAGGTTTTTCATATTGAAAAGCGCGGACGATTGAAGGAGGGGTACTTCGCCGATATCGTCGTTTTTGATCCGGAGCGGGTGATTGATACCGCTACTATTGAGAATCCATATCAGTATCCTCTCGGCATCCATGAAGTTGTCATCAATGGCGAGGTGACCCTTCTCTCGGGCCGATCTTCCGGTATCCGATCAGGCAGGGTCTTGCGTCGCAACCAATCTCTTTTCTCTTGGTGAAAAATGGTAAAAATGGCTGTTTTGTGATATCTTTGACGGGTTATAGGCTTATCAGAGATATTTTTTTATGAACGATACTTCTTTCTTTCAGGGAAAACGAGTAACGGTGTTCGGTTTAGGACTCAATTCCGGCGGTGTGGGAACCGTGAAATTTCTCGCACAGGCTGGAGCGAAAGAAATTATCATCACCGACACCAAAACTGAGACAGAACTCGCCTCGTCGATCGCGATGCTTCGGGATATTCCGTCCATCCGGTATACTCTTGGCCGACATGATCAGCAGGACTTCGTTGAAACCGATCTGGTGATAAAAAATCCGGGGATTCCTTGGACGAATGAGTTTGTGCAGATGGCTTTGATACATGGTATTCCTGTCGAGACGGACGCGAGCATTTTTTTTCAATGCTGCCAGAATCAGGTCATCGGAGTGACCGGAAGCAAGGGAAAGACGACGACAGCATTGCTCATTGTACACATACTCGAACAGGCGAATATTCCAGTGGCGCGCATCGGTATCGGTCAGGTCTCGGTGCTTGATAATCTGCTGACTCTGAATCCGGATGCGGTCGTCGTTTTCGAGTTGTCGAGCTGGCGACTCTCGTCGATGAAGCAGAGCCCACACATTTCCGTGGTGACCAACATCTATCCCGATCATCTCAACTATTATGCGTCGATGGAAGACTATGTCGCCGATAAGGAAAATATCTTCCTCTTCCAGAAATCGGAAGATACCTTGGTAGCGAGCGGCGATGACGATTGGGGGAGCCGGATGATCGGAAAGGCGCCTGGCAGGGTGATGCGGTTCTCCGGACAGGAAATTCCGGAGGGATTTTTCGAACAGGAAGGGAAAATGATGTATCAGAAAAATTCTTCCAAGGAAGCATGGTTCGATTTCTCATCGTGGCATATCCTTGGAGCACATAATCGGCGCAACGCTCTTGCCGCGACGGCGGCCCTGTTTTCGTTCGGATTGAAAAAAGAAGATATAGTTTCCGGCCTGGAAACATTTCCCGGTGTGCCGCATCGTTTGGAATTCGTGAGAGAGAAGGATGGTGTGAAATTTTTCAATGATTCTGCGGCGACCATTCCCGAGGCGGCCATAGCGGCGCTTCGGTCATTCGATCAGCCGGTCATCCTCATCGCAGGGGGGAATGATAAGAATCTGGACTTTTCGGAATTTGCGAGGGAGATTCCATTGAAAACGAAGCGCTGTATCTTTTTCCGTGGAGCAGGAACGGAAAAGCTTTTGCAGGCCATGGGATGCCAAGACGATGGAACGATAGTGAGGGTAGAATCCATGGAACAGGCGGTAGCACTCGCGGTTGACGGTGCCAAGTCAGGGGAGAGTATTCTTCTTTCCCCGGGGGCGACGAGTTTTGGCTTGTTTCAGAATGAATTCGATCGAGGAAATCAGTTTCGGGAAGTGGTACGAGAGTTAAAATAGCGCTCCGTTTGACAGTTGTGTTGGTTTCTTCTAATATACCCCTATGGGGTATATTTAATTTTATGGAGTATGACAGAAACAAGTTCGCCGATATTATCTCGCATCGCTCGCATCGAAGGGCAGTTGAGAGGCATCCGTCGTATGGTGGAAGAGAAAAAGGATTGTCTCGATGTGATCGCACAGATTTCTGCGATCCGCGAGGCGGTGGCGATGCTTGGCGTTGAGCTTCTGAAGGATGATTTCGCCTGCAAGTGGGATGGCAAAAAAAAGATTGATGAAGCGTATCTCAAAAGCCTATTCAAGATGCAATAGGCTTTTGAAAGCACAAAGCCTAAAGCACAAAAACCAAACAAGGATGGGGACTGGATGAGTTTGTGTTTTCGGATTTTGTGTTTTGTCTGGATTTTTGTGTTTTGTTAATTTGTGTTTTGAAGTAATCATATGAACAACCCCTTCCAATCGGCGCAATCGCAGCTCGCAGCGGTGAGCGATATCATCGCTCTCGATCCGAATATCTCTGTCCGCCTGAATGTTCCGGAACGGATACTCGAAGTGGCGATACCGGTCCGAATGGACGATGGAACAACTCGCGTGTTCTCCGGATTCCGGAGTCAGCATAACAATGCCCGCGGACCCTATAAAGGAGGTATTCGTTTTCATCCAAATGTCTCAGCTGATGAAGTGAAAGCACTTTCGATGTGGATGACATGGAAGACGGCAGTCGTCGATATTCCACTCGGTGGCGGCAAGGGTGGCGTGATCGTGGATGTGAAGAAACTTTCGCTCCGTGAACTGGAGGCATTGTCCCGTGGCTATGCCGCTGCTATCGCCCCGTTGATCGGAGCGCAGACTGATGTTCCAGCACCGGATGTCTCGACCGATGGGCGCGTGATGGGATGGATGCTTGATGAGTATGAAAAAATTCTCGGACATCTCTCCCCTGGGGTGATCACCGGGAAGCCAATTTCTCTCGGCGGGTCACTCGGACGCGATACGGCGACGGCGCAGGGAGCATTTTATGTTTTGGAAAAAGCCGCGGAGAAACTCCATCTCCCGAAGACTGCGACGGTTGCCATCCAGGGATTTGGAAATGGTGGTGGACATCTCGCCCGGCTCCTGTATGCCGCCGGGTATAAGGTGGTGGCGATCGCTGATTCGAAGTCAACGATTTATCGAAGTGAGGGATTAAATATTCCGGAGGTTGATGAGCATAAGAAAGTCACCGGAAACTTACAGACATGTATTGACTGTGAAAAACTCCCAAGCGATGCTGTACTTTCGGTTCCAGCTGATATTCTCGTCCCCGCTGCACTTGAAAATGCTATCCATAGGGATAATGCACATCTTGTACGGGCGAAGCTTATCATTGAGATTGCTAATGGTCCGACGACGCCGGAAGCGGAAGAAATACTCCTTGATAAGGGAGTGACGGTCGTCCCTGATATTCTCGCGAATGCTGGAGGTGTAACCGTTTCCTATTTCGAGCAGGTTCAGAATGCGATGAATTATGCTTGGACAGAGGATGATGTGCGGGAAAAACTCAAGGCAAAAATGGAAAAAGCGATCGAGGGTGTCTGGCAGGAAAAAGAGCGGTATAATGTGAGTGTACGGATGGGGGCGTATGCGCTCGCCGTGAAACGAGTCGCACAGGCGATGAAGGATCGGGGAAGGGTCTAATTTTTTAAAGCACAATCTTTAAAACACAAAGGCCAAACAAAGCACAACTTTCAAAGCACAGGGTGTAAACCTGCCAAGAGAGAGTTTATGTTTTGAGATCTGAGTTCTGTACTTTGTTTGGTTTTTGTGTTTTGTAATTTGTATTTTTTAGCTTATGTATGATGTTATAGTGATTGGCGGCGGGCCAGGAGGAATTGCAGCGGGAATTTATACGACACGCAAGCAGATGAAGACGCTTTTTCTTACGGAGAGTTTCGGCGGACAATCGATCGTTTCGGCGAGCATTGAAAATTGGGTCGGTACAGTTTCCTTGCCTGGCTGGGAATTCGCCCAATCTCTCGAGAAGCATCTGCGTGCTCAGGAGGGGATTGAAATCGTTGTCGGCATCAGGGCCTCGGGCATCACTGAACAGGGTGGTCATTATACGGTGACGGCGACAAATGGGCTTTCGTATGAAACGAAGTCGATCATTCTCGCCACTGGTGGACGCCATCGGCATCTCGATATTCCAGGTGAGGAAAAGTTTATCGGCAAAGGAGTGGTGTTCTGCTCGACCTGTGATGCACCGTTCTTCCGTAACAGGAAGGTCGTCGTTGTCGGCGGCGGAAATTCCGGACTTGAAGCGGTGGAGGATTTGCTTCCCTATGCGACGGAGATCGCTTTGATGGTGCGCGCAGATGTACTGAAGGGTGACGCCGTTACGCAGAAAAAAGTTCTCGCTTCGGAGAAAGTGAAGGTGATTTATAACGCCCTGGCACAGGAAGTGCTCGGTGAAACGAAATTGGAGGGGCTGCGATATCTTGATAAGGCGCATGACAAAGTGATTGATTTTCCGACGGATGGTGTGTTCGTGGAAATCGGCATGGTACCGAACACGGAATTTGTCAAAGGATTTATCGAGCTGAATGAACGTGGAGAAATTATGATTGATCATAAAACGAAAGGCACATCAAGACCTGGAATTTTTGCTACCGGTGATGCCACGGACGCTCCATACAAGCAGAATAATATTTCTGCTGGTGATGGTGTCGTGGCTGCTCTCTCGGCCTATGATTATATCAGAAAGGGATCGTAAATTTCCCGAACAGCCCATGATATACTTTGCCAAGGAAGAGACTGGGTTGGCTGACTCCTTTGGAAGTGTTTAATTCGTTCGTGTTGCACTTACTTGTTGAACCTAGGAAGTATTATCTTTACAAGAGGGGTTTTCCATGCTATAATGGGTATATCAATGAAGGAACGGGTGCCCAATGGGACCCGTTTTTTCTTTTGTAAAAGCTTATTATCCGGCATTATGAACAAAAATATCTCTCTTCTCGCCATCATATCGTTCGCGGTATTCCTCTCTCAGGGGAATGCGGCTTTCGCCGCGATTACATCGGAAGAAGTCGTTTCTTTGGTGAATCAGGATCGTACCGAGGCAGGACTGGTTCCGCTGATTCGCAGTTCGGTACTGGATCGGGCAGCCGAGGGCAAGGCCGGCGATATGGCGACCGAACAATATTTTTCGCATACTTCACCGAAGGGAATTACTCCCTGGGATTGGTTTCGTCAATCAGAATATGAATATCGCTATGCAGGGGAGAATCTCGCCATTCATTTTCGTGATGCGGTTCTCGAAGAGCAGGTATGGATGGAGAGCAAGAGGCATTGTGAAAATATTCTGAGCCCGAAGTATCGGGAAATCGGTGTGGCGATACGTAGTATAAACTGGGAGGGGCGACAAACGACGGTTGCCGTGCAGATGTTTGGGACGCAGATGATTGATGAAAAGAAAATAGATCTTTCTCAGAAAAGCAGGGTAAATTGCCCGAAAAAATATCCGTCGGTACTCGGTTCTTCGATGCCGGCCGATAACAATGGCGGCGTGATCGGCGCGGTGACGAATTTTCTTTCTACGACGGCGACGCATTGGAAGATTGACACCAAGCGCTTGCTGGCACTGATATTCTTCGCTTTCGTGCAGGCATCAGGATTGTTCGTGGTGCTTTCATTCGCGATGCATGAGAAGTGGCTCCGAAAATGGTAACCCTTCCTCTGGAATGGGTTTCCGCGCGACGTTCTGACATTTATATATATAAAAAATATCAGAACGTCACGCGGGAATCTCTCGATTCCGAAAGAGTTCCTTGAAAACTCAATACAAAAACAAACACAAAGAGACATAAAAAATCTCTCAAACAAGAAAAGCGAAATTCTTCGTTTTGGTCTGATTCATAAATATATCAGACAAACGAAAAAACCACCCTGATACATCGGAGTGGTTTTTTCATTTCCTCACGCTTTCGTCACGGAAACGCATGACCCGATCTTTTACCTTATACCGCGGACTTACTTTGTGGGGAGGTGGTTCCTTCCGCGGAATCCCTCCTGAAAGGAGTCTCTCTTGTTTGATACTTGAGCCTGTCAAAGAGCCATTTTCCCTCTTGAAATGAAGCGCTTTTTGAGCTACAATGGATGATATTGTGATGAATTATTTTTTTTCATATGGAGGTATTCGAAATTACGGGAGGGAAAAAGCTGTCGGGCGAAATCGAGATTTCCGGCCTGAAAAATGCCGCGACGCCGATCATCGCCGCAACGCTTCTCTCCAGGGAGACCTGTGTCTTGAAAAATATTCCCCGTATCGAGGATGTTTTCCGGATGCTGGAAATTCTCGAGAGCATGGGAGCGCTCGTGGAATGGCGCGATACGCATACCGTCGCGATCACGGCGAAGGATATCGATCCATCCCGCATGAATATCGATCTGGTGAAAAAGATACGATCCTCCATACTCTTGCTCGGACCGCTCTCCGCTCGCTTTGAAAAATTTAAACTGTATCATCCCGGAGGGTGCGTGATCGGCGCCCGACCCGTCGAGACGCATATGAAGGCGCTCTCGAAACTTGGCGTTTCCGTGACTGGCATAGAAAAAGGATATGAGATCGACGCGTCGAAACGCGCTCCAGCCACCGTGGTGCTCCGGGAATTTTCCGTCACCGCGACGGAGATCGCCATGACACTCGCCTCATCGCTTCCCGGAAAGACGACGATCAAGATCGCCGCGGCCGAGCCGCATGTCGAGGATCTCGGAAAATTCCTGCGGAAAATGGGCGCGAAGATCGATGGACTCGGAACGCATACGATTACCATTGAGGGATGCGCGAATCTCCAGGGTGTCGAATATGAGATCATCCCGGACCATAATGAAGCAGCGACATTCCTTATTCTCGGCGCAGCGACGGGAAGCGAGATTACGGTCAACCATGCTCGAGAAGAACACCTCGATCTCGTCCTTGAAAGAATGCGGGAATTTGGCGTTTCGTTTACTGTCCGGGAGAATTCGATCACTATTCATCCTGCGGAGAAGCTTCTGGCGGTGGCGAAGCTTGATGCACGAACCTATCCGGGCATTCCAACTGATGTACAGGCGCCATTCGGAGTGCTCGCGACACAGGCCGAAGGCGAGACCCTTATCTTTGATACGATTTTCGAAGGCCGTTTCAACTATGTATCGGAGTTGGAGAAAATGAGAGGATGTGCGACCATACTCAATCCGCATCAGGTACTTTTCCGCGGACCGGTGACGCTTCATGGAACGACGATCAAAAGTTTTGATCTTCGTGCTGGGGCGGCACTCATCATCGCGGCCTTGTGCGCGGAGGGAAAGACAATTATCGAGGATATTTATCAGGTAGATCGTGGCTATGAGCGTATCGAAGAGCGATTGAAAAAGCTCGGAGCGGATATCAGGAGGGTGGAGAAGTAAAAGCACAAAGTAAAAAACACAAAAGGATGTAAAAGTTTGAGTGTGAGTGTTTTGAAAATTGTGTTTTGTTTGGTCTTTGTGATTTGATTATTGTGTTTTACTAAATGTATGGCTTTATTTGTACGAAAAATTGGCATCGATCTCGGTACGGCGAACACGCTTGTTTTCGTTCCGGGCAAGGGTATTGTCGTCAATGAACCGTCGGTAGTAGCCATTTCACTGTTTGAAAACAAGGTGTTGGCGGTCGGGAATGAGGCGAAGGAAATGCTCGGACGGACGCCGGATAGTATCATCGCATCTCAGCCGCTTCGTGATGGGGCGATCGCTGACTATAAGGTGACTGAAGCGATGCTCCGATATTTTATCGGCAAGGTCAGTGGGAAGTTCCGTTTTTTCCGTCCCGAGATAGTGCTCTCGATTCCTGCCGGCGTCACCTCGACTGAGAGGCGCGCGGTGATTGATGCCGCGCTCAAAGCCGGGGCGAAAACGGCATATGTCGTGAAAGAGCCGATCCTCGCAGCTATCGGCGCAGGTATTCCCATCCATGCGGCGCAGGGAAACATGATTATCAATATCGGTGGAGGGACATCAGAAATCGCCATTATCTCTCTCGGTGGCGTCGTGGCCTCGGCTTCGGCGCGCGTCGGAGGCAATCGTATCGATCAGGCCATTTCGGATTATATCAAGCGAAAATATAGTCTGGCGATCGGTGATCGTACTGCGGAGGAGGTGAAGATCACCATCGGCTCGGCTATCGTGCAGGTCAAGGAAGACCATATGGATATTCGCGGACGGGATCTCATGGGGGGGCTGCCAAAGACGATTACTATCTCTTCGAATGAGGTGACTGAAGCGATACAAGATGAACTGCGGGAGATTATCAATGTCATCAAGCAAGTTCTGCAGGAAACCCCGCCGGAACTCGCGGCGGATGTCATGGATAAGGGTATGATTCTCTCGGGAGGAACCTCACAACTCCGGTACCTCGATCAGCTCATCGCAAAAACGATCGGTGTTCCATGCTACTTGGCGGATGAGCCGGCTTTCTGCGTGGTAAAGGGGACAGGTCTCGTCTTGGAGAATCTGGAGATTTACAAGAGGAGTATCATGATGGGGAAGTAGTCATGGAACAGTGAACAGGGAGCAAGAAGCAGAGAACAGGGAACAATGAGGAAAAAACAATGGATGAAGGATATAAGCAGAAAACAGATATTTTGAAACAAAAGATGGACGAACTTGCTCATTGTATTTACCAAGAAACGAAGAATTTTCCGAGAGATGAGATATATGGAATTACATCACAACTTCGTCGAGCCGGGCTATCGATTATTTTGAATTACATTGAAGGGTATGCGAGAACTGGGTCAAGGGAGTATAAGAATTTTTTGCAAATTTCATATGGATCTCTCAAGGAAACAAATTATCTCTTGTTTTTTTCGATGAGGGAAGGATATTTATCATAAGAATCTTATGAAAAAATTGAGAGACTTTCTGATGAGATTGGAGCCATGCTCTGGACAACACTTCAGAAAATTAAAAAGCATATTGATGGCTGATGGTTTATTGTTCCCTGTTCATTGGTCATTGTTCACTGTTCTATGATTATCGGTATCGATGGATCGCGGGCATTTCTTCCGGAGCGGACGGGAATTGAGGAATATTCGTATCAGGTGATCAGGCATCTCCGTGAAACGCTCCTCCAGGAGCCGGTTTTTTTGTATGTCCGCTCGGGACAGCAGGTGCCATTCGAACTTCCTCATAATTGGACGGTGAAGGAACTTTGCGCACCGAGACTCTGGACACAGGTGCGACTTTCCCTGGAAATGTTGTTTTTTCCAGTCGATGCCCTGTTCATACCGGCGCATACGGCACCGCTCATCCATCCGAAGAAAACGATCGTCACCATACATGGTCTCGAATATGAATTCTGTCCCAAGGCATATTCGTTTCTGGAGCGATGGTATATGAGGCTCTCGATCCGATTCTCATGTCGAGCGGCGAGCACGCTGATTGCGGTGTCGGAGAATACGAAGTCCGATCTAATGAAGCTCTATGGTGTTCCTGAGTCGAAGATACAAGTGGTATATGAGGGATATGAGGATCAGTCAACAGTGAGCAATGAACAGCCAACAAAGAAACAAGAAAAACCATACCTTTTATTCATTGGGAGGTTGGAAGAACGGAAAAATGTCGTTCGGATTATCGAAGCCTTTGAGATACTGAAGGAGCAGCATCGGATACCGCATCAGCTGATATTGGCGGGAAAGCCGGGATATGGTTATGGAAGAATCAAATATCAAATATCAAATATCAAATATCGCGATGAAGTCGTGGAGCTTGGGTATGTGAGTGAAGAGGAAAAGTGGGCATTGCTTCGTGGTGCGGATGTTTTCATCTTTCCGAGCCTGTACGAAGGGTTTGGGATACCGGTATTGGAAGCTCAATCATCCAGAGTACCGGTCATTACGTCGGATATCTCCTCGCTTCCTGAGGTGGGTGGGGAAGGCGTCGTGACTGTGAATCCCTTGAGTCCGGAAGATATCGCAGAGGGGATTCAAAAGGTGCTTTCTGATGAGGAATGGAGAGGTGATATAATAAAAAGAGCGACCCACAATGTGAGTCGTTTCAGTTGGATTCGATGCGCGAAAGAGATAGAGAAATTGTTAATAGAGTAAAAACACAAATCTCAATCCGCCAGCTAGCGGAACAAGAACCCTGCCTACCGGCAGGCAGGCAAAAAACTCAAAACATAAAACCTAAAACCTTAGTCGTTTATGTTTTGTGTTTTGGAAGTTGTGCTTTGTCTGGTATTTTGTGTTTTGATTTCTGTGTTTTATGGGTGATGAAAAAAAAATAGCTATTGTCCATGATTTCCTGCTTGCCTTCGGGGGAGCGGAGAGGGTTTTGCAGTCTTTGATGGCGATGTATCCGGAAGCGCCGGTATACGTCTTGTTAGCTGACAAGAATATCGTACGAAGGCATTTTCCGGGAAGCGAGATCCGTGAGTCATTCTTATCGAGATTTCCCCGTTTTTTGACGCGACGCCACCGGTGGTTGCTTCCATTGTATCCAACGGCGGTTGAGGCTCTTGATCTGCGGGACTTCGATCTCGTCATTTCTTCTTCCGGGGCGTGGTCGAAGGGCGTGGTAACGCGACTTTATACAAAACATATCGCCTACGTGCATTCGCCGATGCGGTATGCATGGGATGAAAATGAGACCTATCTTCGCACGCTTGGATTCTTCGCTCCATTCCGATTGTTCGGTCGAATGATGCTTTCGTATCTGCGGGTTTGGGATAAGCAGGCGGCAGAGCGGCCGGATGTGCTGATTGCCAATTCGGTATATACGCTGGAGCGGATCGCGAAATATTACCGGTTGCCATCAGAGGTGGTGTATCCGCCGGTCATTTCAACGGAGATCCCTCTCCGCCAGTTGGCGGATCGGGATGACCATAGGAATGGTCATTTTCTCATGGTGTCGCGATTGACCGAGGCGAAAAAAGTTGCAGTCGCCATCGAGGCTTTCAATAAATTAGAGTTGCCCTTGTTGATCGTCGGGGTCGGACCGATGAGACGGTCGCTTGAGAGAATGGCAAAGAAGAATATCCGTTTTATGGGATTTCAGGATGATGCGGAGGTGTCTTGTCTCCTGAGCGAAGCGAGGGCGCTTGTACATGTCGCGGAGGAAGATTTCGGTCTGGCCATGGCCGAGTCGCTTGCCTGCGGCACACCAGTCATCGCTTTTGAGCGTGGCGGCTCGCGTGAATTGGTGGAGTCCGGTGTGAATGGGGAACTGTTTTTTGCCCAGACTCCGGAAATCCTTTCCGATGGAGTGAGGAGATTTATCACGAATGAAGGGAAATACGATCGAGAAGAAATGAAGCTGAATATGATGCGATTTTCAAAGAAAGCGTTTCAGGAGAAGATACGAAATGCGGTAAACCGCGTTATTGGTAACCAGTAACTGGTAACCACATTTCTTTCAGATATCTCCTAGTTACTAGTTTCAAATTACTGGTTACGGATTTATGAATATAATCATCGGTCACAATAAGGAACGGGAGTTCCTCCGCCGTATCGCGGAGAGTGAAGCGCCTACGCAGTCATATATTTTTTCCGGACCAGACAAGATTGGGAAGTTTCTCGTGGCAAAGTCATTCGCGGAACAGCTGACCGATGGGTCATTGGTCGATATCCGGATCATTGAGTCGGAGCAGGAGGAACGGAATGGGGTTATGAAAGAAAAGGTGATACCAGTCGAAACGATTCGCGAACTCAAATCATTTCTCTCGAGTTATCCATCTCGGGGAAAATTTCGCATCGGTATCATTCGAGATGCACATCGTCTGACAGAGGGCGCCCAGAACGCATTGCTGAAAACACTGGAAGACCCAACAGACAGTGCAATAGTCATACTGATCACCCATGAGCCGGGGCGCATTCTCGGTACGGTACGATCGCGCTGCCAAGTCGTATCTTTCGAACCGGTCGCGGAGGAACTGATCGCTTCAGGTATGGAGGAACTGTTCCCTGGAGGGATTTCCGTCGAACCGTTCTTTTTTTCTCTCGGGCGACCGGGAATTCCGATCGAGGCGCAGCGTGATCCAAAGGCTTTTGAAAAGAAGAAAGTTCTCTTGCGGCAACTTTTTCGTCTGGCGATGCTTCCTTTGGGGGATCGGCTCGCACTGTCGGAACAGTTCGGAAAGAACGTGCCACTCGGAATCGAACTCTGCGAATGGTATCTTCTCGGGGCGAGAGAGCAATTGCGAAAAAGTGCCGCGTCGGAGAAATTGCGAGAGAAACTCTTTTTTCTTGACCGTATGAATGACGTGCTCAATACGCTCAAGGCGACGCAGGCAAATGCGAGACTGGCTTTCGATTCATTGTTTTTGTCGGTGGAGAAAAGAATATGAATATATTCGGAAGAAAACAAAGAAAACAGGCTCCGATGGTTCCTTTTTCGGAATTTTCAGCTTCTCGAGAAAAACGCGTGAGGCCGGAACGACAGAGAGCACGGATCCGCTTTCTCATCCCGGGCATACTGTGGATAGTCTTTTTCTTGTCCTTGGGATACCTCCTCTTTTTTTCGGTGGAAACCACGATACGTGATATCTCCTTTGTCGGTAATGAAGCGGTTTCACTGACAACGCTTCAGGCGGAAGTCGAGAGAGACATGCAGGGGAAACGTCTTTTCCTCTTCCCCAAAAACAATTTCTTTTTTGTTCCGAAAAACTCCCTGCTCGACGACATACGGAATATTTCACCGAAAATCCGATCGGTGACAATGGAAAAAATATTCCCTGCCGGAATCATCATAAATATTCAGGAGCGTCCGACGGTGATCGTATGGCAATCAGCGAATGGGAATTTTCTTCTCGATGAGGACGGGTATGTTTCCGATCATCCGAATCTTTCCCTTGTGCTCGATACCTCATATACTTTTCGGGTGCATGATGAAGACGGGCGGGAATCGGAGGCAGGGAAGAGGGTGGCGGAAGGAAGTATACCCTCATTTGTCGGTGATTTCGTCCATACATTTGAGAGTCGATTTGGGAAAGTGCTCTCCCACGACATATATATGCCCCTCCGTTTTTCCGGGGAACTCATCTTTCATGTTGAGGATGGTTTTGATATATTGCTCGACCGGCATCAATCGGTAGAGAATACTCTGACGACGCTTCAGGCAGCCTTGATCCGCGGTATTCCGGAGGCAGATCAGGAATATCTGGCGCGCCTTGATTTGCGGACGGAAAACAAGGTGTATTATACGCTTGACAGTGAACAGGGAACAAGGAGTAGGGAACAATGAACAATGAACGAGGAGCAGTGAATAAGGAACAATCAACCGTTGATACGAGTTTTAATTTTCTGAAGTGTAGTCCAAAACATAGCACCGATTTCATCAGAAATCTTTGTTAATTTTTCGTAACTTTCTTTTGAAATATAACCCTCTCTTGTTGAGAAAAATAGAAGGTAGTTTGTTTCTTTCAGAGACCCGTACGAAATCTGTAAAAAATTCTTATACTCTTTTGATCCTGTTCGCGCGTAACCTTCAATGTAATTCAAAACAATAGAAAGTGCTGATCGGCGAATTTGTGAAGTGATTCCATGCATCTCATCTTTTGGGAAGTTTTTGGTTTCCTTGTAAATGGAATAAGCCAGTTCGTCCATTTTTTCTTTCAAGATATCTGTCTTTTGCCTATATTTTGTATCAATTGTTTTTCTTGATGTTCGTTGTTCGCTGTCTATTGTTCATTGCTCACTGATAATGACCTGATGTCATTATCAGTGAGATGGTAGATGAAGATGGACTCACCGGCACGGGTGACAGGAGTGAATTTCCAGAGCCAGTCACGGTAGCTTCGGGTGCCGGGTTCGATTTGCTTGTAGCTATCTTCTTGGATGAAGAATGATGACAGCGCGTACCATCCGGTTTCCGGCGGAAGTCCGCCATACCAGGGTCTGAACGCACTCCCGAGATAGTAGTCCGGTTCCGCTCCACCGAAATAATCGATGCGAATGGTATCGATCCGGCAGGATGGCAGGGTATTCGTGCGGGAACACTCACTGTTGTGAGTATTGATGAATGCCTCTACACGCTTCATGTCCTGACCCCAGTCATAATTGGAATCGGTAACATAGTGGTAGCCATTTTCTGAGCCGATCGCTTCGTTGAAATAGGAGAGAAAATTCGGATAGGCGATGAAGGGGATCGCGATGATCCAGAGGGAAAATCCTAATCCGAGTATGAAGAAAATACGTCGGTTGAGTTGCTTCTCCGGCGCGATATGTTTCTCATCATGCAGGCGGCGCCTGATGAAACCGGCGAGCGTCTTCGCGATGAAGAAATAGAGGAAGAGGATGATAGGGAAAAGATGCCGGAGGCCGATATTCAAGTTGCCCGTGACCGAGAGGAGGATATAGAGAGTGATGAATCCTCCGACGGTCCATTCGATCGTCTTCGTGTGAAAACTCTCGATGATGGTATCGAGAGACTGAGAGGCGCCTTCCTTCCAGAGCGGGAGTTTCGCGATGCGGTAGAGGCTGTAGAGGAGGGAGAAGAACAGGAGGAAGAGGAAGGGGATGGTTTCCTTCATGAGGAAGACCGCGGGAAAGTACCAGGGAGAGGCGACCGTGGAGATGAGTTCCCTTTCCGTATCATTGAAAAACGGATTATTGAAGAAGAAGACATTGCCGCCGGCGACCCTTGTAAAGACGACCATGACGCCGAGCGTGTAGTGAGTGAATGGTTTGAGTAGGGGAATTTGTTCCATGCCGGCGATGACATTCCTGGCAAAGACTTTCGCCTCGCGATCATCGCCAAACTTTTGAAGGGCGAGCGTGTTCATCTGTTCGCTCGGCATATTCCAGACATTCGGGAGATAGACGGCATAGATGGTCATGAAACAGATCATGAGTATGTAGATGTATTTTCTCGCATACGCAAAAGCGAGCTTGATGCGCGCCATCCAAGAGAGTTTGATGGCGGTTCCGAGTCCATAGAGAACGGACATAATGCCGAATATCGGGAGAATGAGGATGGCGGAAAATTTTACGGTTTGGGCGAGGCCGAGGATGATACCGGCGATGATGAGATTTTTTGTGGAAGGATATTTGAGAAATCGTACGAAGAAATAGGTTGCGATCAGGATGGCGATCGCGATGCCGAGGTCGGTCGTGACATAGTGGGCGTGGGCGATGATATTCGGATCGAAAGCGAACAGAAGGACGGCGAAAATTCCAGCGATGGTGCCGGCGTTTTCCTTGGTGATGCGATAGAGGAAGAAGGCGGCAAGGAGCCCGAGAAGGATGATCGGCAGTCGCGCGAAAAAGATCAGAAGATCCGCATCGTTTCCAAGCTTGTAGAGGAAGAGCGTCCCGATGTTCCATTGTTCGTTGACGCCTTCGGTCCAGAGAGGATCCGTCCCGGGGAATGTCGGCTGCAGAGTGAGGAGGGAAATACCGATTAGGTCTTTTAAGAGCGGGGGGTGTTCATAATTGATGCGCATGTCACCATAGCGGACATAGCTGTAGGAAGCAGGGATGTGAGCTCTCTCGTCATAAGTCGCCGAATCGTTCCAGGCGGTTATGATGGTGAAGGCGAGGAAGACGACTAGTATGAGCGATACGGCGATGGCAGGGTGGCGCTTGAGGGATTGGAGGAGGTGATGCATAGATTTGAGATGTTAGCAGATAGAGTTCAGGTTTTTTATCAAGGTCCGACCTTGGGATGGGTCTTAAGGTCGGACCTTGATAAAAATGAGTTGATTGCGAAATATATTCATGTGAAAGCCTTGTGGGTTTTTTTGCTCATTGTTCACTGTTTACTGTTCCTTGATTTCTGGTATCACGACGACCTTGAAATTCGCATAGCCGGAATCAGAGGGGATTTCCTTGACGAAGGATTGTGGTGAGCGCTTCCTGATATTTTGGAAGATATTTTCATCGAAGCGGAT
This sequence comes from uncultured Bdellovibrionales bacterium, assembly GCA_964537075.1. Taxonomy (GTDB): domain Bacteria; phylum Patescibacteriota; class Minisyncoccia; order Moranbacterales; family UBA1568; genus CAYTED01. The sequence continues at coordinate 5,881 of CAZIBB010000002.1, read as the reverse complement.
CATGATGATCTCGGCTGGCGCGATAATAGTAGTCTCCGGTTTCAGGACTTCGAAATTTTTTGCCTGCTGATAGGTTTGAAAGAGTATGGCCTGGAGGTCGATGTAGCCGGTATTGGCAGAGAGATATATGCGCGTTTCGCTTGGCGCAGTATTGATATGATCAGACATATTCTTGAGTGAGGCTCCGAAAGAGGAATATTGCTTTGGGTTGTCCGCGAAAAAGGAAAAGTATTTCATCGTATTCCAAAGAGCGCTTGTACCGAGTGCAAGAATGATGAAGGAGAAAAAAATCAGATGACGGCCGCCTTTATTTCGAAGGGCGAGATTGAACAGAAAAAGCGCCGGAAAGGTGGCGAAGAGAAAAACCGGCACTTGAGTCCCGATAGATCGGAGAGCATGCGGGAGTCCTTCATTGGTGAGAAATTCCGGTGCGAGCATCACGAAAAAAATGATGAAGAGAAATGCATTGCGCGCGATATGAGGATTGTATTCAAGAGAGCGGAGGCGTGCGAGAAGCAGTCGCCTGTCTGACCAAGGAGAAAGAGGAATCCTGCGAGGAAAAAAGTGCCGATAATAGGATCGAGAATGGGGTATGGCGCGTAGTTATGCCGGAAATTTTGATCTCCGACGAAATTGTATTTGATGAGAGAAAGACCAAGCGTCTTTCCGAGGGTTCCAAAGAAATCTCCGTGGTTCACCTTGGGTGAAAATATGGAAATATCTTCGGAGCGATCTGAAAAATGATGCGGGTTCTGATAAAAATCATAAAACATCGGGCTCGCGGCGATAAAAGCGGCGAAGAGGAAGACGAGGGCATGCTTCCAGTAGCGCTGGAAAAAATTCTCGTAGGCGAGTATGAGAAATGGAAGGAGAAACACGAGGATGAATGGCGCGACACGAAAAGCGATATAGGTATGAAGACCGAGACCGAATATGAGTCCGGCGAGAGCGAAATGAAACATCTTTCCGGTACGGAGGCCGCGGAAGAAAAAATAAAAAGAAAAGGAGAGGAGAAATGAGGTCATGATGGCCCGAAAGCCGATGCGGGAGAAATTGATTGCCCAGTATGATGTGGCCGTGATAAAGGCTGCGATAAGGGCTGCGGAACGCCGTTCAAAGAGTTCCCAGGCGAGGAGTCCGATACCGAGAGCGGTCAAGGTGCCGAAAATGGCCGACCAGAGCTTGAGGGCAGGGATATTGTAGCCGAATGTTTTCAGGGCGAGCGCCTGGAGATTGATGAAAAGTCCTTCACGGCCGGAATTGTCCTCGTAGAAGAGTTTGTAATTTCCGGTTTCATTCGCTTCGATGGCATTGGTGCCGTTCATCGCTTCATCTGGATAGAGTCCGGCGGGGAGATTCTCTATATTGTAGAAGCGGAGAAAAAAAGCGAGCAGAAGAATCATTCCGAAACCAAGGAGCATAGGAGAAATGCGGCGTGTGCTGATAGACATAGTATTTGTTTTTCTTTTCTTGTGTTAAAATTATAGCATAAAAGGTATTGAGCCACACTTGTTTGGTATACAGTAATTGATGAATTGTTTTATGAGTGAAGGAATAGAATTTGTACAGCCGAAAATCCAAGCAGGCGATGCGTTTTATGCTCCGGATGCAATACATGAAAAAAGAGGCAAAGTTGTTGTCGCCAAGAAAGGACGGCCATCATTTCGAGTTCTTTCGACACATGGGATGAATGAGAAGCAAATGGTGGAGTATAGGGTGAATGGGGGCACTCAGTCTCATGTGATGCCGGGAGCTATTTTGGAGGGGATACTTTTGAAAAAGGGGCTGAAATACAGGAAGCGAGAGAATACCACGGGAGCAAATATATCACAGGGCACTAAGGATGCTGATTTTTCAAGTGAGGAAAATGCTGAACGAGGACACAAAAAGGGTGCGAGGAAAAATTTTTCAGAGGTATTATCTTTTGAGGGGGAATACGACAGGGAGATGAAATTGCTTGATCGCGCATGTGAGATATATGGGAGAAAATTCTTGAAATCCCTAGAAAGCATCGACCCGGAATCGATCGAATTTCCTCTCGCGGAGGATGCTACTGAAGAGGATCGAGCGGTGGCGGAGGCATCAGTTTTTGATTTGAAGGCAGAGCTCGCTCAGTATATTCAGCGTTGTCGTGAAATTATCGATGGATATGACCGTGCCAAACGAGCAGGAAAACGGACGAGCATATTGGATGAGCAAGAACGGCAGATACATGAGTTGTGGACATTATCCAATGAGATTTCCGCAGAATTAGTGAGTGTTGACTGGATGCAGTCAGTATATGGATATGAGACAGACATTTTAAATCATGCCTTGAAAAACATTTCGGAGGAACCGATGTCTGTAAGCGGTGAAATTGATGCTCGGTACGAATCGAATGAAAATGCTTTTTTCGAAACAGAAGATCCTGTCCAAAAACGGGAATTATTGCAGGCTCTTCGAGGGAGTCTATCGGAAATTGCTTTTGCAGTCGGGATAGATGAGTACGATGCGTTCGGCGTCAATACGGATGCTGTTCGACAGGCTGAATTGAATCAAGAATTGAAGAAAGAGAAAGATATTCGAAAATCAGGACGCGGAAAGAAAATAGCAGATACTCAAAGACCAAAGGGAGGAAGGGGAGAAAAGGGAAGGAAACATGTAATAGATAAGAGAGCAATATCAGAAGGCGGTGACTTTCCTCTCGTAATTCCTCCAATAATATCGGAAAATGGAGTACAATTAGAGAAAGATCCGATAGTCACACCGGTCGTAGAAAATATGCCATCTCAGCCTATGAAGAATCCAGGTGAATCGATGCCAGTAAAACTAAGACCTGAAAAGGGTCAAGAGGTTTTGATTGCTTTCAAGGAGGCTGTCGAGAAAGAAAAACAAGTCTTTCTCGATTCCATACAAGGCGCGGATTCTCTCAGGGCGCTTCGGAGCATTGGTTTCGTCATCGGCAAACAGCGATACTTTCTCGAGGCGACTGGTGATGTTGTTACCCCTGCCCTTTCTGATTTTGTAGAGAAAATCAATGGTGGGAGCCAAAGAGAGGCTCAGGTGTTTCTCAATGATGTGAATAAGGAATTGGGAATTGCTTGGGAAGAGAAGCAAAAGACATTTAAAAAAGAAAAACCGCTGAAACGAGAAAAAGGAGAAGAATCTCCTGAGGCTGTTTTCATTGCATTGGCAGACGTTCTCGGAAAACGACGAATGCCCTTCAAGAAAGATGGAAAGGAATTGGTGATCGAATCGGTTTCTGCGGAAGAAATCAAATTTAAGTATCGAGGTGAGGATACAGAAGAGGCGTGGGTGGTAAGAAAAATTAGACCAGCGCAAGCAGAACGATTCAGAAAAGATTTGCAGGACAGATTTGATTTTGAATTATTCTCGCGAGGAAATAAGAAAAAGTCTGTGCCGATAAAAAAAGAAGTACTTGAGCAAGGTACGCCGACAACGCCTTTGGTTGAGACAGTGGCAACAACTCTGGAGAATCTCACGGAATCATCAGAACGCACGTATGATGAGCTTTTTTTGCAGGCAGAAGAAAGTGGTGACAGTGCCATCCTGTCCGGAGCTATAACAAAAGCTCTCAATGGCATGAAAAAGGATGCGAAGAAGAGCAGTATAGACTTGGTGGCATATCATGGTGAACATCCAGAAGACATCGCTGATACATTGATGGAATCGATGAAAAAATCCTTCGCGCATGTTGGTAGTGACCTTGGATGGTCAGAAGGAGAAGCTGAGATTTTTTCGCGAGATTTGATCCGAGATACTATCGAAAAATTTTTAAATAAAAAAGTATGAGCAAGAAGGGGGACGAAAGGATTCTTCCTGACTTTCTCAGGAAGAACGCTGATCTTGGCGCGAAAGCAGCTGAAGCGCAGTATGGTATCGCCAATGCCGATTCTGCCGTTTTATCAGGAGATGGACAAATAGGTAGTCGCGATCTGAAGGCACCTCAAGCTGCTGCTGATACGGCTATTCCTGATGTATCTTTGTCTGCCTTTGATGGGGCAAGCCAGAAGGAACGGGATCCCTACAAATCAGGAGATATATTTGCCGAACAGATTTTGAGGAGGCAAGACGAAGCAAATGATTCGATCGGCATCACCTCAGATCCGTCTATTATTCCTGCATCTGTGCCTCCGATCACTCCTGATGCCATGCTGGTTTCGAATGTCTTTGATGCTGATGCTGCTCCTGCTGGAGGAGTAAAAAAACCACAAGATAACCCGTCTCGTCAATGGGAAGAGAGAGCTGAATCCCTGCCTGATGTGACGAAGTTATTCTTGCGGACAAATTTGAAACTCACTGATGATCAAATAATGCTTGTTGAAGGAGATGGCATTCTGAATCATTTTTTTACACGACTTGGCAATGCTGATTTTTCAGACATGCATATGGCCACGCAAGAACTGAAATCATTGAAAAGCAAGTATCATCCAGATAAAAATGGAGATAATGAGGGTGAAAAGAAGGTTCTCAGTGAAAAAATGAAGATTGTCAATGTTGCCTCACGCCGGGTGAAATCTTCTTATGGAAGCTATCATCCGGAGGGTGAAACGAAAAAAGAATCGGATGAAGAGTTGCGGAGAAGAGAAGCCGCCGTCCGAAGCGCGAAGACATTTGATGATTTGTTCGATACCGTAGCATCCTTTGAAACGGTATATTCAGAATCCTTCAGAAGAGATGTCCAGGCGGAAGAATGGATAAACCGAATGAAGGTTGATCGGGCAAAGGCTGGTCGTTTTTCCACGTATGAGGAATTTATGAATTCGGACTGGAAGGCAACCGTGACGAGGACGCATGGAATACGAGATAAATTTAGCGAGTTAGTCTTAGAGATGATTCGTCAGAAAGAGAAAACGGCGCAGCCTGCGGGAAATGAGGGTTTGATGGCGCTGGAAGCCGAACTGGATGGATTGCGCATGGCCTATGCGAAAAAGGATTATGAAGAAACCGGGGTGTGGAAACGACTTTCGGGAATTTTCGGGAAAAGTTTCAAGGATGAGAAGGCGCTCGATGAGAAAGTACAGTATCAATTGAAGCTCCGAGAAATTCTGGATAAGAAAATCGAAGACCTCCGGCAAAAGAAGGAGGGTGAGGAATTGAAACAGGCCATGGCAGAAACACTGCAGTATTTTTCCATGGAATCGAAAGTGAAGCTCTATGATGCTTGGACGGATGTGCAGATGGAGCGGAAAGGATTCTCCGAAAAAATTCTTGATCTCGGACGAAAATACAATAAGTTGCCATTATGGAAAAAAGCGGCTATTGGCGTCGTCGTGTTTGGTGTTGCTGGTGCTGCTGCCGGCGGATTGCTTGGAACGGCTGGAGGGGCGGTGGCAGCATCACTTGTGGGATTGAGACGTGGTGCCGCTGCCGGCGGATTATTCGCGACTCTTGAAGCGGGACTGGAAAAGCTTTCTCGGTATCGTGCTGAAAAATCGGTTGATACAGAAAAAAAGGATTTATTCATGGGATTCGAACTTGAAAAAGATACCAATAGAGAAACGCGATTGACGGAGCTTCAAGAACGTTTGTCTATAAAGATAAAAAATGCTGATCAGGATTTGGAAGGTCGTGTGAAAGGCAGAGATCGTCGGCGAGTAGGGGCCTTCGCTTTATCAGTAGGCGCTGTCTTTGGAGCATCAGCCGCGATACATTATTTTTCTGATGCCGGAGTTGATGTGGAGTCATCCGTATCGGATGTTGAAATTCCTCCTCCAGCGGATGGCGGATCAGGTGTGCCCGTTGAGAATTCTGTTTCCTCCGCTGTTGCTCCCGCTGCGGAGGCTCTATCATCCATCGATACTATTGGGGCCGCCGCGGAGATGACAAGAGTAGCTGCTATTGGTGAATTCGTGCAGCAGGATATTACGGTTGCGAAGGG
>CAZIBB010000001.1:3654-102144 GCA_964537075.1 uncultured Bdellovibrionales bacterium | reverse complement strand
TCAGAATATCTCGATATTCCTTCTCCATTTTCAGAATTTTCGCACAAAATGATGAGATTTTATCTACGACATGAGAATTTAGACAGTTACTAATGGCGGGTATGGATACCAGAGACCCTTTTCGGAGGGTCTTTTTTGTGTCAGAATAGGGAAGTTAATACTTTCAGTTTTTCGTATGAAACAGAGTCAATTGTTTACGAAGACGCGCCGTGAGGCACCGAAGGATGAAGTGAGTAGGAACGCACAGCTCCTCATCCGCGCAGGATTTATCCATAAGGAAATGGCGGGAGTGTATTCCTTCTTACCACTCGGAAGGAAGGTTTTGGAGAAAATAGAATCAATCGTCCGTGATGAGATGGATAAATCCGGAGGGCAGGAAATACGCATGGCGACATTGCATCCGAGTGAGCCTTGGAAACAGACTGGGGCATGGGATTCGGTGGATGTGGTGTTTAAAATTGTAAGTCGAACGGAGAAGGAATATACCGTTGGACAAAGTGAAGAGGAAATTGCGACGCCGATTGCTAGGGAATATACTCTTTCATATAAGGATCTTCCTCTTGCGATTTATCAGATTGGGCAGAAGTATCGCGATGAATTGCGATCGAAGTCTGGGATTATGCGCGGGCGAGAGTTTACCATGAAAGATATGTATTCTTTTCATGAAACTCAAGAGGATTTTGATCGGTTTTATGAATTAATGAAGCAGTCGTATTTGAAAGTGTATGAGCGATGTGGTCTCGTTGCAAAGTCAACTGAAGCTTCTGGTGGAGCATTCACAAAAAAGCTTTCATATGAATTTATGGTGCTGACGGATGCCGGAGAGGATGATATTTTGTATTGTGATACATGCTCGTATTGTGTGAATGCGGAAATTAGTGAGCAAAAAGAAGGCGATGGATGCAGTCGATGTGCAAAGGGGTCACTCGCTCGCGCCAAGGCTTCAGAAGTTGGAAATATCTTTGATCTCGGACAAAAGTATAGCCAGGACTTCTCCTTTACCTTTAAGAATAAGAATGGTGAAGAAAAGCATCCGATTATGGGATGTTTCGGCATTGGCATCACACGACTGATGGGTGTTGTCGTCGAAGCACTTTCGGATGAAAAGGGTATGGTGTGGCCGGAATCAGTCGCACCGTTCCTTGTGCATCTGATCTCGCTCGGGGCGAATGATGCCGCGGAGAAGATCTATCAGGAGCTCAGAGCTACCGGCATCGAAGTGTTGTATGACGATCGTGATACGCCGGCCGGCGAGAAATTTTCCGATGCCGATCTGATGGGTATGCCGTATCGCATCACGATTGGCAAACGCTCCATCGAGCGTGGTGTCGTCGAGGTGAAGAAGCGTACGAGCGAAGAATCGGAGGAAGTGAAGATTGATGAAATCATAAGCTATTTCAAGAATCTTAAGACATAATTTTTTGTAATTTGAGTTTTGATCTTTTTTATCTATGCCTCATAGTAAGCGAATTATTATTTCTCTCGGGGGGTCGCTTCTGGTTCCGAATGCTATTGATACCGATTTCGTTGCAAACTTCAAAAATTTCATCGTGTCGTATATCGAAAAAGGATATTCCTTTATCCTCGTGACGGGCGGCGGACGCACCGCGCGGAAATATATCGATGCCGCAGCGGAGGTGAGTGATATCACTGACGATGACAAGGACTGGCTCGGCATTCATGCAACGCGTATGAATGGACATTTCATCCGTACGGTGTTTCGCGAACATGCGCACCCCCGCATCAATACCAATCCTCATGATCTGGAGGATTTTTATAATGCGCCGGAGCCGATCTTAGTCGCGGCCGGCTGGCGTCCCGGACGATCAACGGATTTCTGCGCGGTGCTCCTCGGTAAATACCTCGATGCGAAACGGATCGTAAATCTTTCCAATATCGATTACGCCTATGACAAAGATCCGAGAGAATTTTCGGATGCGCTGAAAATAGAGCGGGCGACTTGGGCCGAATTCAGGGAGATCGTCGGAAATGTTTGGAATCCCGGTATGAGCGCGCCGTTCGACCCGATCGCGTCCAAGATGGCTGAAGAGGAAGAAATGGAGGTCGCTATCCTGAACGGCTCCGACCTCGACAATCTCGGCCATTACCTTGATGGTGGGACATTTCAGGGGACGGTGGTGCGGGGTTGACCACGTCGCTCGTGAGCGACGGTGGTTGACGAAAAAGAGAGTCTTTGCTATAGTGTTCTTTGTCTGTCAACCGATAGGCAATGTCCCTCCGTACAAGCGGAGATTCACAATCAAGGAGAAAGTCCCATGCAAAAGAAAGCCATTGGTGCCCAAATCTCGGCTCTGCTCGGTGCATCGCCCGCCCACGTTTACCACTCCTGCGGGATGACCGGTGAGCGCCGCGATATCGACCAGAAAACGGAAATCAAAGGCATCCACTTCGGCCACGGCGTCGACCAGATCTCCGGCCAGGAAGTCCATTCGCCGGCACTGATCGAGTTTGACAACGGCGAATTCGGCGTCACCACGACGGGCGCGCTCGCGGCCGGCAATCTGGGCATGCGCATGACCGGTGCCGAGCTCAACATGCTCTCGGTCAAACGCCTGAAGAGCCAGGGCTGCAAAATCATCGACAAGAATGGCAAGGAAATCTCCATCACCTGATCCGCCGCCGGCGCCAACCGTCTGACGGTGTCGGATGGTAACCCCCAACACGTATGGGGAAAGGCATACAAAAAAGACCAGCTCTGGAATCTCAGACCTGGTCTTTTCCCTTTTTATACTCAAGTACGCTTGTATTCTTTCGGAGTACACCGTACCATGGAGACGGAAACGTCTCATATTTTTTCAAGACCGTATGAACATAGCGATACAAGCAGCGGATTTGGATGCGGTGCGTATCGATGGAACGCGAGTGTATATACTTCATATGCTGCGTCATTTTGGAGCTCTGGCACTGACGGATACTTTTTCCATCTATCATCGGACGAAATTTAATCCGGCACTCACGCCGCCTTTTTTTCAAAATTACAAAGTGAAGGCGATGGATTTCCCCTGTCTGTGGACGCAGACGCGCTTCGCCTGGGAACTGTTTTCCAATACGCCGGATGTGCTGTGGATGCCGATGCATAACTTACCTTTCATGCGGAGGAGCAAGATGCGAACCGTGGTGACGGTGCATGATCTCGCATACAAATATTTTCCGGAATATTTCCCGAAGAAGGATGTGCTCGAACTCAATGTTCTGGGGGATATGGCGATACGGAATGCCGATCATCTGATCGCCGTATCGGAATCGACGAAGCGAGATATCCTCACCTGGTATCCGTCGGTGAAGGCAGAATCGATCACGGTCGTCTATCACGGTTTCGATGCGGAAATTTTTTCGAAGGAGAGAAATCCGATCGAGGAAGCGCGAGTGAGGAAGTTGCTTCGTATCGATGGCGAATACCTCCTGTATTCCGGTGCCATTCAGCCGAGGAAGAACCTGAAAGTGTTGATTGATGCTTTTGCAATACTGAAACAATCGGGCAAAGCATCGGATGTGAAACTCGTTTTGGCAGGCGGAGATGCCTGGCTCTCGGAGCACGTGCATGAAAAAGTGGCGGTGAGTCCTTTCCGGGAGGATATCCTCATGCCGGGACAAATCGGCTTTGATGACCTGGGGCATCTGATGCGTGGCGCGCGGATCTATGTCTTCCCTTCGCTTTACGAGGGATTCGGCATACCGATTCTCGAGGCGCTCGCTTCGCGGGTGCCGGTTATCACTGCGGATAATTCAAGCTTGCGTGAGGTCGGGGGAGATGCGGCAGAATATTTCGATGCTTCCGATGCGAAGGCGCTCTCGGAAAAGATACGGGAGGTGCTTTCGGACGAATCGCTTCGCGCCGGCATGATCGCTCGCGGTCTGGAACAGATCAAGAAATTCTCTTGGGAGAAATGTGCGAGGGAAACGTTGCACGTTTTATTAGATAATTAACGGGTTCACGGGTTAACGAGTTCAAGATTTTTTTAAAACAAATATTTCTCCTTACTTTTCTTTGTCCGCAAAGAAAAGTAGCAAAAGAAACTCTCTCCTGCGACAAGAATCGAGAAATTCAGTGACACACCGTATGGAATCCTTCATGAGGCGTTTCACTTCCTCCTTATGGAGTATTCTGTCCTTTGGGGTGTCACGAATTTCTAGCGATTCTCATCGCGCGGAGACCTATGATACAAAGCGAGAGGAAAAACCTAAAAGAAAAACAAAAAAACAGCGGAACGACCGTTGTTTTTTTATTTTAACTCTTTATAAGCGAAATATCCGATCGCTGCGAAGGAAAAAAGATATATCGGAATACTCCAAAGCGGAAATGAAAGGAGGGAAATGGTGAAAATGCCGAATGCCCAAAAGAGACTTCCGATGAGGAGAAAACGGAGCGGACGAGTGGGCGTGATCGGAAAGGAAATGCCGAGCATCTGACCGAGAAATGCGGTCAGAAAAACAAGGAGCGTGGCGGCGATGATGAGTTTGCCGATTATGAATCGGGTGGAAATGATGCCGGGGAGAATGGTTTCGAGCGTGAAGAGTCCAGCGAAAGAAAGGAGGAGGAGCACTATGCCTTCGATGAGGAGGGCAAAGAGGATATGCGCGTATTCGGTTTCGAGAAATTTTTTCATCATAGATCTAATCGGCGTAACGATTGAGAAGCCGGGCTTTTATCTGACTGAGGGTACTTCGAAAATTTCCTGTTTCCAGGGATCGTTTCAGCGTGATGTTGATGGTATCGATGCCGAGTGATTCTTCCGTTGCGAGGGTGAATTGATAATCGTTTCCGGTGAGGGTCTGTATATCCTGGAGAGGAATGTCGCAGGTGTATTCATGAGAGAAGAATCTGCCTGGTTGAAGCGTACAGGAGGATGATCGTTCGCGGCTTTTCTCGGAGACGGGTATGACATGTGTGTGTTTGAGAAAAAATCGGAGGAGGGTTTCGTCAATGAGAGGACGACGACGATTCTCCTCATCGATGGTGAAAGAGGATCCTGTTTCAGCGATCTGAAAAAGCGTCCCCGGAGCGTGAAGTGTCCCCGGAAGGATTATTTTTCCTCGCTTGTATATGCTGATCTCTTCCTCGCTTGCAGGGATGACATCATCCCAATTATATCCGAGAGCCTGGAAAATGAGCGCGCTTCCGATCGGACGGATATCGGTTTCGCCGTATACGACAAAGACTCCGGTAGCGTTGGAGACGAGCGTGCCCGGACGGAATCCGATCCATTCGGAAGCGATCGGGAATTTCGTGAGGAATTCCGGCGACTGTTCGATAAATGCATCTCGCTCGTAGCGGCTGAGGGCGGCATGTTCGCTCACGAATCGATAGAGCTTCCCATCGAAAAGCTGGTAGACATCTCCTTGTATGAGGAAGAGACTGCCGTTCGCGTACCCGCCGATAACGGACGACGAGGTTTGCTTCCAGACGGGGAATTCCGCTGGTTTCCCTTCCGGAAGAAAGATCTCCCGATATCCCTTCTGTACCGTAAGCGTGAAGGTCTTCGGTAGTGGAGAATCTTTTTTGAGTTGTATCGATATGCTCGCATCGGAAAAGATACCGAGAGCCCCGCTATTGACGATGAGCGGTGTGTCTTTTGCAAGGAGGCCTTTTTTCTGCGGGAGCCCCTGAGAATTCCTCGGATCAAGGAGGGTGTTTTTGGCGGCATCCGGATTGCGGAAATCAAGGGTGAAAATTTCTGGGGGGAAGAGAAAAGAATATCCAATGCCAGTCACGATGGAGAAAAATATGATGTACAGAAAAACGCGCAAAGAAAAATACAGGCGCTTCTGCCGTGGCGGGAGAGTGGATATGAGAGATGACGGATCAAGGAAAGACATAGGTCAGTGTTTCGGAGTTACTTCGAGAAGGATGGATGTCACGCTCCGCTCGGTCAGTTGAGGGAAAGAGGGAATTGCGACGGGGAGGGTTTCCCGCATATTGTATGTGAAGTTCATGCCTTGCTTCGGTGTGAGCAGGAAGTCTCGCATGTTTTCCTCATAGAAAGATATCTTTTTTTCCGGTACGAGGAGATAGGTCGTGACGCCATCATGAACGGGGAGATTTTTCATATCAAGCGGGTTGAAAAAATATGCGGCGTCGATACCGAAGAGGCTCGCGGCCGGGCCGCTCACCATGGTAAAGCCGTCGCCTGTCACCTCGCGATCGATGAGGATGCGGTCGGTGGAAGAGAAATGACTCGAGAATGAGGCGACCTGAGAGAGGAGGGACACATCATTTTTCGGAGAAGAGAAGGAAAAGAAAGCCGGTACTTGTCCGAGTGTGAGGAGGAGCGGCAGTATGAATGTGACGGATTTTCGTATATATTTTTTTTCGAGAAGCGTTTCGAGTGTGAAAAGAAAAGTAAGGAGGAGCGACGGCCAGATAGAAAACAGAAAACGCCGGAGCATCCAGGGATGATCGGGAGTGATGGATGGCGAGAAGAAATAGATGAAGGTGGGAAAGGCGAGAAATACCGGTATGAGGAGCAGCCATTTTTTCGATTGAAGCAGGATGAACGATCCGATGAGACCCGCGATGAGAATCGGGAGGAGACCATAGAGGGAGAGGACGACCGGGAGTGCGAATAATGAGGTCGCCGCTTCGGATGAGGATGTCGATGAAAAGGATTTAATGAATGCTTTTCCGATAGTACGATAGAACGGGTCGTTCACGAAGAAACTTGCCATGAAAACGAGCATGAAAAAAGAGAAGGGAAGAATGCATCTTTCCAGAAATCTTTTTTGGATGAACTGCCGCGATTCTTTCATCGAGGCGAGCATGAGGATGGTAATGCAAAGAAAAGCGAACCCTTCTATGCGGACAAAGGGGAAGAAAAGCGCCGGAAGGAGGACTCCGAAATACGATGCCGCAGATTTTTCTTGAAAGAACTCCGTCAGTTGAAGGGTGAGAAAGAGGAAAAGAAAGAGCGCGAAATTTTCTGTGAGCGTGAGATGGAAGAGGAAGAGCGGAATGAGACTCGAAGCGAAGAGAATCATACCAGGTCCGAATACTTTCGGCGCGAGTTTCTGTAGGAGACGGTACAGAGTGAGGAATGATGCGAGAAGGATGACGCCGTTTCCTATCGTCAGGCCGACGAGTCCGAAGGTTTGAAAAAATGAGGCGAGAAAGGCGGTGTAACCGAGGGGGAACTGGGTGATGAGCGAACCGCCGTCCGTGTAGAAAAATCCCGGAAAATTCAGCGCGGCACCTTTTCCGTAGATGGTGAAAAAGTCAGTGGCGAGCGGGAGTGTGAACGTCAGGCGATGATTTTTCGCAAGTTCGATGGCCGCTATGGAGATGGATCCCTGATCGCGTCCCGTGAAGACGGTCGGTTCCATGCGGGAAAAATAAGCGGCACCGATCGTGACGAGTACGATGAGGAACAACCCGAGCTTTTCTTTTTTCGGAATGCTTTTCCAGAAGGAAAAGAGGGTGAAGATACTCGATGCGGAGAAAAGAGTGATAAGCGGCAGGATGAGGACAGGGAGAAACAATCCGCTCATCGCGAGGATGAGGAAGAGAAAAGAAACGAAGACAAACCCGCCTCCGAACACCAGGAAGTGGTTCTGTCTCGCGAAAGAGAGCATATGCTTGACCATAGAGAGTATGGTAGCGGTTTTTCACCTTTTTTTCAATTTTTACCATGGCGCATGCCTGTAGATTTGAGTAAGAATGCAGAGAAAGTGCACGGCGCACTGAGAATGGGGCTGTTGTTTGTTCCGGGTTCCCGATTGCGGTACAATAGGAAGAAAGAGAATAGAGATGAGAGGTGAGGAGAGAGTGGTTTTGAGAATTATTTTTTTTCTAAACTCTAAACTCTATCATCTCATCTCTTCGAAATAATATGAAAACAGATTTCGTCGCATGGCATTACGGGGACGGCCTGAAGAGGCTGTTTCAAACGTGGTCCAACAGTCTTTTCTTTATCGAATGGAAGTGGAATATTTTCGGATTGCTTCGCACCCTGTTTTCTCCGTGGAGGAGGGATGTGACCTTTCGAAGTTGGGTAGGACTTCATCCTATTCGTTCGCTGAATATACTTCTCTCAAATATCATTTCGCGCGCAATCGGAGCCTTTGTCCGCATCTTCGTGATCGCTTTCGGCGTAATCATTTTTTTTACGGTTTCCTTTTTTGGCCTGTTTGTCCTGTTCGTATGGGTCTCAATCCCGCTTCTTTTTCTGCTTTCCTTGTTTCTTTTTCTCAGCGGAGCATTTTCGCTGGCGCTCCTCTCGGGAGCCCTGTTTCTTGTTGGGTTTTTCTTTTCGGCACTCGGATATGCCGAGACGCTTCATCATGAGGGAGGATTTGAGGAGATCATGCAGAGAAAGAAGCGAAAGTGGTTTCCTCGGGCCCTGGCTCGGGTAGGGCTGACATTGAAGGAAATCCCGAGAGGAGTGTTCAAGGATCAGGCGGCATGGGAGGCATTTCTCGTGGCAGAGGGTCTGCATGCGAATCATTTCGAGGAAGCCTGCACGCTCGAGAGAGATCGGTATATGCGGTTTCTTCAGAAAGGAAAAATGTTTTTGCGAGAGAATCTTTTGAAGACCCAGCCAATCGGCGTTTTTTGGACCTACGCGTATACACCGTCGCTTGATGTATATTCCATCGATCTGGCGGAAGGTGATCCGACGGAATATCAGGATATCCACTTCTTCGGTCGCGAGGAGGAGCGCGAACTTGCGGAACTGGTGCTCGAGCGGTCAAGTCAGGCGAATGTCCTGCTCATCGCGGAACCCGGTATTGGCAAGCGCACACTCATTCACAGTATCGCCCGGCATATCCGTGAAAATCGTGCACGAACATCGCTCTTCGGACACCGTATCCTTCTCTTGGATCTTGGGAGGGCTCTTTCGGATGCCGCATCACGAGGAGAGGATGGCGAAGCAGTGGTACGCGCGCTCTTTTTCGAGGCGATGCTTGCGGGCAATGTCATCGTGGCCCTGGAAAATCTCGATCAGTATTGTGAAATAAAAGATGATAGGACACCGATCCGCGCGGTTCTTTCGGAAATGCTCCAGTACCCGACATTCCAGGTTATCGGAACGATGAGCGCTGCGGCGTATCAGCATTTCGTTTCCAAAGAGGGCGAACTCCTCAAATATTTCGAACCGATTATCATCCATGAGCCGTCGGAAGACGAGACGTATCTCGCTCTTATCGCGAAATTTGAGGCAGTCGAACGACGGAGGGTACTCTTTACGTTCGCGGCGTATCGGAAAATTGTGGAACTTTCGAAGCGATATGAGTGGGAAAAGGCGTTTCCAGAACGAGCGATCGATCTCGCCGAACAAGTAATACTTTATTGGAAGGAACATTCCCCGAATAATTATATTTTCGCCGAGGACGTGGAGAAATTCGTCTCGATGAAAACCGGCATGCCTGTAGGGGAAATCGGTGCCGAGGAGCGAGGGAAGCTTCTCGAATTGGAAAATATCCTCTCGAAGCGAGTATTCGGTCAAGATGAGGCTGTGAAACAGGTGGCAGAGGCATTCCGTCGAGAGCGTTCCGGCCTCGGCGAGGACAAGAAGCCAATGGGGAGTTTTCTGTTTCTCGGGCCGACCGGTGTAGGAAAAACTGAGACAGCCAAGGCTCTGGCAGAAGTGTGTTTTGAGAATGAGGAGCGGATGATCCGTCTCGATATGAGCGAATATCAGGGGGAGGATGCCGTGACGCGACTGATCGGATCAAAGGAAACGGGCGAGACGGGACGACTCGTCGATCTCGCGCGGGAGTACCCGTATAGTATTCTTCTCCTCGATGAGATTGAGAAGGCATATCCGCGAGTGCTTGATCTTTTTCTCTCGGTGCTTGACGAGGGGTTTTTCACCGATGGCTTCGGACAGAAGGTGAATCTTCGCAATATGGTGATTATCGCGACATCAAATGCGGGCGCAAATATTATTCGCGAGGCGATCAGGAGAGAGACCAGGATAACGGATTTGCGAAAGCAAGTGCTCGACGCCGTCATTACCGCCGGAATATTCCGACCGGAATTTCTTAATCGTTTCGGATCGATCGTTTTCTTCCGGCCACTTGCGGACGAACATCTGAAGGGCGTGATCGAGAAGCGTTTGCAGAAATTCGTCGATCGTCTGAAATCGGAAAAGGGAGTCACTCTCATTTTTGATGTCGGGGTGACGGAGCGTATTATCGAAGTGGGCTATGAGCCGGAATTCGGTGCGAGGTCGCTCAATCGTTTCATGGAGGATAGGATAGAGGATGTCGTGATCAGGAAGCTGCTCAGTGAAGAAGTTGTTTCCGGCGGACAGATCATCATCCGTCCCGGAGATATCGAAGCGAATGAATAGGAAATATCTTTCTCAAACAGCGGTTCACCCTGTGAAATTCCGCTTCAGGCAGACCGGCAAGGCCGGATTTCACAGGGTGAAACCCTTGTTTCTATCGATTGATTGCGGAAACAGGTTTCTGGTTGTAGGATAGGGGTATCGATAGTGAAGATGAAAACGTATGTTTCATGAGATGGCACCTGCATCGTTACCAGAGAAACAGCCTGGCAAAGCGCTGGGGGATTATTGTGCTCTCTCTGAAGCAGAAAGAGAACGACGCGCCAAAGAATGTGCTGACGCGGAGGAGGAGATTCATCGCTTGGAAATGCGCTTGCATGAAATCAGTGAAATGAATCCGGTCAGGAAGGTCGGCGCCTTTTTTGAGGGGAGCGCCATAACGAATGCCCTTGAAAAACTGTATAAAGACCGTATTCGGCTTAAGTCGCATTTGCACTGATCGGTACGGGGAGAGATTGTTTGAAAGTTCTTTACAGGGCCCAATGAAAAGGGAAAGGAGAATGTGAAATGAGGGATACGAATCGCGCAGGCTCTATATTCGTCGAGGTCTGTCAGGAATGTCGGAGACACGCTCATTTCGTCTGTGGTGATGCAGAAATCAGCGGGGAATTCTTCAGTCAGGAGCAGGCTTTGGCAATCGCGAGGGTTTTCTATCAGGATGGCGATATCTCGCATGGGATGCTCCGGCGTCTCATAATCAAGATACGTCGATCAGACCTTCCAGCAGAGATTCCGGACGGAATGAAGTATCTGCTCGAGATCGATGAAAATCTTACAGCCTTTTTGGACCGCGAAAACAGTATGGACGAACTGCTAGATGACCTTCATGGATTTTTCGAGACATTCTTCCCGGAACTTCCGATGACCATCCAGTGAAAGGGTCGTAGCATACATAAAGATGACGAATACCGGGGCTTTCGATGAGAGCCCTTTTTTTATGAAAACCACGCTTCTTTTCAGGCAAAGAAAGATTATGAAAAAATGTAAGAGCCTCTCTAAAGATCTCAGAAAAATATTCCATAAAAGCCTTTTTTGTCGTATATGGTACTATAGAAGGGTAATTTTTCGGAGAGAAATTTTTTATTCATATGGGATTGTTTTGGATCAATATCGGGAAAGCATGGGGCGTTATCAAGAATGAAGGCATCGGACGGGGCGGGAAACGGGTGTTCTCTTATTTCTTCCGCCTGTTTCAGCGTGTCCGCTCGGGAGATGTCCTCATCGTGACTTGTGGTGTCGGGGATAGCGCTCGGTATCGTGCGCATCATGTGGCGGAGGAATTGAATATACATGGAATAAAAACTTCCGTGACGCATCAGGACAATCCGTTTCTCGCGAGATATGCGAATCGTTTTTCGATATTTATTTTCCATCGAACGCTCTTCACTCCGCGGGTGGAGAGGTTTTTCATGAGAGCCAAGTCGCTCGGGAAAGAAATCATCTTCGAAACCGATGATCTCGTCTATGATCCGCAATACATACGAAAGACGGCGTATTTCGAAAAGATGAATGTGCTCGAACGGAAACTGTATGAAAAGGGCGTGGGCATTGAAATCCTCTCCGATCCTACTGTGAAAGTTTGCACCACGTCGACAGCCTATCTCGGAGATAAGCTCACCGAGCTTGGGAAACAAGTCTACATCGTTCCAAACAAGCTCTCGAAGCAGGATATGGAATGGATAGGAAAAATACGGAAAACATGGAACATGGAACATGGAACAGGAGAAGGAAATGGAACACGGAACATGGGACAGGGAACAAATGGAGAAATACAAAATACAAAATACGCAATACAAGATACGGTGTATGTCGGTTATTTCAGCGGGACAGCGAGTCATGATGAGGATTTCGCGACCATTACCGGACCGCTTCTCGCCATACTGGAGGCGCGGCCGATCGTGATGCTCGTCATCGCGGGACCGCTCGTGCTGGATGACGCATTCGAGCCGTTCCATGATAGGATCATCCGATTGTCATTCGCAGGCCGTTTCGAACATTTTGAAAATATATCCGCGATTGATATTAATCTCGCTCCACTGGTGATGAACGACCCGTTCTGTGAATCGAAGTCGGAACTGAAATTTTTTGAAGCAGGAGCATTCGGTATTCCGACCGTGGCCGCCGCGACGGGAGTCTTTCGCGAGGCGATTCTCGACGGGGAGGACGGATTCGTCGCCTCGACTCCCGGAGAATGGAAGGAAAAGATTCTGCGATTGATCGATGATGAGCGATTGCGAAAACAAATGGGTGAGTGCGCAGCAACCAAGGTTTCGGACAAATATACGACGGAAAATGCGAAGAATGAGGAATATTACCAATATCTCAAATTGACTATTGATCGGTTAACGAGTTAATGTGTTAATGGGTTACAAAGGATGGGAAAAGAGTTTTCAACTCGTTAACTCGTGAACACGTTATTTTTTAAATAATTCTAACAATAAGATATGAGAGTACTCATTACTGGAGGGGCAGGATTTATCGGGTCAGCATGCGCTAAGCAACTGATGAAACGTGGAGATACGCCGATACTGGTGGATAATTTCAATGATTACTATGATCCGCAATTGAAGAAGGATCGCATCTCGAAATTTTTGAAAGACTATAAAGGAAAGTTCGTTGTGCGCAAGGGCGATATCCGCGACCGGAAATTCATGGAGCGGGTGTACAAGAATGACAAGCCCGACAAGGTGATCCATCTCGCGGCGATGGCCGGAGTACGGAATTCGATACTCGACCCGCTGGAGTATGCCGATGTGAATGTCATGGGGACGGTGAATCTCCTCGACCTCGCGGTGAAATACAAGGTGAAGAACTTCGTGTATGCTTCGTCGTCATCGGTATACGGGATGAACAAACCACCGTTTTCAGAGACAGACAATGTGGATACGCCGATCTCGCCGTATGCCGCAACCAAGAAAGCGACCGAACTCCTGGCACATACTTTCAGTCATCTCTCGGGCATGCCGACAACGGGACTTCGGTTCTTCACCGTGTATGGCCCATGGGGTCGCCCTGATATGGCGCTCTATAAATTCGTGAGCAATACCTTTGCCGGCAAACCGATCGATGTGTACAACCGCGGCAAGATGTCTCGGAACTTCACCTATATCGATGATATTGTCTCGGGAACGCTTACCGTGCTTGATGCAAATCTCCCCTGTGGCGTGATGAATATCGGCGGGGACAAGGAGGAGACGCTCCTCCGGTATATCGAGGTAATCGAGGAATGCTGCGGGAAAAAAGCGAAGAAGAATCTCCTTCCAATGCAGCAAGGCGATGTGAAGAGCACGGTCGCCGATATCAGGAGGCTCCGCAAGCTCGGCTGGAAACCGACCACTCGTATTGAAACAGGCATCAGGAATTTCGTCGATTGGTACCGCGGGTATTACGGGGCATAGCTTTTCATAACGGTCGTTCCGCTTTTGGATCCGCCAGCCGGCGGAGTCCGCTACTTTATTATTTTTAAAAAAATCTTTCATCCTTTTCTTTGGCTGCAAAAGAAAAGTAAGCAAAAGAACCTCTCTCCTGCGGCAAGAATCGACCCCGCTTAGCGGGGGACTCACCTGATGGACACTCCTCAGAGGCGTTTCACTTCCTCCCTATGGAGTATCCTATCCTCTTGGTGAGTCGTGAATTTCTAGCGATTCTTACCGCGCGGAGACCTCGGGACTAAACCGGAGAGTATGAAGCGGCGAGGGCGGTCGTTCTGCCTGCGGGCAGTGCGTCCGCTGTTTCGGCTGGACAGAATCGATAAAAAGGTGTATAATGTATAGTCTTGGATTGCGTCTAAAAACACTCCAATCCCGCTATCTTTCCGAGCGTATCGGGAATAGTACTCTTAAAAAAGGAAATGATGATGCCGACGCCAACCACGTTGTCCACGTCAAAAGTTACATCGAATGACGACAAGGGTCGTAAAGCCACTGATTTCTTCCGGGCCGCCTACGATAAGGCTGGTCTGCCCGAGGAACGGGCTCAGCGACTCAACGAAAATCCGAAATTCCCGGCGCTGCTCTTGCAACTGATCGAGGAAGAGTCCACCGATCAGGTAATCCGGGAAACCAAGGTTTTGAAACCGGACGGTTCGATTACCTTTCCGGAGCGCAACACGTCGATCGATCCGAACGAGTTCTTCAATCGTTCGAGCGTGTATCTCTGGGGTTTTTTCCGGGAGCGCATCCTGCCGGTACTCAAGCCGGTGGCAAGCACACCCAAACGGACTTACGGCGTTGGGCGTCTCAAAAAGAACGCTAAAGACAGCGAGATTCGCCCGAACCTTCCCAGGCGCCACCTCGGCAACTGGGAAGATATCGCCAGCCTGATCGAGATGTACCCGAACGGGAAAGAAGACTACTATCTCCTCTACCTGGAGGGCGTTGACGGTGAAGTCTTCGCCGTGAATGTCCGCTGGCTCTCCAACGACCGCCAGTGGCTCGTCCGCGACTGGAAGCTCGACGAGGGTGGCGAGTGGCTCGCTGGCTACCAGGTTCTCTGCCCAGGCAACGCGGCGCTCTGACCCTTCAGTCCATTGGGCAAAAGACCCTTGGACACTTAGTCCCTTTGACCCTTGGAACTGCATTGCAGTTTCCGGGGTCTTTTTGTTTTTGTGTCGGATTATGAATGGTAGTGGTTGAATTTTTTTATTCCATGTTCTATGCTCCATGACTCTCCCTTGATACCATCCGGAAAAAGTGGTACACTGGTCGGGAAATATATCAATTCAATCCATTCACTTCTATCGGTATGACCAAGGAGACTTCCAAACGTTCGATGATCGAGGTGCGCGGGGCGAGAGTGAATAATTTGAAGAATATCGATGTGGATATCCCTCGAGGGGGATTGGTCGTGGTGACGGGTTTGTCTGGCTCGGGGAAATCGTCTCTGGCCTTCGATGTGGTGTATGCGGAAGCGAATCGACGATATGTCGAGTCGCTTTCTTCGTATGCGAGGAATTTTCTCGATGCGATGGAGAAGCCGGATGTGGATGTGATTCGGAATCTCTCTCCGGCGATTTCCATCGATCAGAAAAGCGTGTCGCGCTCTCCCCGATCGACCGTGGGAACGATGACGGAAATCTATGATTTCTTGCGTGTACTCTTCGCCAAGGCGGGGACGCCGTATTGTCCGAACTGCGGGCAGATCCTGTTGAAAAAATCTTTGCGGGAAATTCTCGAAGACATTCTCGCTTTTCCTCAGGGAACGGTGGTGATTTTTTCGGCGCGAAGCAGCGTATTCGATGGAAAATCGCTCGGGGAAATCGTGGCACTCGCGAGAGAGTGGGGATATTCGAGATTGCGTCTGAATGAAGAAGTGGTATCGATCGCCGAGGCGGAACAGAGGCTCGATCCAAAACAGACCGAGATGATCGAAGTCGTCGCAGATCGCATGGTGCTTGATCTTACTCGTCCCGACAAGGAGCGCATCCTTGATTCGCTCTCGACGGCTTTTCGTCTCGGACAGGGGACGATGAATGTCTTTACGGCGGAACATGGCGCGTCCCTCTATCATTCGGAATACCGTTGTGAGCCGTGCGGAGTGGAGTTTTCCGATCTTCATCCGAGCTGGTTTTCATTCAATAATCCTGATGGAGCCTGTCCTCGGTGCTCCGGTCTTGGAGTGACGCTGGAGTTCGATCCGAAACTCGTGGCGCCGAATCACTCGCTTTCCCTCCTCGAGGGAGCGATCCGTCCCTGGAGCAAGATGAACGGTGATCGGTCTCGCGAGCATGGGCCGATGCGCGAGATCGCGGATCTGGCGGTTCGACAGAAATTTTCGCTCGAAGTGCCGCTCGAAAAACTTTCCGCGAAACAAATGAAGATGATTTTTTTCGGCGAAGGGAAAGAAGAGGGATTCCCCGGCGTGCTCACCCTGCTCGAGCGGAAATATCGGGAGACGAAATCCGACCATCTCCGTTCGGAAATCGAGGACTATATGCATTCGGAAATATGTCCGGAATGTCTCGGCAAGCGTCTGAATAAACGCGCGCTCGCCGTCCGGTTCGGGAAATATTCGATTGATCAGTTGACCGCTCTTTCCGTTTCGGATTTTCGGGCGGCAGTGATTGTTTTCCCGGGGGAAACCGCCGCGGAGAAAAATCTCGTGTCGGCATTGACGCGTGAGATGAATGCGCGCCTCGAGGCGGTGGAAAAAGTCGGTCTCGGATACCTCGAACTCGCGCGGAGCGCCGATACGCTTTCCGGGGGCGAAGCGCAGCGTATCCGTCTCGCGGTACAGATGAAATCAGGTCTCTCCGGAGTACTGTATGTTTTGGACGAACCTTCGGTCGGGTTGCACAGCCGCGATACGGAGCGACTCATCCAGGCGCTTGAGGAACTCCGTGAGATGGATAATTCGCTCATCGTCGTGGAGCATGACCGCGAGGTCATGAAGCGGGCTGATTATATCATCGACCTCGGGCCGGGTGCGGGCAAGGAAGGAGGGGAAATCATTTTCGCAGGAACACCGGAAAAACTTTTGAAATCGAAGACATTGACCGCTGACTATCTTTCGAGGCGCCGCGAAGTCTCGACGAAGAATGGACTGCGGAAAGGGAGCGGAAAATCGATCGTCATCGAAGGGGCGAGCGAACATAATTTGAAGGATATCGACGTCTCGATCCCTCTTGGGAAATTCGTCGCGGTATCCGGCGTCTCGGGATCGGGAAAATCATCTCTGGTGCATGATATTCTCGGGAGAGCGCTTTCGAAGAAATTCTATCAGGCAAAGGCCGAACCCGGAAAATACAAGAAAATTACTGGGCTTTCGGATATCGATAAAGTTATTTCGGTGAATCAGGATCCGATCGGGCGGACGCCGCGTTCGAATGCCGCTACCTATACGGGCGTCTTCAGTCTCGTTCGCGACATCTTCGCGCTTGTTCCGGAGGCGGAGAAAGCGAGATACTCGGCCAGTCATTTCAGTTTCAATATGAAGGGTGGGCGATGCGAGGCTTGTCAGGGCGGCGGTCAGAAGAAAATCGAGATGTATCTGCTTCCCGACCTGTATGCCCCATGCGAGGTGTGTCGCGGAACGAGGTATAATGCGAAGACGCTTTCTATCGAGTATCGCGGGCTGAATATCGCTGCGGTGCTGAACTTGTCCGTTTCCGAAGCGCGGAATTTTTTCCTCGATCAGCCGATGATCGAAGAGAAATTGCGCGTACTGGAAGAGGTAGGACTCGGATATCTCATCCTCGGCCAGAGTGCGCCAAATCTTTCGGGTGGCGAAGCACAGCGCGTAAAGCTCGCGACGGAGCTTGCCAGGAAGTCGACCGGAAAGACGCTGTACATTCTCGATGAGCCGACCATCGGACTCCATTTTGAAGATGTGCATCGTCTGCTGGAGGTATTGGATGCGCTCGCCGACAAGGGAAATACCGTGCTCGTCGTGGAGCACAATACCGATGTGATTTTGCATGCCGATTGGGTGCTTGAGCTCGGGCCAGATGCCGGAGCCGGTGGTGGAGAGCTCGTGTATGCCGGTACGCCACAGGGACTGAAAAAGTGTAAGAAAAGTTTTACGGCGAAATACCTTTGAGGAAGATATAAGAAGAGAGAGTTGAGAGTTTAGAAAAAAGTTTTATTCTATTGGATTTCTTTTTTCTTGCAACTACTCTCTATCCTCTAGGCTCTCATCTCTATAATCTATTTCCTACTCTCTCAACTCTAACCTCTTCCCCAAATGATTCTCCTCACGAAAAACATCATCGCCACACTTGCCTATTATGACGTCATGGGATACCCGTTGACGGCCTTTGAGGTGTGGAAACATTTTTTGGCGGTGGAGAACGAAGTCAGCCGGGAGCAAGTGACATTTCCTCTCGTGCATGAGACGATCTCGATGCTCGTAAAGGAAGGGAGGATACGGCAGGACCGCGGATTCTATTTTCTTCCTGACAGGACGGGATTGGTGGATCATCGCCTCGCTGATGGAAAGGTATCGGTGACGCGACTGAAGCGAGTGAAACGATTGGCGGGATTGCTTCGATTCCTCCCTTTCGTCCGTATGATCGGAGCGACGGGAAGCCTTGCTATGGAAAAAGGGGAGCGGGACAGCGATTGGGACTTGCTGATCGTTCTGAAAAAAGATTTTATTTTTACCGGACGGGCGATAGTGACGCTTTTCCTGCAGTGTATCGGGAAGAGGCGGCACGGAAAAAAGACGAAAAATCGCGCCTGTCTGAATTATTTCATTACCGACGAATCGCTCGAAATCGGAACGAAGGATCTTTATTCGGCGCATGAGTACCGCTTCCTGATACCGTTGTTCGGCTGGGATATCTATCGGAAGTTTGAGATGACGAATCGTTGGATAGTCCGCTTTCAGCCGCAATTCTTTCTGACTGAGAAACCTCCACTGTTTCTCTCGCACGATTCTTCTCTGGCGAATCGCTGTCGGGCCGTGCTTGAGAGTATCTTCGCACAGAGGATTCTGGAATCGAAGCTTCGGACGTGGCAGCAGAAAAAAATTTCCCGAAATCCACTTTCCAAACTTGAGGCGAGTTATATCGAAGCGACTGACCGCGCGCTTATCTTCCTTCCGAAGCCGCGCGGCCCGAAGACATTTGTCGCTTTCCGGAATCGTCTGGCAGCTTTGCGCTTGCCCTGATAGCATACTCTTCCGGGAACGGGATATTTGGACGGAGCCTGAAGCAAAGTGTGGTATACTGAAAACAAGGAAAACGGTTTCTTAGTATCTCTCTCAAATCTCATGTCGAGTATAAAATTTCATCATTTCGAGCCCTGCCTGTCGGCAGACAGGGAAAATTTTGAAAAGTGAGCCCGCCTGCAACGGCATGCGTAGCATTTCGGGCAGGGAGGAATATCTGGATATTCCGACGAGATTTTCGAGATTTGCAGCCGAAATGATGAAATTTTAGCCGACAAGCAGGAGAAATCTTTGTTTTTTTATCTCATGCGGTGAGATTTGAGAGAGATACTTATGGAATTTCGTGTACCAAAAAAAGAAAAATAAAGAACGTGTATGAAGTTTATCTATACGGCGAGAAATATTGCGACCGGCGAGACGCGCGGTGGTGAGATCGAGGCCAAAAGCGACCAGGACGTGGCGAAAAATCTGCGGGCGGAAGGGTGGCTGGTCACTTCGTTGAAATCGCTTCAGCCGGATGAAAAAAAGGCAAGCGTGAAATTTTTCGATCGCTTCGTCTCCATCCCGTTGAAGGAAAAAATGATTTTCACGAGAAACCTCGCGGTGATGGTCTCTTCGGGACTCACTATTTCCCGCGCGGTATCGAACTTGAGCGAACAGACGAATAATAAATCCTTCCGGAAGATTCTCGTGTCGGTACATGATGATCTGCAGGCGGGTCTCACCCTCTCGGAGGGGTTGGCGAAGTTTCCGACGGTGTTTAACGAGCTCTTCGTCAACATGATCAATGTGGGTGAGGTGAGCGGCAATCTCGAGGAAGTGCTTGAAATCCTCGCTATCCAGCTGGAGAAGGAAAATGATTTGACATCCAAGGTTCGTGGCGCCCTGATATATCCGGCGGTGATTTTTATAGCGATGATCGGTATCGCCGTTCTGATGCTTACCTATATTTTGCCGAAGATTACCGGCGTGTTCAAAGATATGGATGTGGCGCTTCCGAAATCAACCCTGTTCATCATGGGAATCTCCGATTTTTTGATCGCACACTATTTCATCGTCATCGGCCTGTGTATCGGACTCGTCGTAGGCATCAAATTTCTTTATAGCCAGCCGTTCGGCAAGCGCTGGTTCGATTGGCTTTTTCTCTCCCTGCCAATCATTGGAAATATCATCATCAAGGTGAACTGCGCGCGTTTCGCCCGCATTTACAGTTCTTTGCTCCGATCCGGCGTATCGGTGGTGGACGGTCTTTCTATCGTGATGAAAACGCTCTCGAACGTATACTACCGTGACGCGTTGACCGAGGCGCTCAATGAGATTCAGAAAGGTGTGGAAATGAGCGTGGTTATCCGGCGCTATCCGAAAATTTTCCCGATTCTCGTACCACAGATCATTGAAGTAGGAGAAGAGACAGGGAAAACCGAGACCGTCCTTGCCCGGCTGGCGGATTTTTATGAGGGAGAGGTGGATCAGATCACGAAGAACATGTCTTCCATCCTGGAACCGATTCTCATGCTGTTCATCGGAAGCGGCGTGGGATTTTTCGCAGTGGCGATGCTCACTCCGATGTACTCCGTATTGGAGAATATCAAGTAAAAAGCACAAAATAGAAAACACAAAATGCCAAACAAAACACAATGCAGAATAATAAAAGCACAAACTCTCTCTTTCTTGGTTTGAGTTTTGTGTTTTTAAATACTGTGTTTTGTTTGATTTCTGTGCTTTGGAGACTGTGTTTTTTGAAGAAATATGATACAAAAGACGAAAGACGAAAGACGAAAGACGAAGAAAGGCTTCACATTGATTGAGGCACTGGCCTTCCTGTTTATTTTTTCCGTTATTACCCTTTCATTTTATCAGACATGGTCGCTCGGGACGAAACATATCATCAATGCGAAAAACCGACTCGGCGCGACGGCTGTCGCCAATCAGCAGATAGAAATCATTCGAGGACTTGCATTCGATGAAGTCGGAACGATAGCCGGTATTCCTCCGGGTATTATTATTCCGAATCAGACAATAGCAGCGAATACGACGACATATACCGTCAAAACAGTAGTTCAATACGTTGATGATTCAACGGATGGATCCGCAGCGCTTGGAACCGATGCTGCTCCGAATGATTATAAAAAAGTGACCATTACGGTTTTTTGGGGCGGTGCTACCGACTCAGAGAAGGTGTCTGCCGTATCATTGTTTTCCCTTGACGGTGTCGAATCGGTAGCCGCCGGAACGGGTATTCTTTCGGTTAATGTGTTGAATGATGCGGGCATTGGTGTGTCCGGTGCCACCGTGCACGTGACGAACATTTCCGTTTCTCCGTCAGTCGATATGACATTTGATACGGATGCGAATGGCAATGGGACATTTCCTGGGGCCGTGGCATCGGTGCAGGGATATCATATCTCAGTCGATAAGAACGGGTATTATAGCAATCAGACATATGACCCTTATCCGACCTCAACATTCTATCCGGCGAATACGCATACATCGATAGTCGCAGGAAGCCTGACGACGACGACATTGGTATCAGATCGGAAGTCGACGATCAATTTTCGGACGGAAGATCCGTATGCTGTGAGTGTACCGAATAGAAATTTTACGATTTCCGGCGGATTGATAATCGGAACGAACGCTGATACCTCGACAAAGTACGACTATGCGGAGGATACTACTACCGATGGCGATGGTGAAAGATCCTTGAACAATCGAAGTTCGGGAGTATATACGGTCGCACTCGGGACGGGTGAGACGGGATATTCATTTCTTCGACTGACACCTGAAGAGCCTTCATTTGGAACGATACATCTTTTGCCGAATACTACGCCGGAAATAACCATGATTCTCGCGAATAGAAATGTCTCTTCCGCTTTGATTAAGGTAACGAATGGAGCGAGTGGACCGGCGATAGCCAGTGCGTCGGTCCAATTGAAGAGCATCGCTCTCGGATATGATGAAACGGTAGTCACTGACACATATGGTCAAGCGTATTTTCCGGTATTGAACACGCCGCTTGCGGCGGGAACGTATGACGTGAATATTACCGCAACGGGATTTGAAACCGGAACCGGGACGATCGCTCTTCCGGGGAACGCGCTTGGGGAAAAATCGTTTGCGTTGACGGCAAGTTGAAAGATATGAAGAGAACACAGACAAAAAAAGGGATGTCCCTCATAGAGATGATTATGGCCATCGCCATAGTGACTATCGGTATGGAGGCGATGACCATACTTTTTCTTCGCAGTTGGGAGAGCAATAAGTTTATCATCGAGATGGGGAATGCCTCGCTTATAGCCTCTCGCGGTGTCAATCAGGTTGTGAAGGAAATTCGCAGGACGCGACAGGCGGACAATGGTGATTATCCGGTGGAGTCGGGTGATGATTTTGATCTGAAGGTATATCTGGATATCGATAGGGACAATATAACCGAGCGGGTACACTATTATCTTTCGGGGAGTACCTTGTATCGTGGAATCACGAATCCGACGTCGGGAACGCCCGTCACCTATCCAAGCGGAGACGAGACGACGGATATCATTTCCACTTCAGTCGTCAATACCGAGAGTGATCCGATATTTTATTATTATAATGCTGATTACCCTGCGGATACCCCGCTCGTCACACCGGTAGCGATATCGAATGTTCGATTGGTTAAGGTGCATTTGATGATAAATATCGATCCGAACCACGCTCCGGACTTCATCAATATCGAGTCTTTTGCTGAGCTTCGGAATTTGAATGATAATTGAATTCTATGAAACGATTGAGAGGTTCTGCTATCGCGTATGCGCTTACTATCATGACAATCGTGATGATTCTTTTGTCATCCATCGTCGGTTTTATCGTCTCTCAGTTGCAGTACAGTCTCAAGCAGGATGACAAGGAACAGGCGCTGCAGATAGCGGAAGCTGGTGTTCATTTTTATAAATGGTATCTCGCACATCAGCTTGACGGTCGGACGGCGAGTCAGGTGCAGGCATTTTGGGCAAACACCAGCCCGTATCCGCTCGGTGTACATGATGCGTATGAGGGGGCTTTTTCGAATGGAGTATATTCGGTTGTCGTCATTCCGCCAGATCCGAGTCAAACGATTATTTCCGTTGAATCAACTGGATGGACGACTGCAAATTCGGAATTGAAACGGAAGATCAAGGTGCGTTTGCGGAAGCCGTCATGGAGTGAAAACGCCATAATGAGCAATGAGAAGGTGCGAATCGGAGTAGGAACGGAGATTTTCGGACCGATGCACTCCAATAATGGTATTCGGGTTGATGGTTTGGCGCATAATCTCGTGACAAGTTCGGTCGATGTGTATGATGATTCGGATCATAATGGTGTCAATGAGTTCGGCGTGCATACGCACAAGAACGTACCGCCGGCGACTGGTATTACGGTTTCCGTGCGTCCTGCTGAGACGCCACCGAGCGCAGTTCCCGAACGTACGGATGTCTTTGAGGCAGGGAGATCCTTTCCAGTATCACCGGTGGATTTCAATGGCATACTCGGAGATCTCAGTCTCATGAAAAGCGAGGCGCAAGCGGGAAGAGGGAAATATTTCGATGCAACCGGACAGGGGAGGCATATCATCCTCAAGACAAATGGGACATATGATGTCTGCAGAGTACAAAGTGTCACGGGTTCCATCAATCAAATAGACAAATATGACAGGGTTTCCGGTAACGGATCATGCACCACTTGTGCAGGAGCATGCGTGCAGAATTATCCCATCGTGAACAACGGGGCGATTTTCGTCGAGAACAACGTATGGTTGGAAGGAACGGTCAATAATAAACGAATTACGGTCGTCGCGGCGAATCTCCAATCGAGCGCGTATAAGAGCGTGTATATCGGGAGGGATATCCGATATACGAATTATAATTGCGATGAGATGATCGGGATTGTCGGACAGCAAGACATAGAGATATATAAGAATAGCAATGATAATTTGTACATCGATGGGGCGCTCATAGCGCAGAGGGGTCGAGTCGGTCGGCTGCAGTATGTGGGCGGATCCGGTACGAATATCAAAACGACTATCACGCTCTTCGGAGCGCTTTCGAGTAATCAGCGATACGGATTTGCATGGAGTGATATCGCCACCGGGAATCATGTTTCCGGCTATATAAACCGCGTGATAAATTATGACAACAATCTTTTGTATTGTCCACCGCCATATTTTCCGACAGGGTCGCAGTATAAGATCGATCTTTGGGAAGAGTTATAATTGATGATGTGTGGTAAAATAGTCAGAGGAAAAAGAAAATAAAAAACATGGGGTTATTCCAGAAAAAAATCATCAATTTCTTCCCACGACCGTTCGGGCTCGATTTGAGCGACTTGTCGGTGAAGGGGGTATGGATCGAAGAGGAAGGTGGGAAGCATGTCTTCCGGTCTTATGCTTCGGTATCATTTCCGAATGGCGCGGTGATGGATGGCGAGATCCGGGATGAGGCGGTGGTGATCGCGGCTATCCGGAAACTTTCCGAGCAGGGGAAGCCGGGAAAAATCAAGACGAAGAAAGTTGTCTGCTCTCTTCCTGAGACGAAAGCGTTTTTGCGTATCATCGCGTTGCCGCATATGCCCGAATCGGAAGTCGAGGAGGCGATCAAATGGGAAATAGAAGCGAATATTCCGCTTGCTCTT
The DNA here is from genome assembly GCA_964537075.1 of uncultured Bdellovibrionales bacterium. Lineage (GTDB taxonomy): Bacteria > Patescibacteriota > Minisyncoccia > Moranbacterales > UBA1568 > CAYTED01. The sequence continues at coordinate 77,587 of CAZIBB010000001.1, read as the reverse complement.
GAACAGGTATATTATGATTGGCAGGTGCTTTCCGATGAGGTGTTTCATGATCGATCGAAAGAGAAGACATTTGTGCTGGTGGTGGCCGTCGCGCGGAATGTCGTCGATACGTTTTATGATGTCGTAGAGCGTGCCGGACTCGAGGTGGTGGGGATGGAGACCGAGGCCGTCGCGCAGGCGCGAAGCCTTCTTTCCAATACGGAGGACCTGCAGAAAACAACCATCATCGTCGATATTGGGGATCGACGGACGAGCTTTTTCGTCTGTCTCGGAAATATTCCCTGCTTCACGTCGAGTATTCCGTTGTCGTCCCAAGCGATCACCGATGCGATTTCGAAAGAAATGCACATTTCTTTCGAAGAGGCCGAAAAGATAAAGCTTTCACAAGGCATCGGCTCTTTTACCGATGAGAATCCCGTCTTTTGCGCGGCTCATCCTATTCTGGATAATCTGGCGAGCGAGATGGAGCGATCCATCGAATTTTATCTGGAGAATCTGCAGTATTCATCACGGGTCGATTCCATCATGCTCTGCGGTGGCGGAGCGAATATGAAAGGGCTCATCCCGTATCTGACCTGGAAACTCGGAAAGACGGTGACGCTCGGCGATCCCTGGGTGAATGTCAGGATGGGTGACAATATCCCCCCGATCGATCGAAACCATTCCGTACAATACTCGACCGCTATCGGCCTCGCCATCCCCAATATAGAAGAATATGAATATCTTGCTTAATTTGTTGCCGGAAAACAAAAAGCTGTACCTGAAAGAGAGGGTACGGTCCCGGTTCGTATTCTCTCAGATGCTGATGCTTTTGTTCTTCTTGGGTCTGTATATAGTGATCCTTACGGGGGCGTTTTTCTCCCTGCAGTATAGTGAAACATCTTTTCAGGACACGACAAGACAGATGGAGTTGGACGCGAATCGGAAAATGCTTGCTGAAAGCGAAGCGAAGTTTCAGGAGGTGAACAGAAAGGTGGATATAGTCGCCCGTCTGAATCAGGAACATTTTCATTTTACGGAATTATTGATCAAGTTGGAGCAGGCGCTCCCTCCCGGAGTGATTCTTTCCAGTGTGGCGACCAAGGATTATGAGGTTGATTTTTCCGGAAAGGCGGGCGATCGGAACGATATTGTTTTACTCGAAAAGAATCTGAATAAGGAATCGTGTTTTACCGCCATCGATATCCCTCCTTCCACTTGGCTGTCGCCGAAGGATATCGTTTTCCAGATCGGTTTTTCAGTGAAAAAAGAATGTATTCAGTAAACCTATGAACTCATCCATACACAAGTGGATCCCCTTGGGAATCATTGCCACGGCATTCCTTCTCTTTGCGGCTCTTTTCCAGTGGGGTATTTTCCCTTTTCAGAGACTGATCGTTGAGAAGGCGAATACCATCGAAGCGAATCATGCCTTGCAAGAAAGCAAAGAGAACCGAGTGAAAGAACTGCCGCAATTGAGGGAACAGTATGACCTTATCCTTCAGGACGAGGGGAAATTCGATACCTTGGTCAGTCATGATCAGGTGGTACCGTTTATCGAAAGTATCGAATTATTGGCTCATGGTAATGATGTGGAGATTAGTATCACGAATCAGGATCAGGCGCTGAAGAACAAGGTCACCGCCCCAAAAAATGCCGACAAATTAAGTGATGAAAGCAGTAGTAATACGGAAAAGAAGAAAGACGAAAGTATTCTCAAGAATCTGCCGTTTGATCAGTATATGTCGCTTCGCCTCGATGTTCGGGGAGAGTATGCGAAGGTAGCTCAATTCTTGCATCAGTTGGAGTCATTGTCTTATTCGATCGATGTGGTGTCGCTTGATATACGGCAATGGGAACCAAGTGATTCTGGCGTGTCGCGCGGCAGTGCGTTTGTAACCAATAACCCGATATTTTCAGATGGTACTGCTTCCGTTTCGGAGCAACCGGTCGCGAAAAAATTAGTACAAGCTTTTTTCAGTATCGTCGTCTATACCAAGGATTAAGAGCCTGTTGAAAAAGCCATGTCGAGCGTTACATTCCAGAATTTCGAGCGAAAACCGTGAAAAGTGAGGAGGAATATCGGGATATTCCGACGAGCTTTGAGGGGTTTGCAGCCGAAATTCTGGAATGTAAGCCGACAAGCATATCTTTTTTGACAGGCGGTGGATTTTTCAACAGGCTCTAAGAGGAAAGACTATGAATATATTCGGTAAAAAAATAAGGAAGGTGACCGTGCGGGACATGCTGCATCGGCTGATTTTGATGTGGTATTTTTCTCATCGGTATCTCTTTTTCTTCCTGATGATCGTGACGGCATCTTTCGGCATTTTGTTTTGGAAACAGGCGGTATACCAGTTTCATTGGACGGACGAAGAGAAGCGCTCCTATCTGGACGAACATGCGAAAGAAACGAATTTCAAGGAAGAGAAATTTATGAATACCTTGAAAGAAATATCAGCGAAGGAAAAGGCTTTTGAAGAAAAGAGGGAATATCGGGATATTTTCTATGCGCAGTAGTCTGCTCGTAACGGTTGACCGCTCCTGATTAGTCGTGTAGTATCAGGGGCTATGGAAATGAGAAAAAAAATCTTTTCGGAGTTATTTCCCGATGCCCCAGCTTTCCGATGGCGTCAGTTTAAGCAGGGGCTGTTTGACCCGAATCTCGGTTCCTTCGAAGTGATGACCTCACTCTCGAAAGATATGAGGGAATCATTGATGGCGGCTCTGCCGTTTCTTTCGACGCAGGAAGTGATGGTATTGAAAAGTTATAATGGTGATACTGAAAAAGCGGTACTCAGCTTGTCCGATGGGGCGCGTATCGAGACGGTACTGATGCGAAATGCCCGTGGATACCGGACTATCTGTGTTTCCTCTCAGGTAGGATGTGCCATGGCGTGCACGTTTTGCGCAACCGGAAAAATGGGATTGAGTCGAAATTTAAGCGAAGACGAGATTATTGATCAGTACCGATTTTGGGCATATCGTCTGGCTGCCTTGAAGAATGAACATGATCGAGTGAGTAATATCGTTTTTATGGGTATGGGGGAACCGCTTGCCAATTACGAAAATGTGAAAGCTGCCATAGAGACTATTCTCACACATACCGATATCGGACCGACGAAGATCACCGTGTCGACAGTCGGGCTTATTCCGATGCTTCAGATGCTCCTCAATGATACGACATGGCCGCCGGTACGGCTCGCGATATCGCTCCATTCGGCCAATGCGTTGTTGCGTCAGGAGATGATGCCGACATCATACCCAGAATTTTTGCAAAAACTTTCTGCTTGGACGAAGAATTATTTCGAGAAATTCCCTGAGGCGAGGCGGCACCTGACGCTCGAATATATTCTTCTCGAAGGAGTAAATGATACCGAGGCGAGCGCTCTGGAGCTTGCCCGTTTCGCGAACGGTATCGGAAAAGTGAAGGTAAATCTCATCCCGTATAACACGACCGCGAGCACGTATCATAAAAGCGATGAGGAGCACGTAACGAAATTTCAGGAAATATTGCAAGAGCGGGGTGTCGATGTGACGCGACGGCGCGCCATGGGAAACGATATTGCCGCCGCCTGCGGACAACTCATCACAATGAACAAGGAACAAGGAGCAAAGAACATATAAGAAAAAAACAGACCAAGGAGTTCCTTGGTCAGGTGTCTGAATCTGAATCAGTAACTGTGCCGATCCGTGAATCGGATCGCTTCTTCTCTGGCTCCGGGAACGAGTGTGATGACCTTGCATTCGCCGGAGGCATGACAGTTTCCTGAAAACCCGAGAAGAGCGCGCGGGCAATCGCAGTACCTGTTTGGGTGTTCGCTCGGCATGATCGGACAAGGGATATTGTTCAGAGATACTGTGTCTGAGGGATGAATGTTTCCCATGATGATTACTCCTCTTCCTTGAAGTTTAAAGGACTAGAAAAAAACCACCCCAGAGGGCGGTTTCAACCGTTTCGTTTCGCTTCTGCTGCTTTTTTCTTCAAATCATGAGTATTCATTGAAATCAGTATATCGCTCCTTTGAATACTCGTCAATCACCCCCGGATAAGAGCGAGTAATTCAGTCTGTTTCATTTTCATCTGCTCTTTCGTCTTCGCTTCGAGATTGAGCCGCAGTACCGGCTCGGTATTGGAAGGGCGGACATTGAACCACCAGTCGGGGTAATCTATTTTCACGCCGTCGAGTTCGGTGATGATGCCATCGGCGTATTTTTCTTTGAGTGTCGCGATGACAGCGTCTTTATTCGCCACAACGCTATTGATTTCTCCTGAGTGGGCGTAGCGACGGAGATCGAGCGCGAGTTCGGATATCTTCTTTCCGGTCTTGGCCATGAGATTAAGGAGATAGATCGCAGCGAGGGTGCTTGATTCCGCGAAGGAATTTTCTTTGAAATAATAGTGTCCGGAGAGTTCGCCAGCAAAGATGGCACCCGTTTCGCGCATTTGTTTTTTGATATTGGCATGTCCGACTTGGCACTCGAGCGCGACGCCGCCGTTCTCTTCGATTACCTCTTTTACTGCACGGGAGGAGCGGAGATCGTAGAGTATGGTGGCACCTGGATTCCGTTCGAGAACGCTTTTTCCGAGAAGCCCGGTAATGAGATCCATCGGGATGATCACTCCTGTTTCATCGATAAAGCCGACACGATCCGCATCGCCATCGTAACAGATGCCGAGATCAGCATTCACTTCACGAACCTTTGCTTGGATTTCCGCAAGGGTTTCGAGTTTGAGTGGATTCGCTTCATGGCATTCGAAGGGATGTGAAAGATCATCGTAGATATTTACCATGTTCAGTTCTTCTGGAAATTTCCGATACATGTCGAGTTCAAGCACTCCCATCGCATTAGCGGTATCGACGGCGATCGTGAATTTTTTCCCTTGGAAATCGGCGAAGGAAGTGAAATAATTAATATAGTCGTTTTTGATATTATGCGAGGCGACCATGCCGACCATTTCGGACGCGAGATATTTTCCTTCGAGAGCGAGGTCGCGAATATCGGAGAGCCCGGTTGTTTCCCCGACCGGAATAGCGCCGCGCAGGGCGAACTTCATACCATTCCATTGCGGGGGATTATGCGATGCAGTGATCGCGACGACGGCATCGACATCGAGCGTCCCGGCCGCGAAATAGACCATCGGTGTCGAGGTGAGACCGAGATCGAGGACATCCACACCGCTTTCCGTGACACCGCGGATGAAAGCCTCGAAGAGACTTTGACTCGAACGGCGGATATCCTGTCCCACGGCTATTTTTTTCGGACGAAAATGGAGGACGAAGGCGCGTCCGATATCGTACGCGTCATGTTCGTCGAGGTCGGTCGGATAAATACCGCGCATGTCATAGGCTTTGAAAATTCCCGGATTCATAGAATTGTTTGTTGAGAGGATAGAGAGAGGAAAGAAAAAAACTCGCATCGCTCAGAAAAGCGCTATCAATTCCTGTTTGACTTGCGTGAGTGGTTTCTTTTCCACGATTTCCAAAGCATGCTGAAAAAACTTCACGTTTTCCACATACAGAGAAGGAGCATATTTCTTCGCATCGACGAGTGTCGAAGCATAGAGCTCTACTATTTCACCCAATACTCCCGGAAGCTTCGGTATGACGGAGGGATTATCCAGAAAGGCGCGGACGGTATTCGCATTCTGTTTCACATTTTCGATGAATTCCGGTCCGCCAGTGAAGATTCCCAATCGGTCGATTTTTTCCCGCATGCTCTGTCGCGCTTCCATGAGGCTTTTGGCAATGTGATCCGGATTTTCTTTTTGAGAAATGATTTTTTCCGTTTTCTGCGGACTCACACGCTCTTCTGGGATTTCCGCCGCCTGTCCCGCGAGTGGCATTGCGAGCGCTCCAGCTGCCGCCAAACGACCACCCCATGCTCGCGCCGTGTTTTTCAGTGCGCTTGGCTGTGGCTCTTCCTTTGGTACGGGTCGCGGTGATGATTCGGATGTTGACATAAACGATATTTTCAGAAGATGGATATATTTCCACGATTGCGTCCACTTTGAATATACAGCGGCGTATCAGGCGCGTCAATCGGAAGTCAATCCATGAATGTGGGTTTCTCATTCTCGCAGTGTTCCGATTCGGCGGGGATTTTCCGGCTATGAACACGATATCCGTATGGCTTGAATTATAGCGGGAAACGAGCGATAATAATGGGTATGGCAGAAAAAGCATCGGGACGAAGGAAGAAGAAGGAAACATCGATCATATACTCATAACGCAAGATTATGTCGCATACAAAACTTTCGGTCGGCATTGTTGGCTTGCCGAATGTCGGGAAGTCCACTCTGTTCAAGGCGTTGACGCATAAGCAAGTCGATATCAATAATTATCCTTTCTGTACTATCGAGCCGAATATCGGTATCGTGACCGTTCCGGATCATCGGCTGCAGGCACTTTCGGAATTTTCCCAGACGGAAAAAATTGTTCCGGCCGTGGTGGAATTCGTCGATATCGCCGGCTTGGTCAAAGGCGCGAGCGACGGCGAAGGATTGGGAAATAAATTTCTCGCCAATATCCGTGAGGTGGATGCGATCATCCAGATAGTGCGCGTGTTCGAAAATCCGGATATCATTCATGTTCATAATACGATTGACCCGGAAAATGATATCGAGGTGATCAATACGGAACTGATCTTGTCGGATCTCGAGACGGTGACGAAGCGGAGGGATAAAACAATGAAGGAGGTCCGCGCCAATCGCAAGGGGGCCGTCGAAGAAGTGGCGATTCTCGAAGCGCTTACGACCGGATTGGAACAGGGGTTGCTCGGAAACACCGTCATTCTCCCTGGGGATCCAAACGAAAGCGGGAGATTTCTCAAAGAACTTTCGCTGTTGACGGCGAAACCATTCCTGTATGTCTATAATATGTCGGATATCGAGGCGGCGCTTCCACCGGCATTGGCATCTCGTCCGCACGTGCGTCTTGATATCAAGATCGAGGAAGAATTAAATGAGATGACGAAAGAAGAACAGGCTGAATTCGGTCTCTCGACGCATTTACCGGAACTCATTCGTGAGGCGTATTCTCTTCTCGGTTTGATGACTTTTTTTACGACGGGTGTACAAGAGACCCGTGCTTGGACCATACTTCGGGGATCCACCGCTCCGCAGGCGGGTGCAGCCATCCATTCTGATTTCCAGGAGAAGTTCATACGCGCGGAGGTTATCTTTTGGGAAAAACTTATCGCGACCGGATCCTGGGCCGCCGCCAAGGAGCAGGGCGTGCTTCGCCTGGAAGGGAAGGAATATAGGGTACAGGATGGCGATGTGATGATTTTCAAGATATGACGAGAGACACGAAGGATATCGAAAGAGGGAATACGGATATGATTTTTTTCAGGGAAAGGGTGTATAATGGATATGAAAAGGCTCTAAAGAAAAAATTATGAAATCATCCGCACGACTCGTATTTGCCTTCGCTCTTATCCTTATGCCGCTCCTGTTCGTGCCGCTTCCGGTGGATGCCGGACTCGTTCCTTGCGGAACGACAGAACATCCTGAGGTATGCACGTTGTGCCATATTATCATCGGCGGCAAAGGTATTATCGACTGGGGGATGAGCGTCATGGTCATCATCGGACTCGCGCTCATCATGATCGCCGGCATTACCTATATCGTTTCAGCCGGAAACACCGGTATGATGAGTACGGCCAAAGGGATGATCTGGAGGGTAATCACGGGACTGGCACTCATTCTCACCGGCTGGCTCATCGTGAATACGATTATCAATGTGCTCGCAAGCGATACTATGGGTATCGGCGTACAGAAGGCGAACTGGTATACCTTCACCTGCGATTCGAAATCGACCGCGAACACGGGGGTCAAAAAGTAAACAGGAGTATTTTTTCAGGACGGATGAGCTGCTTTTGTCGGAATCGCCGGAAGTTGACATCTTTGTTTAGCAGTCTATAATAGAGAGTGCTAAACAAATCAGATAACCATTAACAGGAAACAATAAACGGGAAATCATTTTGAAATGATGGTTCCTTTTTTGTTGAATCACATATTTTTATGGCGAAGAGAATTGCATACAATGAAGACGCGAGGAAGGCGATGAAGCGGGGAATCGATATGGTGGCGAATGCCGTGAAAGTGACGCTCGGACCGAAAGGGAGGAATGTCATCCTCGGGAAATCATACGGGACTCCGGTCATCACCAATGACGGCGTTTCTATCGCGAAAGAAATCGAACTCGAGGATCACTTGGAAAATCTCGGTGCACAGCTCATCAAGGAAGTCGCGATGAAGACGAATGACGCCGCCGGGGATGGAACGACGACTTCGACCGTCATCACGCAGGCGCTCGTACGCGAGGGGCTGAAATTCGTCGAAACCGGTATCAATCCGGTCGGAATCCGTCGCGGTATGGAATCGGCCAAGGATGAGGTGATCGCGATCTTGAAAAAAAATGCGCAGCCGATCAAGGACAGGAAATCGATCGCTCAGATCGCGACTATTTCCGCCGAGTCAGTCGAAATGGGCGAAATGATCGCGGAAGTGATGCATCAGGTCGGCAAAGACGGTGTCGTGACGACCGAACAGTCGCAGACGCTCGGGTTGTCGAAAGAAATCGTCGAAGGAATGAAATTCGACAAGGGATTCATTTCGCCGTACATGATGACGGATCCGCAGGCGCAGACCGCGGAGATCAATAGTCCATACATTCTCATTACGGATGCGAAAATTTCTGCCATTGCAGATATCGTGCCAATACTCGAGAAACTTGCCAAGGGCGGGAAGAAGGATATCGTGATTCTTTCGGAGGATGTTGATGGTGAAGCATTGGCGACGCTCGTCGTGAACAAGCTTCGTGGCGTGCTCAATGTGCTCGCGATCAAGGCGCCGGAATATGGCGAGGCACGGAAGGCACTCCTCGAAGATATCGCCATCCTCACCGGCGCGACGGTTGTGTCGAGTGACAAGGGAATGAAACTCGATGCCGTAGAAATCAATATGCTCGGTCAGGCGACGAAAGTCATCTCGACCAAGGATGCGACGACCATTATCGGTGGCAAAGGAAAGAAGAAACTGATCGAGGCGCGCGTGAGTGAAATTGCGGCACAGATACAGAAAACCGAGAGCGACTATGATCGGGAAAGACTCGAGAAGCGAAAGGCGAAACTCGCGGGTGGTGTCGCGGTTATCCGTGTTGGTGCTTCGACGGAAACGGAACTGACCTATATGAAGCACAAAATGGAAGATGCGGTGAATGCGACCAAGGCCGCTATCGAAGAAGGTATCGTCGCCGGTGGCGGTGTCGCGCTTGCAAAGGCATCAGCCGAAGTGACTGCAAAATATGCGAAGAAATCGATTACCAATCACGAATACCGCGCGGGATATGAGACCCTGCTCAAGGCGCTCTCTGAACCACTTCGTCAGATCGCGACGAATGCCGGCGAGCAGGATGCGGCTGTCGTCTTGAATGAAGTGCTTCGTGGCAAAGGGGCGAACTATGGATATAATGCCCTTGAAAATCGGTATGAAGATGATATGGTAAAGGCCGGTATCATCGATCCACTCAAGGTGACGCGCCTCGCATTGGAAAATGCAGTTTCCGTCGCAGCGCTTCTCCTCACGACCGAGGCGGCGGTCGTCGACCTTCCGGAAGAGAAAAAAGATACACCGATGCCCGGCGCCGGTGGCATGGGAATGATGTAAAGGAGAAGAGAGAAGAGGATAGAGGTGAGGAAATAGAAGGCAGAGTAGAGAAAAGAGAAGCGGTGAATATGATCAATCAACGCAGGATTTGCTTCCTGCGTTGTTTTTTCTCTATTTTTACGCTTTTGTTGTATAATAGAAACAATACAAAGAATACAAAGAAAAATACTATGCATGTTAGTAATGCTCAATTGAAGGAATTTCTTCTTGATTCCAATCTGGTGAAGAAGGAGGATTTGGAAGTGGTGTTCGACGAGGTGACCAAGAGTCAAAAAGACTTCGGAAAGGCACTGTTTGAAAAGGAGCTCATATCGGAGGCGGATTTGCAGAAAGTCTATGCCTATGTGCTCGGCATCCCGTTTGTGGATCTTTCCAAGCAGGCGGTACCGGAGGAGATTCTGCAGATCATTCCTGAGCTTATTGCGAAGAAATCAAATATCGTTTCCTTTGAAAAGGTGGGAATGAACCTGAAGGTGGCGATGCTCAGTCCGGACGACCTGCAGACCATCGATTTCATCAAGAAAAAAACGGGGCTGAAGATCATCCCATGTCTTACCACGAAAGAGAGTATTCAGGTCATTCTCCGTCAATATGGTCGGAGTTTGGAGGCGGAATTCGGAGATATTCTGACGGATGGCGTGAAGAAGGATGAGGATGTCTCTCCCGGGGATAATCTGGAAAAAGTCGCGGCTGATCTCCCGATCATCCGTGTGGTGGATACCCTCCTCAAGCACGCTATTCTCCAGAAGGCATCGGACATCCATATCGAACCGGATGAGAAGGAAGTGCATGTCAGATACCGTATCGACGGAGTGCTTCATGATGCGATGTCACTTCCGAAAGATACCGCTGCGGGAATCGTGGCTCGTATCAAGGTGCTCTCCAATCTCAAGCTCGACGAACATCGCGTGCCACAGGATGGACGATTCAAGATCGCGAAGGACGAGTACAAGATTTCTTTTCGTGTCAGTATTCTCCCAATTTTCGATGGGGAAAAAGTGGTGATGCGTTTGCTCGATGAAACGTCAAGCGGACTTACTTTGGAAAAAATGGGTATTTCGGAAGATGCGCTTGAGGCGGTACAGCGCCAGATGAATAAGCCGAACGGGATGATTCTTGTGACCGGACCGACCGGTTCCGGAAAAACGACGACGCTCTACACCGCGATGGATATCCTCAATACTCCCGAAGTGAATGTGAGCACCGTCGAGGATCCGGTGGAATATCGCATGCCACGGGTGAATCAGACGCAGATCAATTCGAAAGTAGGGATGACCTTCGCGGCTGGGCTCCGGGCGCTTCTTCGTCAGGATCCGGATATCATCATGGTCGGTGAAATCCGCGATAATGAAACGCTTGAAATCGCGATGCATGCCGCGATGACCGGACACCTTGTACTTTCGACCCTTCATACCAATAGCGCGGCCGCTACGCTTCCTCGCATGCTTGATATGGGTGCGGAACCATTCCTCATCGCTTCGACCGTGAACGTGATCATCGCACAGCGTCTCGTGAGGCGTTTGTGTCCGGAGTGTCGCAAACCCTATCGATTGGACGCGAAACAGATCGAGGCCCTGGGGAGAAATTATGATATTGATGCACTGATGACTTTTCTCAAGAAACACAAGGAGACGGTGAAATATATGGCGAAGGTGAAGAATTGGGATGATATTGACTTTTATCAGCCGGGAAGCTGTGATCAGTGCGGCGGCGAAGGGTATCGCGGCCGCGGCGGCGTCTATGAGGTGCTCGAAATGGAAAGTAATATCCGCAAACTTATCTCTCAAGCGGCCACGACCGAAGACATCGAGAAGGCCGCCCGATATGAGAATCATATGGCGACCATGGTGGAGGACGGTTTCGCGAAATGCGTGATCGGCATGACCTCCATCGAAGAAATCCTCCGCGCGACGAAAGAGTAGGGGAGAGGATATTAGATATTGGATACCAGATAATAGATATTAGATACTGGGAAAAAGAAAAAAGAAAGGCAAAGACGCCCTTCTTTTTTTGTTGATTTTTTGGGGCTTTCAGGGTATGATTTGTCGGTTATATGTCTCAAAAATATTTCATCCATACTTTCGGATGCCAGCAGAATGTGGCGGATTCCGAGCGAGTGGCGAGCCTCTATGAGTCTCGTGGAGTTTTACCCGCTGAAAAAATGAATGATGCAGATATCATCATTCTCAATACCTGTGTCATTCGTGAACGGGCGGAGGAAAAAGTATTTGGCTTGATTCGGAGTATCCGGGAAGGAAATTACGGAAAGACCGATGCTCATATCGTGATTACTGGCTGTCTCATCGGAGCGGCGACGCGTGAACCAAGCGGCAAGATGCTGAAGAAATTACAGCGCCGTCTCCCTGATGTGGAGTTTCTGCCGATAGAAGAAGTTGGATTCGGGCATGCGCCGAAACGGACGGCTGTGAAATTCGCCTCGCTTCCGATTTCCAATGGTTGCAATAATTATTGCGCTTTCTGCATCGTACCTTTTTCACGCGGCAAGGAAGTTTCGCGGCCGTTCGAGGAAATTATCAATGAAGCGGAGATGTTGGCGCGGGACGGATTCGAAGAGATTCTCTTGCTTGGTCAGAACGTGAATTCCTACGGTTCGGATTTTTTGATGGAGAAAATACAGGAAGGGGAATCATATGTATTGCCTGATGGCACGAAGGTGTTGCCGACCATGGTCAAGCATCTTAATAGACACCGGATCCCGACACTCTTTCCGCAGCTTTTGGATTGCGTAGCGCAGATTTCCAGTATAAAAAAAGTCTCTTTCATCGCCTCCAATCCTTGGGATTTTTCGGACGAACTGATCGATGTCATGGCGCGTCATGCGAATATCGATCGACTCCTGCATCTCCCGGTGCAATCCGGATCGAGCGCCGTGCTGAAAAATATGAATCGCTGGTATACGAGGGAGGAATATCTTAATCTCATCTCGCGTATCCGGACGAAAATTCCCGAAATCAGATTCACCACCGACATCATTGTGGCATTTCCAGGTGAGACTTTGGAAGATTTCGAGGATTCGAAAAACCTCGTCAAGGAAGTTGGATTTGAAAAAGTCTATATCGCGTGGTTTTCGCCGCGTCCCGGAACGGTAGCCAAAGAAAAGATGGAAGACATCATCCCAATCGAGGAAAAAAAGCGCCGTTTCAAGGAGCTCGATGATCTCGTGCTCGACTTATCGGACAGGGCATATTTGAAGAAATAAACTATCAGAGATGAGAGTTTGGAAGAGAGAGTTTAGGAAAGAAAAATGAGAGAGATACGCAGGGGTTAAGTGTTTATGAATGGCCATTTTTATATGCTCAATGGGTTGTTTGATGGGGATAGGGTTATTTTCTTGCAGGGAAATATGATAGGATACCGGTATGAAAGAATCAAAAACGATCTCAATCATTTCTTGGAACGTCAATGGAATCCGCGCCGGTGAGCGGAAAGGTTTTGTCGAATGGCTGGAAAAGAGCGGTTATGATATCGTCTGCGTCCAGGAGACGAAAGTGTTTGACGAGGGTGTGCTTTCTGAAAAACTGTTGAAACCGGATGGGTATACGGCATACTGGAATTGTTGTAAGGAGCGTAAGGGATACAGCGGGGTCGCGGTGTATACGAAGGTTCAGCCAATCAATGTGAAGACGGATTTCGGAAAGAATCTGCTTTCGCGTGAGGGGAGGATGATCGAACTGGAATTCAAAGAATTCACTTTGTTCAATATCTATTTTCCGAACGGAGGTTCCGGTGACGAGCGATTGAAATACAAATTGCAATTCTATGACGAGTTCTATGAATACATTCTGTCACTTAAAGATCAGGGGAAGAAAGTGATTTTTTGTGGTGATGTGAATACGGCTCACAATGAGATTGATCTTTCTCGTCCGAAGGAGAATGCGAAGATTTCAGGATTTCTCCCGATTGAGCGTGCCTGGATGGATACGCTCGCGCCGGTCGGATTTCATGATACTTTTCGGAGACTTCATCCGACCGAAGCGAAATATTCCTGGTGGGACATGAAGACGCGCGCGCGCGAGCGGAATGTCGGCTGGCGCATCGATTATTTTTTCGTGAGTGAAAATATAATCGATAGGATTGGTGATGCCTTTATCCTGAATGATGTCGAGGGATCGGATCATTGCCCGATCGGGATCACGATGAAGATATGAGTATGTTCGGGAAAGATATCATCCAATCGCTGAAGTCAGGCGGCGTGGGAATCATCCCGACCGACACGCTCTACGGCATGGTGGCGAGCGTTTGGAAAGAAGATGCTATCGAGAAAGTATATGCTCTTCGGAAGCGAGATGTCGATAAACCCTGCATCATTCTCATTGCTGATTTTTCCGAGCTTGAGAAATTTTCTATCAAATTGTCATTGAAAGAGAAAACTTGGCTTGAGACAGTATGGCCGGGAAAGGTAAGTGTGATGCTTTCTTGTGCGAATGAAGATTTACAATATTTGTCTCGTGGTACAGCACATTTAGTCTTTCGTATTCCAGACGATGAATCGCTCCGAACCCTTCTGCGTGAAACGGGACCGCTCATCGCACCGAGTGCGAATATCCAAGGAATGCGTCCAGCAGAAACGATTGAAGAAGCGAAAAAATATTTTGGAGACAAAATTAATTTTTATGTTGATGGAGGGATACTTCAGAGTAAACCATCCACAATCGTGAAATTGGAAAATGGCCGTGTGACACTTATTCGGTCTGGTGCGGTCGAAATCGGAGAACAATTATTACCTAGCGAGTGAGTAAAGTGAAAGTTCTTACTTTCACTTTCGAGCGAGTGACGGTAACATATGGGTAAATACCTCGTCCCGCCATGGCGGGACCGCGAAATTGAAACGAGCTCTTGCTCGTTTCAATGTCCGGAGCTTGCTCCGGGGTTAATACCATTTATTATGAGTGAGCAAAAAAACATCCCGCTTGCGGAACGATTGCGACCGAAAACGATTTCGGAGTTTTTTGGACAGGAGAAAATTTTTGGAGAGGGGTCGTTTCTCCGCGAGGCGGTCCGGCAAGGGAGTGTTCCGTCGCTTCTCTTTTGGGGGCCACCAGGAAGTGGCAAGACGACGCTCGCAAGGCTCCTCACGACGGAACTTTCCGCGGAATTCATTCAGCTTTCGGCGGTCAGCAGCGGGAAGAAGGATTTGCAGATGGTGATAGCGCGCGCGAAAGAAAACTACGAAGCGAAGAGACGAACGATTCTTTTTCTTGATGAGATACATCGATGGAACAAGGCGCAGCAGGATGCTCTGCTTCCATATGTCGAGAATGGGATAATCATCCTTATCGGGGCGACGACCGAGAACCCGAGTTTTTCCGTGAATGCTGCACTGCTCTCCCGGACGCGCGTTTTGGTATTGGAAAAACTTTCCGCCGCAGTCATCGAGAAGTTATTGGAGCGGGCGCTCGCTTCCGATGAAGTGCTTCTCTCAGGAAAAATTTCAGTGGAGAAGGGAGGACTTTTGTTTCTCGCGGAGGCATCGGGGGGCGATGCACGTCAGGCACTCTCGGCGCTTGAGGCATGCGCGATGCGCGCGGCGAAGATCTCGGTGAAACTGATCGAGGAGGTGATGGCGCGTTCCCATCTGCTTTATGATAAGGATGGCGAATGGCATTATGATATCATTTCGGCGTTGCATAAATCCATGCGCGGGGATGATGCAAACGCTTCGCTCTATTGGCTCGGACGGATGCTCGAGGCTGGGGAGGATCCTCTATATGTCGCGAGGCGCCTCATACGGTTCGCTTCGGAAGATATCGGTATCGCCAATTCATTCGCGTTGCCGCAGGCGGTTGCCGCTTTCGAGGCATGCAGGAATATCGGTATGCCTGAATGCGAAATGAATCTTGCACAGGCGGTTGTGTATCTCGCGAAGTCGAAGAAATCAAATGCGCTCTATGCGGGATATGCGAGGGTGAAAGAAGATATTGCGAAATTTCCGAATGAGCCGGTGCCACTGCATCTCCGGAATGCTCCGACTAAATTGATGAAGGGATTGGGCTACGGAAAGGACTACAAATACACTCCGGATTTCAAAAACAAGGAGGAGGCGAGGCAGGCGTATCTTCCGGAAAAACTCATAGGGAGGAAGTATATCGATTTTCAATCGGATTTGCCTGCAAAGCCTTGACGGTATATGCTTTTTATGCTAAACTCGTCCGGTGGAGTTTGAGAAGATTTCACGGGAGAAAAACGACCACAGAATTTTGCTTGGCCGTTTTATTATTTGGTTTTTTAAAAAAAAGGATGAAAAATGACAGAAATCAGTCATGATAATGGGCCGGAGAATCCGGATGAGATTCCACTTTGGACGGCCACGGTCGCTCACGGTCGGTATATTCTCGGGAATATGAGTGACTCGGACAATGAGAAAATCAGGTTGTGCCTCAGAAGGGTGGCCGTTTCCATCAGGCCACCGCGGAGAAAGCCGGGAGCACAATATCATGAACCTCGGCTGGAGACTGCGCACGCTACGCTCCGATTCATGAAGTTTTCCTTGGACCATAACGGAAGGGGATCGATCTCTTATTTCTTTGATGACCTCGAGGAACAATTGCGGCATGGGCGGCATGGCATCGTTACGCTTCGACTGATCCTTCGCGGGTTATTCCGAAATACGGCAGTGAAAGGACAACCCATGGAATCATGGACGGTCGGATCGATGCGGAGGGTAACTCTTCGTGCCGCCAGTTTGGATTTCCGTCCGGTACCTATGGAGGCGCTCGCCAATCCGTAGGGATTCGATAGTCTCGGTAGACTCGGCAATCAGGGAAACATTCCTGGGTGCCGTTTTTTTTGTTTTTTTTCGGAAAAGTTGTTAGAATAGAATGTCTCAGAGCCTGTTGAAAAAGTCATGTCGAGTTATAATTTCAGAATTTCGAGCGAAAATTCTGAACAGGTGAGGAGGGCTATCATGATACCCCGACGAGCTTTTCAGGATTTGCAGCCGAAATTCTGAGATTATAGCCGACAAGCAGATCTCTATATCACAGGCGGTGGATTTTTCAACAGGCTCTTATGGAGGGAATAATAGGATTTTTATATACTCGATCGCTATGAATATCAGAACCATGACGGGTGCAGTGAAAAATGGAAGGACGAAGATGGTGCGTGTGGAACGGGGAAACGGAAAACAGGATGAGGTATTCCGGCTTGAGGATGGATCCCAAAAAATAATACTCGGAATATCGGATCCGGAAAAGATGACTCACCGAAAACTTATTCTTTTTATACGAAAGATCGTGTCGATTGCCAAAGGAAAGAAGATGCCTGCACTCGTGATAGATGCAAGTATTTTTTCTTTTGAAAATGTAAACATGTTTGACCAGGAGCTTGGCGAACTCATCGCGACGAACTTTCTCATGGCAAATTATTCTTTTACGGAATTTTTGACGAAGCCGGAGGAGGGGTTTCCAAGTGTGAAAGAAATTCTTTTTGAAAATGCGAGCAAGGAATTCGCCGATGGTGTGAAACGAGGAATGATTGTCGGTGAAGAGGTCAATGCCTGCAGGCGTCTGGCGAATCTCCCAGGGGGTGATGTGACACCGGAGACGCTTGCCATTGAGGCGAAGAAAATCGCGAAACAACATGGCCTCATGGTAAAGATTCTCGGTGTTTCGGAAATGAAGAAACTTGGTATGGGTGGCGTACTCGGGGTAGGGAAGGGATCGGAGCTTCCTCCGAAGTTTATCATTCTTGAGTATTTTGGCGGAAAGAAGAACATCGCTCCAATCGTGTTGGTTGGCAAGGGCGTGACCTTTGATACGGGAGGAATAAATTTGAAGCCCGAGAACAGCATGCTTGGGATGAATATGGATATGTCTGGCGGTGCGGCGGTGATGCATACAGTTGCGGCGGCTGCCCGTTTGAAGTTGAAGTGCAACTTAGTTGCATTAGTACCGGCGGTGGAAAACATGCCGTCCGGATCGAGCTATCGTCCGGGCGATGTGCTTCGTTCAATGTCAGGAAAAACGATTGAAGTCAATAATACCGATGCGGAAGGACGCATCATCCTCGCCGATGCATTGACGTATGCGGCGAAGTATAAGCCGTCGCTCGTGGTGGATGTGGCGACGCTTACGGGCGCATCGATGGCGGCACTTGGCGAACGGGCTTCGGCATTGTTTACGACGGATGAGACATTAGAAAAGAGGTTCCGTGAACTTGGCGAGCTTTCCGGTGATTATGTGTGGCCGCTCCCACTCTGGGAGGAATATGATGAAGAAATCAAAGGCACTATCGGCGACTTTAGCAATCTCGGCAAGACGCGTTATGGTGGAGCGATTACCGCCGCCGCCTTTCTCAAACAATTCGCCGTAGGATACCCGTGGGTGCATCTCGATATTGCCCCGCGCATGACGAGTATCGACGGGGAATTTCTCGCGAAAGGTGCCGCTGGTGCACCTGTGCGATTACTTGTCAAAATGCTCCAAAAATAATAAAATAGGGAAATTGTTTCATTTTCCTCCTCGCTGATTCATGGATGAAGTTGAGGAGGGTTTTTTTTGTCCGTTTGATAAAAAGTCAGGTATCGTTTTTATGATTCAGAAAATATTCCCATTCCTGCGGTGGTTTCCCTTGAGGGTTGGCGTGCTCCGGGCTGATTTTATCGCCGGCATGACGGTCGCTCTCGTATTGGTACCACAATCGATGGCGTATGCGCAGCTTGCCGGTGTTCCGGCTTATTATGGTCTGTATGCAGCGCTTTTGCCGGTTATCACTGCGGCGCTTTTTGGATCATCATCGCAACTTTCTACTGGACCGGTGGCAATTGTCGCTCTTCTCACAGCATCAACCCTTTCTGTATTTGCCGTTCCGAAAACGGAAGAGTTTGTTATTCTCGCCATATTTCTCGCATTTCTCGTCGGGGTTATTCAGATCTTGCTCGGAATACTCCGGATAGGCGTCATGATGAATTTTCTTGCACATCCGGTCATCGTCGGATTTACGAACGCCGCCGCGCTCATTATCGGATTTTCACAGCTGAATAAGATACTCGGTGTCCCGATGCAACAAAGCGATTCGTATCTTTCTGATATTTGGAAAGTGTTCCTTCTTATTCCTGAGGCACATCTTCCGACGCTGTGTATGGGCATAGCGGCTTTTATTGCCATGTTTCTTTTGAAAAAATTCGTGCCGAAGGTACCGGGTGTATTGATTGTCGTTGCCGTATCCATCATGGCGAGTTTCCTCATAGGTTTCTCGAGTCATTTCAGCGGGAATGTTGTCGGAACTATCCCACAGGGGCTGCCAGGTATCGCATTTCCGCGTTTTGATTGGCATATGGTGATGAATCTGTTTTCGGCGGCACTTGTCATCGCGCTCATCGGTTTTATGGAAGCGATATCCATCGCTAAGGCAATCAGTGCAAAAACACATGAGTCAATCGATCCGAATCAGGAGCTCATCGGACAGGGGTTGGCGAATATTACCGGCAGTTTCATAGGCTCATTTCCGGTTGGTGGATCATTCTCCCGTTCGGCTGTGAATTTCTCCGCTGGCGCAAAAACGAGCATGTCTTCTATCTTTACCGGATTATTTGTTCTCTTGACGCTTCTCTTTCTCACCCCTTTTCTCTATCACTTGCCACAAGCAGTGCTCGCCGCGGTAATCATGATGGCGGTTGTCGGGCTCGTTAATATAAAAAGTATGATGCATCTTTGGGAAACGCATCGATCAGATGGCCTAGCTGCGTTTGCTACATTTTTTGCAACCGTATTTTTTGCCCCGCATCTCGATAATGGTATCTTGTTTGGCGGAGTGCTTGCCATCCTCCTCTTTTTCGGAAGGATTTCCCGTCCCCGTGTTTTCGAGTGTATTCCGGATAAGACGATGGCGAATCGTCGTTTCGTGGAATCGGACGGTGCTGTGCGCTGTCCACAGATTTTGGTACTCAAGATTGAGGGGTCTCTTTTCTTCGCGTCCGTATCGAATATTGAGAAAGATTTCGAGACGTTCGATAACGGCGAAAAAGCGCGTGTTATACTTTGTCGCAATGTGAATTTCATCGATACGGCTGGAGCAGAATTCCTGGTTCATGAGAAAGCTCGATTAGAGAGAAGCGGGCGACGGATGATCCTGGTCGGTTTGCGTGAGCCGGTGAAGCAAATTCTCAAGCGAGGAGGATTTCTCAAGACAATCGGCGTAGAGAATATTTTCGCCTCCAAACAAGATGCCATCAAGGATGCTTTTTCCTCTCTTGATACGTCCGCTTGCACCCGTTGTCAGGCGAAGTTCTTTTTAGAGTGCAAGAAATTGTGAATGACATGAATTTTGAGCGATGCTTCCCATGGGGGAGATTACCATATAGGATGGAAAATTTATTACCGAGTGAGTGAGTAAGGCTAAAAGTTCTTACTTTTACTTTCGTCCGTCAGCTGACGGAGAGTGACGGCCCGCCTCGACTCACGGACTCATCGACGCGAGGCGGGTAACACAGGGTAAATACCCCGCGGCTTGTCTACCTCGTCGGCGAGACGGGACGCGGAAATGAAATGAACTTTTGTTCATTTCAGTGTCAAGAGCTTGCTTTGGGGTTAATACCATTTATCATCCTTCAAATAAATTTTCCATCGCCGTTCGGTTTCCAGCGAAACTGAACTGACATTACGCTCAAAACTTTTTTTAAAAGCAAAAAAGACCATGCTTTTGATCGTAAAGTCACGCTGAAGAATTTATTTGAAGGAGAAAAATCTGGATATTTATAAAAACGGTTATTATAAGCCGTTTTTTGTTTTTCCTGACGGTGGATAACTTTGGTGGGGCGAGATGTTGACGCTTGTATTATAAGTGGAGTAAAATGGAGCTACTCACACTAAAAGTGGTGAGAAGTGGGGAAACTATAAAAACTGACGACATACGACATACAACTTACAACAATACAGCGACAGTTTTTAGTTTATGTATTTTCTGGTCGTTGGTTGTCAGTCGTTTGTTATAAGTTACGAATATGTTTATCGGCGAATACAATCATACGATCGATCCGAAGAAGCGGTTGGCTATGCCATCGAAATTTCGTGGTGAGTTGGGATCGAAAGTAGTAGTGACTCGCGGACTTGATGACTGTCTCTTTGTGTATCCGATGAAAGTATGGGAGGAGATCGCGGCGAAACTCGGAAGCATGCCAGTCGGAGAAGCGGGGACTCGAAGCTTCACTCGTATGATGCTCGCGGGTGCGGTGGATGTCGATCTCGACAGTCAGGGGCGCGTGCTCGTACCGGATTATTTGAAAGCGTACGCCGGATTGAAGAAAGATACCGTGGTGGTCGGTCTTTATAATCGATTGGAAATCTGGAGCGAGGATCGGTGGAAGAAATACAAGGGACTCGCGGAGAAACAGACGGGGAAGATCGCGGAGCAGCTGGGGAAGCTTGGGGTCTATTAAAGAAATTTCGAATTTCGAATTTTGAATCCCTGCCTGCCGGCAGGCAGGAATGATGAGTTTTTGAATGATTGAAATATGAAGTCATTTAGAATTCACTCGAAATTAAAAATTCGAAATTCGAAATTAAGAAATGATGGAGTATGGAAGCGACGAAACATATCCCGGTTCTTTTAGAAGAGACAATACAGGCACTTTGTCTGAAGGATGGCGATATCGTCGTGGATGCCACGCTTGGCGGTGGCAGTCACACGCTTGCGCTCTTGGAGCGGGTGCTTCCGACAGGGAAGGTAATTTCATTTGATATGGATGCGCAGGCGGTTGATCGTTTTCTCGGGAGGATAGAAAACGATCCCGTATTGGAGCAGGCGTATCGGGATGGGCGCCTTGTGGTCGTCCGTGAAAACTTTTCCCATATCGAGAGCGAACTTGATCGGCTGGGCATCGGGAAGGTGCAGGGTATCATGGCGGATCTCGGGTTCTCATCGGATCAGATCGAGGAATCCGGACGCGGATTCTCATTCGTGCATGACGGACCGCTCGATATGCGACTGAATCAAGATGATGCCCTGACGGCCGAAGAGATACTGCGGCGATATTCGGAAGAGCGACTTTCGGAAATATTTTCCCTCTATGGCGATGAATCGAAGGCGAAGCGGATTGCCCGACGCATCGCCATGGAGCGAAAACGAAAGCCGATACGGACGACGACGGAACTCGCGGCGATTATCGAAGGGGTATTCTCGGGTGCGGAGCGTCGGGCGATTGGTATTCATCCCGCAACCAAGGTCTTTCAGGCCTTGCGCATCGAAGTCAATCGGGAATTCGAACGGTTGAGTGTATTTCTTCCCGCCGCGGCGAGCCGATTGGCGGTGGGTGGCCGGCTCGTGGTCATCACGTTTCATTCCGGCGAGGGTCGAATCGTGAAGGAATTTTTTCGAGCCGAGGCGAAGGGATGTGTCTGTCCAGCGAATTTTCCGGAATGTCGGTGCGGGAAAACCCCCCGGCTCAAGATCATTACCGGGAAACCGATCGGACCAAGTGAGGAAGAGGAAGCGAAGAACTCCCGTTCGCGAAGCGCGAAACTTCGTGTCGCGGAAAAAATATAGGAGGTTTCTCGGAGGAGCATGAACCTGCCTATGGCAGGCAGGCAAAAATAAAAACAAAAAAATATGACCCATACCGAATGTATCGCGTATCGCGAAAGGCGCGGTGCGACGAACAAGAGAAAAGGCGGATTTATCCAAAAAGGTTTTTTGGTTATTATTGCCATGTTTCTTTTTTCGGCCGGGAACTATCTGTTTTCAATCAATCAGAATGCAGTACATGGATTCCGTATCCGTACATTGGAGAAAGAGATCGCGAAGCTCGATAAGGAGAACGGCGAATTGCGGATATATGAGGCGGAGATACGCTCTCTCGAGAAGACGAAAGAGGCGGGTGCTCGCATGGGTATGGAGCGGGCGGTGGACGTCATTCTTGTCGAGCGTTCTGGTGTGGTCGCTATGAAATAGTTACGAATATGAAAACGGGATTTCGTCGCAGCGATGTGCGAAAGAAAACAGATGATCAGGGGGGATCGGCGCGAGCGAGGCTCCTTGTTTTTTTTGTCGTTGGAGGCGCCCTCGCGATACTGACTCGCTTGTATTTTGTTCAGGTCCTGAATCATGAGCGATGGGAGGGGATTGCCTCATCGCAATATACGATGAAAAACGCGATACAAGCCGAACGCGGGCAGATATTTTTTCATGATCGTGGCGAGCTGTATTCAGTGGCGGTGAATCGGGATGAGCCGTATGCATTCATCGTTCCGCGGGATATCGACGATGAGGGAAAAGTCGCCGAAATGCTCTCGGAGATATTGGGAATGGAGAGAGAAAATATCGAAAAGAAGATGGAACGAAAAGATGATCCGTTCGAACTGGTGAAAAAACGACTCTCGGAAGATGAGGTATCACGAATCAAGGCGCTTCAGATAAAGGGAATTTATCTCGGTTTCGAAACGAACCGTTACTATCCGGGAGGGGAATTTGCCTCATCACTTATTGGATTTGTCGCCAATCGGAAGGATGGACAGGTTGGTATGGAAGGGAAATATGGTCTCGAAGCAGCATTCAATGCGTCGCTTCAGGGGCGTGATGGAAGCCTGAAAGAACAAAGAGACTCGGCTGGGAGATGGATATCGTTGACGGATCGTACGATGAGTCCCGCAGAAGATGGTGATGACTTGATTCTGACCATCGATCGAACTGTACAGTTTGAGGCGGAGCGGATCCTGCGCGACTCAATCGAGAAATATGCGGCTGAAGGCGGGACGATCGTGGTCATGGAACCGAAGACGGGAAATATATTGGCGATGGCAACTCTTCCACAATTTGACCCGAATAAGTTCGGTGAAGTGGAGAAATATGAAATATTTTTGAACGATGCGACGAGTATCGCGTATGAACCGGGATCCGTCATGAAGCCGCTCACTATGGCGATGGGTATCGAGGAGAAAAAGGTGAATCCACGCACGGAATATGTTGATACGGGTGTCGTGACGGAGGCGGGGTATAATCTGAAAAACGCTGAGGGAAAAGTGTATGGGCGAAGCGACATGTATCGAGTGTTGGATGAATCGATCAATACGGGAGTGATTTTTGTCGAGCGATTATTGGGAAATTCGGTGTTTCGTGAATATGTGAATAATTTCGGATTCGGAGAGAAATCAGGATTTGGATTTCCCGGCGAGGTATCGGGGAGTCTGAAAAACATGAATGATACTCGTCAGAGTATTAATTTTTTCACAGCTTCTTTCGGACAGGGTATTACCGCGACGCCGCTTCAACTCGTGCAAGCATATGCGGCGCTTGGTAATAATGGCGTGCTGATGAAGCCACGTTTGGTGGAGAAAATTATCCATGGGAATGGAAGAGAGGAAATGGTTCGTCCGGAACCGGTGCGTCGCGTGGTGAGTGAGGAAACGGCGAAAGTAATGGGAGACATGCTCCGAAGCGTCGTCGTCAATGGTCATGGGAAAAGAGCTGATGTTCCAGGGTATCTGGTGGGCGGTAAGACGGGGACGGCACAGATAGCCAAGACTGATCAAAAGGGGTATGATGAGAACTTGTCGATAGGATCTTTCGTCGGTTATGCGCCGATGAATGAACCGAAATTTGCAATTTCAGTGAAGTTTGACCGTCCAAAAAATGTGGAATGGGCGGAATCATCGGCTGCTCCGGTATTTGGAAAGATGATGAAATTTCTTCTGGAATATTATCAGGTACAACCGACAGAGGCGATACAGGACGGATTACATAGGATACAATGATAAAAATTATGGGAATACAGTCTAAAAAATCATTTTTGCGGAAGATCCTCGAAAGTACATTGCGTTTTTTTGCTGTTCTTGTTTTGAAAAAATATCATCCGATTATTGTTGGTGTGACCGGTTCGGTCGGAAAGAGTTCGACGAAAGAGGCGATTGCACTTGTTTTAGCATCGGAATACTCGGTCCGGAAGAGCGAGGGAAACTATAATAACGAGATCGGTATTCCGCTCACGATTCTCGGTGAAAAAAGTCAGGGACATTCTTTCCTCGGGTGGTTTCAGCTTGTATTTCGAACCTGCTTTCTTCTTATCTTTCCCTGCCGATATCCGGAAATTCTCGTATTGGAAATGGGAGTGGATTATCCGGGGGATATGGAATATCTTCTGCGATTTGTACCGGTTACGGTGGGAGTGGTGACGAAGATCGGTGAAAGTCATCTCGAAAATTTTAAAACCATTGGTGCGATTGCTAGGGAGAAGGGACGACTCGTGACTCGTCTTCCTGAAGAGGGAATCGCCATTCTCAACGCCGATGATGAGCGAGTACTCTCGCTTCAAGAAAAAATAAAAGCAAAGACATACACGTATTCGATTTCGGGACCGGCGACGGTTTCCGGTGAACACTATACTTTCGATGAGCGGACGGGCGTTGGCTTTAATTTCAAATTGAAATATGAAGGAGTGAGTATTCCAGTGCGTTTGCCGAACCTGATAGGCGAGCATCTCGTTTCATCTGCTTTGGCAGCGGTAGCGGTCGGGCTTTCGCTTCGGATGAATCCGGTATCGATTGTAACCGCCTTAGAGCGATTCGAATCTCTTCCTGGAAGGATGAGACTCATCGCAGGAAAGAATGGAGCGCTTCTTATCGACGATACCTATAATGCCTCGCCGGATTCGGTTAAAGCGGCGTTGACGACGCTTGCACGTATGCGGGCTTCGCGGAAAATATTTGTTTTTGGCGATATGTTGGAGCTTGGTCCGAATGCGGATATATTTCATCAGGAATTGGCGACGCAGGTTTACCCTATGGGTTTCTCGGCGGTATTTTTGGTCGGAGTGAAAGCATGCTTGTTTGGCGAGTCACTCGCGCTCCGAGGATTTTCACGAGACCGAATGTTTTCCTTCGATTATCCTCTGAAAGCGGGAGACGCACTTGCGGAGTTTCTTCATGAAGGTGATGCGGTGCTCATTAAGGGATCGCGCGGAATGCGCATGGAAAAAGTCGTTGAACAATCGATGGAACACCCAGAAGACGCTTTCAAGCTTCTCTGCTGCCAGTCTCCCGAATGGCGCGCAAAACCGTTCATTCCGGAGAAATGATACAGTGAATGGAGAATATGGAGTAGAATTTTCTTTGATTCCTTACCTCGTTCTTTTTTTGTATTCTATATACTATTGTCTAAATTCTCACCTCCTCCCTATATGGATTTTTTCTCCATACTGCTGATTGTCATAGGCCTCGTACTGTTTGAGACGGTATCAAGCATCGATAATGCCATCATCAACGCCGATGTGCTCTCGACTATGGGGGCAAACGCGCGGCGATTTTTTGTTACCTGGGGCATTTTTTTCGCTGTGTTCGTCGTCCGAGGCATTCTTCCATGGCTCATCGTGTGGGTGACGATTCCGTCTCTTGGGTTTATCGGATCATTCACGTCCACTTTCTCCAATGATCCTGCAGTACATGATGCCATAGCGACCTCCGCGCCGGTGCTTCTCATGGGTGGAGGAATTTTTCTCCTTCTGCTTTTCTTTCATTGGATTTTTCTCGAAGAAAAAAAGTATGGATTTCGTTTTGAGCGGATCGTCAATCAGCATGGTGTCTGGTTCTATGCGGTGGCATCACTTCTCCTGGCAGTCGTCGTGTGGTATGCGATGAAGGAAAATCCGATGGTGGGATTCGGTGCGGTTGTCGGCTCCACGGCATTCTTCATTGTTCATGGATTCCGGCTGCAGGCGGAGAAGGCTGAGGAGGAAATGAAAGGTTCGACGATGTCGGATTGGAGCAAGGTATTTTTTCTCGAGGTGATTGATCTTTCATTTTCAATTGATGGCGTGCTCGGCGCCTTTGCTTTTACGCTTTCGATTCCGCTTATCCTGATCGGAAACGGCATCGGAGCGGTCGTCGTGCGACAGTTGACGGTGGCGAATATTGATAGAGTGAAGAAATATGCGTTTTTGAAAAACGGAGCGATGTATTCCATACTCGTTCTCGGCGGGGTGATGATCGCTCATGGATTTATGATTCATGTTCCGGAATGGGTAAGTCCTGTGGCGACTATCGGTATCGTCGCGTATTTTTTTCATCGGTCGAAAAAGAATTGACAGTATTTGCAGTCGCTGTACAATGAAGGGGCGGAGGATATCCGTGCGTGTGCGGGGTATCCATGATAATCATGTAGGAGAATGTTATGACAGAGAATGTACAGGACAAGGAGTTCGTCGAATACGTCGTAAAGATGCTCGTCGATCATCCGGATGATGTGAAGGTGGAACGGAAAATCGATGAAATGGGAGTGCTCATCACGCTTGATGTGAACGCCCAGGACATGGGTATGGTGATCGGTCGCGAGGGCATGACAGCCAAGGCGCTTCGCACCTTGCTTCGCGTGATTGGCGCGAGGAACAGTGCTCGTGTGAATCTGAAAATCAATGAGCCGGAGGGTTCGACTCGTCCGGTGCGGGAGGCGACTCCGGTTGCTCCGACTGTTTCACCGCTTTCAGACTCGGAAGACCCGACCAAGGCGCTTGATGACATGATGAACGAGCTCAAAGCGTAATTCAAACATACAAAAAGCCCGCAGCGATGTGGGCTTTTTGTATGCTACAATGGAAGGGAAGAGCTATTTTTGTGATTCCATTTTTATGAAAATTGAAAAAACGATATTGGACGGAGTATTGATTGTTGAGCCAGATGTCTACGCTGATGAGCGGGGATATTTTTTCGAATCATTCAGTCAGGAGAAATATCAGGCAGCAGGGATTCCTGTGGAGCAGTTCGTGCAAGACAATGTATCGAAATCCAAGAAAGGAGTGCTTCGGGGTTTGCACTTTCAGAATGAGCCGATGGTACAAGGGAAGCTCGTACAGGTGCTTCGGGGGAAAGTGCTTGACGTGGCCGTCGATATTCGAAAGGAATCCCCGACCTATGGGAAGTATGTGGCAGTGGAACTCTCAGAAAAGAATCACCATCAACTGTGGGTTCCAGAGGGCTTCGCACATGGATTTCTTACGCTTGAAGACGATACTATTTTTTCTTACAAGGTAACCGCACCGTATTCAAAAGAGCATGAGAGCGGTATCCGCTACGATGATCCAGAAATCGGTATTGAGTGGACGATGGAAACGACAACCCTGATAGTGTCAGAGAAAGACAGAATACTCCCTTTTTTGAGTGAACTATAAGAAAATTCAAAATTACTATGAAACTACTCGTTACCGGAGGGGCGGGGTTTATCGGATCGAATTTCATCCATCATATACTCGGGACATATCCAGAAGATACCGTGGTGAATCTCGATGCCTTGACCTATGCTGGGAACAGAGAGAATTTGTCACGATGGAGCGATGATCCGCGATATCGGTTCGTGCTGGGGGATATCCGTGATGCGGCGGTCGTCGACCTGCTTATGGCCGAGTGCGATGTCGTGGTGCATTTTGCGGCGGAGTCGCATGTGGATCGTTCGATACAGGAGCCGGAGGCTTTCATAAAAACAAATGTAGAGGGTACCTTCATTCTGCTTGAAGCCGCACGGAAACATGGGAGAAGATTCCATCATATCTCGACCGATGAGGTATTCGGATCACTCTCTCCGGATGCTCTCGCCTTCGATGAGCTGACGCCGTACGATCCAAGGAGTCCATACAGTGCTTCGAAGGCGGCATCGGATCATCTGGTGCGGGCTTATTTTCATACCTATGGATTGCCGATCACCATATCGAACTGTTCCAATAATTACGGGCCATACCATTTTCCGGAGAAATTGATCCCGCTCGCAATCACCAATCTTCTCGAGGGGAAAAAGGTCCCGGTGTACGGAGACGGTCTGCAGGTTCGCGATTGGCTTTTCGTAACGGATCATGTCCGCGCGATCGACTTCATCCTCCGAAAGGGGATAATCGGCGAGACATACTGCATCGGGGGAAACGGCGAGAAAGAAAATATCTGGATTATAAAGAAAATCCTTGAGATTCTCGGAAAAGATGAGTCGATGATTGAGTACGTAAATGACCGTCCTGGACATGATCGTCGCTACGCCATCGATTTTTCAAAGATAAAAAATAAGCTCGGCTGGCAGCCGGAAGTGACACTCGAAGAAGGACTCGAGAAAACTGTCGAGTGGTTCAAAGAAAATGAAAGTTGGTGGAAGCATCTGAAGGCTTGATTGCCTAATATTGACATTTTTTGAATTCTGTTGCATCATGTTACTTCACTTATATTTGAGAGTGATAAGTGGAAAAATCAAAGTTCTTTAATGTCGCAGTGTTGGAGGAGTATATTATGAAACGCTACCTCACTATTTTGGTGACGGTTTTCTTCAGCTTCGTATTTTCACATCTCGCCATCGGCGCGGAGTGGAACGTAGAGCGAGGCGATACGATCTGGAAAATCCTGAAGGAAGGATGCCGGGTATCGCCTTCAATGAAGAAGGCTGGCGCTTTCGCTCAAGCAACTGGCATCGAAAATCCGGATTTGATTTTCGCCGGAACGAGCATTGATATTTCTCAGGGATGCGCTACATTTTCGAAAAGAAACGTGCCATTTCCTGTACCCGCCGTATCTTTGGAAACTGATTCGGCAAACGCGCAGGCAATAGCGAGTCAGATTACTTCGTTAGAGGCGACTGCGAAAGAGCTTCACTCGAAGCTCGGATTGCTTCAGAAGAATGATGAGGCTATCCGTCACGGCGTTTATTCGATGATCGCGCAGTATACTGCTGATGTCGAGGTGAATCAAAAGCTTGAAAGGCGAATAACAGCTCTTCTCGTTGCGCTTGGAATTGCGCTTCTCTTGCTATGTTTGAGCGTTGTTTTGCTGAAGAAGAAGAAGATAGTGAATGTCGTGTCGCCTGAAAGCGGCATCATGGAGCACAGGGAACCGCCGACATTGGAAACTCTTTCGGGAGGACCGTCCTTGTGGCCGATACCAGCCAATGCCGTTGCTCCCATTCATCCGGAATTCGAGTTTCTTGGATCCTTGCATGACACATGGCTTTGTCTGAAGGTGCCTTTTACGCTTCGTACAGACCTGATGACTGTACAAGCCATCTCGTTTTGGCGGGTTATCCCTCTCTATGCTGAGAGCCTCGGATATCGTACTTTTCGAAATGATGAATCCGGCGGATATAAGTATGTCGGAACGATCGAAGAATTTGAGCGATCAGCAAGGGATTCGATCCGTACATTTATGGAACGGGATCCTGGCATCGAAAATTCGGATCAAGGGTTTTTTAATGCGATGAAATGCGGACTGTGTTTCAATATCGAGTAATGAGGGCGAAGATGAGTTTCAAGGGCGTTAGGTCAAAATTACCTGACGCCGTTTTTTTTGCAAAAATGATTGAAATAAGGGAGAATGAGTACGAAATATTTTGATTCTATTTTTTTATGAAAGTTTTGATATTAGGAGCGAAGGGGATGCTCGGGCAGGAATTGGTCCGGGTGTACTCCGAAGATCCCGGATATGAAACGATGGGGTGGGATCGGGAGGATATTTACCCAGCGCCTATTGTATGTGGGTCTGAAAATGGTGTTCCTAAAAATTTGGTTACAAAATCAGAAGAAGACAATAGGTGCCGGGTTGATATCACGGATTTCACTTTGGCGGAGAAAAAGGTTCGAGAGTATGTACCGGACATTATCATCAATGCCGTGGCATACAATGCTGTCGATCAATGCGAAGAGAATATTGAAGAATATGCAAAAGCGATGATGCTGAATGCGGAAGTGCCGAAATTCCTCGCGGAGCTCTCGAAGGAAATAAATGCGACATTGTTTCATTATTCGTCGGACTATGTGTTCGATGGAACGAATGAAGAAGGATATGTCGAGGATGCCGAACCGAATCCGATTTCGAAATATGGAGAAAGTAAGCTTGCGGGAGAAAAAGCTGTGGCGGAATGCGCTGAAAAATATTATATCATTCGACTCTCCAAACTCTTTGGAAAACCAGCGGCTTCGCTTGTAGGGAAGAAAAGTTTTTTTGAGAAGATGCTTGAAGTATCTGAGGGGAAAAAAGAAATAACTGCAGTCGATGATGAACGCTCCTGTTTCACCTATGCACCGGATCTCGCCCTGGCGACCAAGGTGATGATACAGCATGGCGTACCGTATGGTATCTATCACTTGGTCAATGAGAACCCGGCGACCTGGTATGAGGCAGCGAAGGAGCTCTTTCGGATTGCTAGAAAAGATATCATCGTGAAGCCTGTTTCATCTGATGCTTTCCCAAGGCCTGCCAAAAGGCCACATTGTTCGACACTCCGCAATACGAAATTCATTCCCTTCCGTCCTTACACGGAAGCACTCGAAGAGTTTTTGAAAGAAAAATAGCGTATCTTTGATTTTAAAATAGACCTTTATTATTTTCTCTAAACTTGGTCCTGCGTGGGCTCCGCGCGAAAAGAATCGCTAGAAATTCTCGACACCCAAAAAGGACAGAAGCTCCAACTGGAGGAAGTGAAGCGCCTTTGGAGGCTTCCATAAGGGTGTCGAAGAATTTATCGATTTGTTCGCAGGAGAGAGTTTCTTTTGTCTACTTTTCTTTGCGGACAAAGAAAAGTATGAAAGAAGTTGTTTGAAAAAAGAATTTTGAAATAAAAAAAAGCCCTGGATACTTCGCGATGTTACGCTTGGTATCCTGGTGGCTTCATATGTGACTGATGCGTCTAGTCGGGAATGTATGTCCTTCCTAGCTTGGCTTGGGAATGGACATACAGAATGTGCGAAACAACCGCCCCTACTACTATTCCACCTGTGAACGCAACGACTCCGAACCCGACGGCGGCGACTCTGAATATGGGTCGAATGACGTCTGGTGTTGCTTCTATTGGCGGGAGTGCCTGTGCGAAGAGCATGAACAAGAGGAACGGAGTCGCTCCAATAGTCATACAGAATATCGTAGAGGCGCTCCGATCCTTTGCATTTTGATCACTGTCGAGGCCGTGAGACCACCTAGCAGTAGGAGGATAAAACACATAACGCTGAACGAGAACATTTCTGAGTTCATGGTTATTCCTTTGTGAGTTGGGTTGTTCATGTACAAAATTCAGAACCATTCTGAACCACATATTATATTATTTTCAACGTGTTTTGTCAATAGTGTTGAAATGGCTGTTTATTGATACTATTGAGATGTTTTGAACAGACATTTAATGAAATATCTCTATGAAGCATGATATTCTGAAGAAGGCGGACAAGGCGGTGTATGCCGCGGTGATGGGCGAAGAAAAACGGCAGGAAGAAGGATTGGAAATGATCGCGTCGGAGAATTATGTCTCGCAGGCGGTGATGGAAACGCTCGGGACGGTCTTCACGAACAAATATTCCGAAGGGTATCCGGGGAAAAGGTACTATGGCGGACAGGAATGGACGGATGTCGCGGAAACGCTCGCGCTCGATCGCGTGAAGAAATTGTTCGGAGCGGAACATGCGAATGTGCAGGCGCATTCGGGGGCGCAGGCGAATCTCGCTGTATATGCAGCACTCCTTCAGCCGGGCGATACGGTGCTCGGCATGGATCTCTCTCATGGCGGACATCTGACGCATGGTCATCCGGTGACCTTGCCGGCCAAGGTGTATAATTTCGTTCGGTACAAAACCGAACCTGATGGCAGCATCGATTATAAAAAATTGGAAGCGCTTGCGAGAAAAGAAAAACCGAAGCTCATGCTCGCGGGATTCTCTTCATATACCCGGCAGATTGATTATGCGTTGTTCGTCGCGATTGCAAAGAAGGTGAAGGCATTGACCATGATGGACATGGCGCATATCGCGGGACTCATCGCCGGGAAAGCGCTGCCGAGTCCGGTGCCGCACTTCGATATCGTGACAGCGACGACGCACAAGACGCTGCGCGGACCGCGTGGAGGCATGATTCTCTGCAAGAAAGAATTTGCAAGGGCGATTGACAAGGCTATTTTCCCGGGAACGCAGGGAGGGCCACACATGCACGTCGTGGCGGCCAAAGCGGTGGCATTCGGTGAGGCATTGAAACCAGAGTTCAGGAAGTACGCGAAACAGACACTGAAAAATGCGAAGGTGCTCGAAAAGGAACTCTATAAGGGCGGCGCGTATATTCTCTTCGGTGGAACGGAGAATCATATGATCGTGATCGATACGGTGAAGAGCTATGGCCTCACTGGAAAGGAAGCGGAATATATATTGGAGGAAGTGGGGATCACCATCAATAAGAATGTCATTCCGGATGATCCGCGCGGGCCGCTCGATCCGAGTGGGGTGCGTATCGGCGTTCCAGCGATCACGACACGCGGGATGAAAGAGCGTGAAGTGAAGGAAATCGCCCGTATCATCGATACCGCCTGGAAGAATAAAGGCGATGCGAAGTTACGTAACAAGTTGCGTAAGGATATACGAGTGTTATGCAAGCAGTTTCCGTTGTATAAGTAATTTTTGGAGGTCGAACCTCCATGGAGGTTCGACCTCCAAAAATGCATAATCAAAAACTATGAAAGGAATAATACTTGCGGGCGGAACGGGGACGCGGCTCCTGCCGTCGACCGCCGTCACTTCGAAGCAGCTCCTGCCAGTCTATGATCGGCCGATGATTTTTTATCCGTTGAATACGCTTGTCATGGCGGGGATCAAGGATATCCTCATCATCGTCGCGCCGGAGTATTCGGGACATTTCCTGAATCTCCTCGGATCGATGTTCCGGAACCATGGCGTATCCATATCATTTATCGTGCAGAAGAAACCGAGAGGTTTGGCGGACGCCTATATCCTCGCGGAGGATTTTCTCGATGGCGGATCATCGACCATGGTGCTCGGGGATAATATTTTCGAAGACGATTTCTCCGATGCCATCCGATCATTTGAAGAGGGCGGACGGATATTCGCGAAAGAAGTTTCGGATCCGAAGCGATTCGGCGTCGTGGAATTCGATGCGGAGAAGAAAGTCGTTTCCATCGAAGAAAAACCATTGGTGCCGAAAAGCAACTTCGCCATTCCTGGTATCTATATTTTCGATGGTCGGGTGTCGGAGGCGGCGAAGAAGCTCTCTCCGTCGGAACGCGGGGAAATTGAGATCACCGGAATACATAATTATTATCTCGAACGGGGAATGCTCGATGTCCGGGAAATGAAGGGGGAATGGTTCGATACCGGAACGCCGGATTCGCTGCTCGATTCGTCGCTCTATGTCCGGGAAAAGGGAATTACAAAGAGATTTCATCCGATTGTCAATGATGCGATCGCGGAATTTACTGTAGAATTCAAGAAGATGGTCGCGCTCCGATAGATCGGCGGACATGAGAAAATTAACCGTTAACGGAGGTAAAAAGAGTATGCAAGATCATTTTCCCAGGATCAAAAAGGCGATTATTCCGGTGGCAGGTTTCGGAACACGATTTCTTCCGGCAACCAAGGCGCAACCGAAAGAAATGCTTCCGGTAGTGGATAAGCCGGTGGTGCAATATCTGGTAGAGGAGGCGGTCGCTTCGGGAATCGAGGAGATTATTTTCGTGACCGGGCGCGGAAAGCGGGCGATAGAGGACCACTTTGATGTATCTTATGAGCTTGAGGATACACTCGTCGAGAAGAACAAGCATGATCTCCTTGAGGTGGTGCGGAAAATATCCACTCTCGCGAAATTTTCCTATGTGCGGCAGCCAGTGCCGCTCGGTGATGGACATGCCATTTTACAGGCGGCACATCTCGTTGATGATGATGAATCGGTACTGATCATCTTCGGCGACTGCATTTATGATAGTGCCGTACCGGCTTCGAAGCAGCTGATCGATGCCTATGAGAAGTTTCGGGCGCCAATCATCGGACTCTCCGAGGTGGAGCGTAGCGAGGTGTCGAAGTTCGGTGTGATTGATGGAGAAAAAATTGATGAGCAAACGATTAAAGTGAGGGGAATAGTGGAAAAACCGACACCGGAAGAAGCCCCGGGAACGGCAGTTGCGGTAGGGAAGTATGTCATCACGAAGGAGGTGTTTGATACGCTTGCGACCATGAGTTCCGGGAAATCCGGTGAGATCCGTCTTGCGGATGCCTTCGATATCATGTTGCAGAATGATCGCCCAATGTACGGACGAATGCTTGAAGGAACATGGCTGGATACCGGTGATAAATTCAATTTCTTAAAAACGACCATTCACTTCGGGCTCAAGCATCCGGAGGTCGGCGAGAAACTCCGAAAATTCCTGAAAGAGATATCCTTGTAGATTTTTAAGAGAAATAACAGTGTATTGGATATACCTCACTATTTTCGTTCTCATGGTATTCTCACCGGAGTATATTCGGCAGGGATATTTCTTTTTGAGTGAGGATGACGCGGAATCATTGTTTATCTTTTTCCTTTCCTTGATAGGATTTCTTCTGTACCTCGCGAAAGAGCGCGCTCTCAGAAAAATACGCGGGGAACAAAAAAAAATACGACAAGAGAAAAATATCATTTTCAAGGATCTTGAGAGCTCGTATTCATATATTGGTGAACTCAACCGGAAATTCGAAATCCTCAAGCGGTCAGTTGGGGCGCTTCCGGGGACGCTCGCCACATTCGGTCGGACTGCCAAGGACGATGAGCTGTATCAGCCGATACTCGATGCGGTAAAGATTCTTTCCAAGGCTGATTCGGTAGCCATATATTTCGTACATACGACGGAACACCGCATAGAGAGATCCTTCGTGAGCGGGAAGAAAGGTGTTTTCTCAGATATTACCCATGAATCTCTCCTTCATGAAAAAGTACGTCATTTTTGGCTGGAAAATGATCATTATCGGGTGGCGTCTCCGAAGGCCGTGGATCATTTCCGTGCCTTCATCGTGTTTCCGAAGAAATCGAATGAGTTCGATGATTATGAGATATTCAAGATCCTCGCTTCGGAGGCACTCTTTCTTTTCTGTCTCGTGAGGCGCGGGAAAGGCATTTCTAAAAGAGTCTCTCTCAAATCTCATGTCGGGCATGAAATTCCATCAGTTTGAGCGAAAATTCTGAAAAAGTGAGGAGGGCTATCATGATAACCCGACGAGCTTTTCAGGATTTGCAGCCAAAATTATGGAATTTCAGGCGACAAGCAGAAGAAGTCTTTGTTTTTTCATCTTTGCGGTGAGATCTGAGAGAGATTCTAAACGTTGAATATACCATTATGCGCATAGGTATTGATGCTCGTTTTTACGGATCGATCGGCAAGGGATTGGGGCGATACACGGAAAAACTTATCGCACATCTGGAGGAAATCGATCCTGTCAATCAATATGTTATTTTCCTTCGTCGGGAAAACTTCGACGAGTATGTTCCACGGCGGGAAAATTTTCACAAGGTATTGGCAGATTATCTGTGGTATGGATGGCAGGAGCAGATCCTTTTTCCGTTTCTTCTCCTTCGGCACCGGCTTCATCTGGTACACTTTCCTCATTTTAATATCCCAATACTGTACCGAAAAAAGTTCATCGTGACGGTACACGATCTCATTCTTCTCCGATTTCCGACCGTTCAGAACACGACGCTCGGATGGGGAGTATATACATTCAAATACATTCTCTATCGGATGGTCGTCGCCATCGCCATGCGCCGCGCCGAAGCGGTGCTCACCGTCTCTCTTTTTACGAAGGATGATATCGCGGTTCACTATCCGCATGCGAAGGAAAAACTATTCGTGACGAAAGAAGCTGCCGACGAGGAATGTTTTTTCGTCGGGAAGAATGAGAGTCTCGATGTTCTCGGTCGCCATGGTTTAATGGAGTCTTCTCCGTATGGTAGAATAGGGAAGTATTTTCTGTATGTGGGAAATGCCTATCCCCATAAGAATCTCGAATCGATCGCGGATGTCGCACTCGCATTTCCGGAGTGGAAATTCGTTCTCGTCGGGAAAGAGGATTTCTTTTATCGTCGACTGCGGCGCGCGACGAATGACATGAAGAATGTTTTTTTTGCCGGGTTCGTGACGGATTGCGATCTTTCGGTATTGTATCGAAATGCAGCAGCTTATTTGTTTCCCTCGCGATATGAGGGATTCGGTTTGCCGGGTTTGGAAGCGATGCAATACGGGCTTCCAGTGATCGCCTCACACCGCGGATCGCTTCCGGAAATTTATGGTGAGGCCGCGATCTTTTTCGATCCGGACAAGGGGTGGGATATGGAGCGAGCCATTCGTCGCTTCCTGGCATATTCTGATTTGGAGCGTATGCAGCTTCGGGAGAAGGGTTTCGTTCAGGCCGGAGGATTTCATTGGCATGATATGGCGACCGCGACTCTGAGTATTTATCAAAAGGTATCGGCTTCAGACAGACACTGAAGCAGCAGGTCTATTGAAAAAAGAGAATATTATACAAGATACAATGAAAGAGACAAAACATATTCTTCCAGAAATGTTCGATATCCGTCCGATGAAACAGTCGGGTGTTGTTGATTGGGATCGCGTGGAAAAAATGCGACGATCGACCGGCCGAACGGCGGCGAAGACCGTATCACAAGGAGGATCATCTCCCTTGTCAGCGGAGGAAGGCGATGCGGAGAAGTTTTTCGGTACGGAAAACTACGGTGAGGGTTCTTTCTTGAATCATGATGGTGGAGCATATCATTCTTTTTCCAGGATTGATGCGGGCTTTTCTTCCACCGATGCTCCACTGGAACGCGAGCAGGAGCATATCGGAAAAAAAATCTCTCGTATCACTTCTCCGATGAAGTGGCTTGGAGGGGGATTGTTTCTCCTTGCTTTGGTGGTGACAGGAAAGGAGTTATTTACCATGAAAGGGTTGGTACTCGGGGAGAGCGAAGCGGGATATCGAAATCTTTCGATGGCGGTGGCATCGCTTGAGAAAGGAGATGTATCCGTATCAGGACAGAATTTCGAATCCGCGTACCAGTCATTTTCTTTTGCATGGGAGCATCTCGGTATATGGCAACTCGGCGCAGTCGATACGTTCCGCTTCATACCATTCCTTTCTCAAGCCGCATCGGGAAAAAATATCATAGAAGCCGGTCGACATATCTCGCGCGCAGGGTATCTCCTGAATAATACTCTCCTCTCGGTTTCGAATATCAGCAACCCGCTGCTTCAGAAGGATTTTTCATTCATCGATTTGCTCGAGAAAAGTGGACAACCCATAGAACAGGCGTTGCCGGAACTTGAGGCCGCGGAAAGATCCTTGGAAAAGGTATCTCTCGATGATATTCCCCTGGACAAGAGGGAAGCATTCGAGAAGGCGAAAAGAACCCTGCCGATTTCCATCGCCGCCGCACGATCGTTCCTGAAGAAGCGATCGCTTCTGGAAGACGTGCTTGGTGGCAATGGCCCGAGAAAATATCTGTTTCTCTTTCAGAATAATCATGAAATACGGCCGACGGGCGGGTTTATCGGGAGTTACGGGATTATCGACATGAAGGATGGCAAGGTGCGGAAATTTTTCGTGGACGGTATCTTCAATCCGGACGGTCAGCTTAAAGAAAAGATTATCCCGCCGGCACCGATTCAGAAGGTGAGCGTCTCTTGGAGTCTCCATGATTCCAATTGGTCGCCGGACTTTCCTACTTCCGCTCTGAAAGCGATGTATTTTTATGAGAAGACCGGCGGACCGACGGTTGATGGAGTTATCGCTCTCACGCCCGACATCATCCGGGATCTGGTGGGAATTTTCGGGCCGATAGAGATGAGAGAATATGGCGTGACGCTCCATCGGGATAATTTCGTCGAAGCCGTCCAGGAAGAGGTCGAGGTAAAGTATGATCGGGAGGAGAATCAGCCAAAGAAGATACTCTCCGATTTGGCACCGATACTGCTCGAGAAAGTATTCGCCACCAAGGATCCGAAAAAACTCTTTTTGGTTTTCGAAGTGTTGACCGAGAACCTCAATAAGAAGAATGTCCTCCTGTATGCGAGAGAGCCGGAGGTAGAGAAGAATATCACTGCGCTGGGTTGGTCTGGTCAGATGGAAGAGACTCCGCTCGATTACCTTGCTGTCATTAATACGAATATCAACGGATATAAGACGGACGCGGTGGTGAGGGAATCCATCAGTCATGTTGCGGATATTCGTGATGACGGATCAGTCATAGACACGGTGCGGATTACGCGCCGTCATGATGGTGGACAGATGCCATATGAATGGTGGAATAAGGTGAATGCCGATTATATGCGAATATATGTTCCTCGCGGGTCGGAGCTTCTCTCCGTGAAAGGACAGACGCGGGAAACCATGCTTCCTCCGGTTGATTATCACTCGCTCGGATTTACTTCTGATCCGGATATCATGAAGGAAGAACAATCGATAGTAATTGATGAAAAAAGCGGGACGCGGATCAATGATGAGCTTGGAAAGACGTCTTTCGGAAACTGGGTGTATGTGAGTCCGGGGGAGTCTGTAGTGGTAGAATATCGTTACCGCTTACCGTTTCGTGTGACGGCGGCGGACTATGCTTCCTATTCGGTGCTGTTTCAGAAACAACCAGGAGTATTGAGCGATATAAAGAGTGTGATTGATTTTCCATCTCTCTTTCAGCTTCAGTGGCAAACGGGTGAATACCAGAAAAAAAATACGACACTTTCGTTCGAATCGACATTGCAGAACAATATTTTTCTCGGGGCTGCATGGAATATAATCTCAAGTGAAAATGAATAGACTTTATGCACATATTTTTCAGAAAATTTTTTTGGTGGTCAGAGAAGCCACTTGATAGCGTCTCGATTGCGGCTCTTGTTATTGCGATCTCCGGTATCGCCAGCCGGCTGCTTGGTCTGCTTCGGGATCGATTGCTCGCTTCGCAATTCGGTGCGGGAGATACTTTGGATGCGTATTATGCCGCATTTCGTATTCCTGATTTTCTTTATAGTTTGCTTGTACTCGGAGCCTTGTCGGCGGCGTTCATTCCGGTATTCACCGAGCTTGTGGAGTCGAAAAAAGAAACTGAAGCATGGAAACTCGCTTCGGCGGTATTGCAGTGGTTTGTCATCGCGCTCGGCATTCTTTCCGGAGCTGCTTTTCTTTTTTCACAGGGTATTGTGGGATTTCTCGCTCCCGGATTCGCTGGGGAAAAATTGGCGGAAACGGAGCTCCTTATGCGTATCATGCTTCTTTCCCCGATACTCTTATCGATCTCCGCGGTCATAGGCGGTGTCTTGGTGTCTTTTCGAAAATTTATCGCGTATTCTCTCGCTCCCATTTTCTATAATCTGGGAATTATTTTCGGTATCGTCTGTCTCGTTCCGACTTTGGGCGTATCGGGCTTGGCATGGGGCGTCGTTTTTGGAGCGTTCCTCCATATTCTCGTTCAGTACCCGGCATTTCGCCGTTCAGGATTTCAGTACGCATTTTCTCTTCGGGAATTATGGTACAACCAGGATATGCGTCGTGTTTTGCGGCTGATGATTCCTCGGTCACTCGCTATGGGAGTGAATCAAGTGAGTTTGATCGTGGTGACGCTGTTCGCCTCGACACTTGCTTCAGGAAGTATCGCCGTATTGATGCTCGCAAATAATATACAGGGTGTCCTCCTCGGACTCTTTGGGGTTTCTTTCGCACTTGCTGCTTTTCCCGCACTCGCTGCATGCATGGCGAAGAGTGATAATCAGGCATTTCTTGATATGCTTGCCAAGACGACGCGAAGAATTCTTTTTTTTGTTGTTCCAGCAAGCATACTCTTCATTATTTTTCGAGCGCAACTCGTCCGCGTTATTCTCGGTTCGGGACACTTTGATTGGAATGACACTATCATCACCTTCGAAACGATGAAGTTTCTTGCCTTCTCGCTCTTTGCGCAAAGTTTGATACCGCTGTTTGCGCGCGCCTTTTTTGCCCTGCAGGATACACGGACTCCGCTTCTGATCGCCCTCGTGAGCGAGGTGATACATATCGTCCTGCTCCCGCTTCTTATTCCGATATATGGCGTGCAGGGTATGGCGATGGCGTTCTCCATCGGGACAATTATCAATGGTGCTTTGCTGTATGTATTTTTGCGTCGGCGTTTTTCTCTGTGGCGCGATGCCCCATTTTTTCTCCCGACACTGAAAATCGTTTTGGCATCGTTTGTCGCCGGAGTGGCGGCGCAGCTTTCGAAGTATGTGTTTGGTTTCGTCAATCCGACGGAATATGATCTTGATACTTTCGTAGAGGTGCTCACGCAATTAAGCATCGGGCTCGGCACGGGAGGGGTGGTCTTTGTCATCGTCGCCACACTGCTCCATGTGGAAGAGCTTCGGGAAATAAAAGAGTTTATCTGGTACAAGGTGCTCCGTCAGGAGCCGGGTTCCATCGCCACTGCCGAGTCCAATGTGACACACGGAGGAAATGAGGCATAAGGCACACCTCTCATATTTTTTTGTGAATAATATTTTCTCCCAGCATTTTCTTGCCTGAAAGCGATTTTTCCAGTAGTCTAGGGGTTATATGAATCAAGAAAACATTCGAAATTTCTGCATCATTGCCCATATTGATCATGGTAAAAGCACTTTGGCCGATCGGTTAATTCAACTTACCCATACGGTGGAGGATCGGAAAATGAAGGAGCAATTGCTTGATCAGATGGATCTGGAGCGGGAGCGAGGAATCACCATCAAGCTTCAGCCGGTGAAGATGAAGTATCGCTATGCGATACAGAGTGGAGTGGAGAGAGGTGAGAGGGTAGAGAAAGAATTTGAGCTCAATCTAATCGACACTCCGGGGCATGTGGATTTTCATTATGAAGTATCGCGGTCGCTCGCAGCAGTGGAGGGAGCGATTCTTCTCGTGGATGCGACCAAGGGAGTGCAAGCGCAGACTTTGGCGAATCTTTACCTCGCAATCGAGCAGAGTTTGGAAATTATTCCGGTAGTGAATAAGATTGATCTTCCGAACGCGCAGGTGGAAAAAACAAAAAAAGAAATTGTGCATATTCTCGGATGCAAAGAAGAGGACATTCTTGAGGCATCTGGCAAGACGGGTATCGGAGTCAAGGAAGTTTTAGAGCGCGTG
The DNA here is from genome assembly GCA_964537075.1 of uncultured Bdellovibrionales bacterium. GTDB lineage: Bacteria > Patescibacteriota > Minisyncoccia > Moranbacterales > UBA1568 > CAYTED01. Next base: position 36,098 of record CAZIBB010000001.1, on the reverse strand, counting down.
ATCGAACGAACTCCATCGCCACGAGGGAATCGGGAGGGACGATTGCGCGCTCTCATTTTCGACTCGGTGTACGATTCGTATAAAGGCGTGGTTGCGTATGTTCGCGTCGTGGATGGCATGGTGAAGCGGGACACGAAACTCTATATGCTCGGTACGGGTATTGTAAGCAGCGCCGTCGAAGTCGGTATTTTTTCCCCGCAGCTCGTGACGATGCCAGAACTCATCGCGGGGGATATCGGATATATCGCGACGGGATTGAAGGACGTGTCCGAATGCCGCGTGGGCGACACCATCACGATCGAGCCCAAGGAGCATGAGGTATTCGATGTGCAGTCGCTTCCGGGGTATCGGGAAATCAAGCCGGTCGTCTATGCGAGTTTTTATCCGCTCGATGGTGATGAATACGGTGCGACGCGTGATGCCTTGGGGAAATTGAAACTCAATGACGCAGCATTTACCTTTGAGCCGGAATCGAATCAGGCCCTTGGTCGCGGATTCCGCTGCGGTTTTCTCGGACTGCTCCATCTGGAGATCATCCAGGAGCGTCTCCGTCGGGAATTCGGCATGGAGCCGACGATCACGACACCATCAGTCGTCTATGAATTGGAATTGCGCGGTTCGTCGGAGAGAGTTCTGATGTATTCGCCTTCGGAGATGCCTGATCCGGCCGGAATTGAGAGGATATTCGAGCCGTATGTCGATCTTTCCATCATCGCTCCGTCGGAATATATGGGGAATGTGATGAATCTCATGGGGAAGATCCGGGCGGAATATAAGAATACGGAATATCTCGACCAGGGTCGGGCGCTGCTCTCTTTTGATGCGCCGCTCATGGATGTGATCGTGGATTTCCATGATGATCTGAAAAGTGCCACGTCGGGATATGGTTCGATGAATTATGAGCCGATCGGATATCGGGAGTCGGATGTCGTGAGGCTTGATATTATGGTGGCTGGGGATCTGATAGACGCATTCTCTCGGATGGTGCCGAAGCGGAATGCCTATGAAGAGGGAAAGGTAACAGTTGAAAAATTGAAAAAAGTTATCCCGCGTCAGAGTTTTTCCGTGGCCATTCAGGCGGCAATCGGAAGCAAGGTGATTGCACGGGAGACGATATCGGCCTTTCGCAAGGATGTGACGGGCGGTCTCTACGGCGGTGATTTTTCCCGGAAGAAAAAACTCTTGGAAAAACAGAAACGGGGAAAGAAGCGTATGAAGGACGTGGGTAAGGTCTCTATCCCGAGCGAAGCATTCCTCGCCATTCTGCGGAGAGGAGAGAATTAAATTTTCTGTTGGGGCAATGAGCTTTTCAAAACTAATTATTTAAAATATTTCTCCATACTTTTCTTTGTCCGCAAAGAAAAGTATGCCAAAGAAACTCTCTCCTGCGACAAGAATCGAGAAATTCAGTGACACGCCGTATGGATGCTCCAAAGGCGTTTCACTTCCTCCAGTTGGAGCACCTATCCTTTTGGGTGTCACGAATTTCTGGCGATTCTTTTCGCGCGGAGCCCCGAAGGATCATACTGGAGAAATGTACAAAGTGTTTTCTCATCCTCTTTTTTATTCCTTTGATTCCAATTGGTAACATGCGCGATGAGTGTGTCGGTAACGGTCGAGCGTGACAGAGTTCCTCTCTGGACAGCTTCCTGTTCAACAAGCGAGTCGGGCGTGTTCGAGAGGGATCAGGTAAGAAAAAAGAGGAAGAGAAAAAAATAAAAAGAAAAGCCAAAAAACATCGGACGCGCTGCTGAGACAGCGCCTGCCCACCTTCGGAGGGGAACAATCGTTATTCTCTGTGTCCCTTTTGGTTTTTTGCGAGACGGAGTATAATGAATTTATAATATGTAAGGGTATTTATATGGCATTAGAATTTACCGATGCAAATTTTGAAGCGGAAGTGATACAGAGCGAACAGCCGGTCTTGGTTGATTTTTGGGCGCCATGGTGTGGTCCTTGTCAGATGATGGGGCCGATCGTGGATCAGCTTTCGGACGAACTCTCGAATATGAAGGTAGGCAAGCTCAATGTGGATGACAATCCCGATACCGCGTCGAAGTACGGAATCATGTCCATTCCGACAATGAAAGTGTTCAAGGGTGGCACGATCGTGAAGGAGTTCGTCGGCGCCCAATCGAAAGACACATTGAAGGCGGATCTTGCCGCTTTGTAATTTTTTGAAGAGGAGGGGTATGAAAATGTATAAAGAGCTCGTCGCCTTTGAAACCAAAACGCAGATCGAATTCGTCGATGTGACGGATAGGGTGCAGGAGGTGATCGATCGTTCGGGAATCCGTGAGGGTCAGGTGCTGGTATATTCCCAGCACAGCACACTTTCCGTGATCATCAATCACAATGAGCCGATGCTCCTTCAGGATTTCATGAGGATTCTCTATCGTCTGGTTCCCGTGGATGAGCAATATTCGCATGATCTGTTCGAAATCAGGCGCGATTCCGTGTCCGATGGACGTTCAAACGGACACTCTCATTGCAAAGCCTTTCTCTTGGGATCGAGCGAAACCATCCCCGTTGAAAAGGGGAAGCTGTTTCTCGGAAGTCGGCAGAATATCTTCGCGGTCGAGTTTGATGGAAGTCGAAAGAGAGATTTATTGGTTCAGGTGATGGGATTGTAATTTTTCCGTACCCGATTCGTCTTATAAAGAAATGATATGAGTCGACTGGTGAATGATCTCATCTATCACGGATATCTTCATTCGGATGAGGCTATTGAGGCGATGAATACCGTCAGCCGCGCGGATTTTTTGCCGCCGCAATTTCGGGAGCAGGCGGAGGCCGAGATACCGCTTCCGATCGGGCACGGACAGACGGTAACCCCGCCTCGGACGACGGCTATCATGCTGGAACTTCTCGATGTGAAGAAAGGCCACTCTGTGCTTGATGCCGGAACGGGTTCCGGATGGACGGCCGCGCTCCTCGGCAGTATTGTTGGAAAGACTGGGAAGGTCATCACGATAGAACGTATCGACGATTTTTTCGCCATCGCGAAAGTGAATATCGAGAAGTATGGGTATCTCTCGGATGGTCGCGTTGAATGTATCAGCGGAAATGCCGCGGAAGGATATGTGAAGGCGGCACCGTATGATCGTATTCTCGTTTCGGCGACGGCGAGCGATGTTCCTGATGTGCTGAAGGATCAGCTGAAAGTAGGCGGAAAGCTCGTCATTCCGCTTCATAACAGCATCTGTTACTTTGAAAAACGGAGCGAAAGCGAATTCTATAAAGAAGAATTTTCGGGATTTAATTTTGTGCCTTTCGTGAGACATTCCACTTTCTGAAAAAATATATGGTTAGAATAATCGGCAGTACTTTTATCATGGCGTTGGTTTTGTTTTTTTCATTTCACATATATGTGAAGCATGAAAGCACTCGCGTCAATGCTCTCCCTGAAAAGACAATATCTTTTTCCATCCTTCGCGGAGAGAGAACATTGGATGTCACGAGGCATTTGAAGGCGGCTCGCGTAATCTCTTCCGAGATGACGTTCCTCTATTACCTCCTGGAATCGGGACAGTGGGGGAAATTCGTCGCCGGTCAATATGCCTTTTCTCGGGAAGCATCTTTCGAGAGCATCGCTTCGAAACTTACGAAAGGCGATGTGGTGCCGCAATCGGAGAGAATCACTTTTCCCGAGGGATTTACGGCGAAACAGATGGCATCCAGGCTTACGGAGCGTAATCTTCCTGGAGAAGAATTTTTGAAACTGGTGCGCTCGCCGACCCAAGACCTTTTAAAAAGCAGTCCCTTGCTGTATGATCTTCCTCTCGGGAGTACGCTTGAGGGATATCTCTTTCCTGACACCTACGAATTTTCCTTGCAGGCATCCGCAGACGACATCGTGGGAATTTTTCTAAAAAATTTCGATCGGCGCTTTGATGAAACGCTTCGGATGGAGGCAAAGAATCAGAAAAAAACGGTATTTGAGGTGGTTACGATGGCGAGTCTTCTTGAAGTCGAAGTGCGGAGCGAGTCAGATCGGAAGCTCGTGGCCGATCTGTTCTATCGACGGTTGTCGGTCGCTATGCCGCTTCAGAGCGATGCGACGGTACGATATGTGCTCGGAATCGATAAGGCTCAGTACTCGGGAGTCGATATAGCGACCGATTCCCCGTATAATACCTATGTGTACAATGGATTGCCGAAGGGACCGATCGATAACCCCGGAATAGTCGCCTTACGGGCAGCCCTCTTTCCGACCCCGAATGATTTTTGGTATTTCCTTTCCGATCAGAAGACGGGCGAAACCGTTTTCTCCCGCGATTTCGAAGAGCATAAGAGAAATAAATCTCTACATGGATTGTAGAAATTTTTTACAGCGGACTCCGCCGGCTGGCGGATCAAGAAGCGCCTGCCTACCGGCAGGCAGGCGTTATAAAAATTCCTAAACTCTCATCTCTCTCCTCTAAACTCTTCTTCAAACTATGAAACAAAAAATTATCACAATACTCTTTTTTTCCCTCGAGGGACTCTGTTCATTTTTGGCATGGCAGGCGCTGTATCAGGCGGTTCTTGTCCCGGGTTCGAGTCATTTTCTCTTGCCGGGAGTATTCTTTTCTCTTCTCGCTGTGTTCCTTCTCGTGAGTGTCATTTTGTTCTCGATCACTGTTTTTCGCGTGTTCGCCATATCGATTGCAGTACTCCCGGTATTCTTCTTTGGTCTGTCTGTGCCATCCTGTATCGCGGCTGTGCTTGCCTCGCTGTTTTTTTATCGAAGCCTGCGTATCATCGATAGGGAACTCTCGGAACATCTGACCGTCCGATTCTTTTCTAGCGCCCGCATGGGGACGTTTCTTTTGTCGCTCGGATTTTCTCTCGTCATCGTCGCCGCATACGCAGCGATGATTTCGGACGTGTCGGCCGAGAATCTTTTGCCACGATTGAGTTTTACCGACGGAACGGGGAAGGTGCTTCTTCAGGGAGTTGGAAAGATAAATAAGAATCTCATTCCCTTGGTAGAGGATGATCTCTCGGTGGACGAATTTCTGCTTGGATTGATGCCAAAGGAAGTGCCAGGGGAAATGAAGGACGATTCTAGGAGCGAAGATTATGATCGATTAATAGGGGGTGAGCAAGACATGAGCCAAGAATTTCAAAAAATACTTTTTCTGAGAGAGGGAAGGAATCGTATCACTGATATGCTCGGCCGGGATATAAAGGGAAATGAGCGAGCGACTGATGTGTTGTCGGAAATCATCAATGCGAAGATGTTCGGTACATTCGCCAGTGTTCACGCGGAAGGAAATTCCATGAATATTCTTCGATCTGTTATGGCACTTCTCTTGTTTCTCTCCCTCTTTTCCATCGGGTCGGTTTTCGGTTTTCTTTGGGCCTTCTGTGCCTGGATCGTTTTTTGGATCCTTCAGGGGGGAAATATCCTGACGATACGCCACATACCGGTAGAGGCCGAGCAGGTGGTATTGCTTGATTAAGAGTTTTTTCTTGTGATATTAGCACTCATCGTATGTGATTGCTAACTTTTTTATTTTCTGCTATTATCAGGTGAGGATTTTTTTAGTGAGATTTTAAACAGATTCTAAGATATATGGCAGATTATTACGATATTCTCGGGGTGAGTAAAGGCGCTTCGGCTGATGAGATCAAAAAAGCATTCCGAAAACAAGCCCACAAGTATCATCCGGACAAGGGTGGTGGAGATGAGAAAAAATTCAAGGAGGCAAATGAGGCTTACCAGGTGCTTTCGGATGCCGAAAAACGTCGAAAGTATGATCAGTTTGGGCAGGGATTTCACGACAATGGAGCACCAAGCGGTGCGGGTGGAGCGGGCGGCGGCTTCGAGGGATTCGATTTCGGTAATTTTTCTCAGGGCGGATTTAATTTCTCTGGTGGCGGTTTCGAAGATATTTTTTCCGATATTTTCTCTGGTGGCGGGTCGCGATCAGGCAGGCGCGGCGGATCAGATATACAGACTGATGTTGAGATTACTTTTGAGGAAATGGTCCATGGTGTGAAAAAGGATATCAGTTTGCGAAAGAGGGTCATGTGTCCGGAGTGTTTTGGTACTGGCGGGAAAAAGGGAATACAGGAAAAAACCTGTCCAGATTGTCACGGAGCGGGGAGAATATCTCAGGCTGTTCGGACTATTTTTGGCACCATCAATCAGGCGGTGATGTGTGCAAGGTGTCAGGGCACAGGAAAATATTATCCGGAAGTCTGCTCAAGGTGTCATGGCGAGGGTCGCGTGATCGAAACGGAATCGCTTTCCCTCTCTATCCCCGCGGGCATCGAAAATGGGCAGACGATGTCAGTTGAGGGATATGGTGAGGCAGGCGAACGAGGCACTCGTCCTGGTGATCTCTATGTGAATATTCATGTCCTTCCACACAAGGAGTTTCGTCGGAATGGTCGCAATATCCTTTCAAAAAAAGCTATCGCTTATCCTCTCGCAGTTTTGGGTGGAAAAATTTCCGTAGCGACCATTGATAGCGAGGTAATCATCAAGGTTCCTGCCGGTACGCAGCCAGGGGAAATATTTCGTATCAGGGGGAAGGGTATTCGTATGGGTCATTTCGATGCAGGAGACCATTTGGTGGAATTGACTATTGATATTCCGAAAAAAGTCTCTTCCGAAGAACGGAAAATGCTCGAACAATTGGAAAAAATCAGGAGATGACGGAGGAAACCTTTCTTTTTTCCCGATGCGCGGTATAATGATGGGGAACTGATAACTTGTAATGTGTAATACTATGGCAGAGAATCCAATTCGAATTTTGCTCGTCGATGATGATGCTGATACCCGGATGATGTATGCTGAGGTGTTTCGCATGGCGGGATTTGATGTGAGAGAGGCAAATGATGGTCTCGAAGGATTGGAAATGGCGAATCAGATTGTGCCGAATGTCGTGATAACGGGTATTATCATGCCTCGTATGGACGGATTTCAATTCATGGAGGGCATGAAGAAAAATGTGGCGACGGCAGCCGTACCGGTCGCTTTCATTTCTCATCTCGGTCGCCAGGAAGATGAGGATAAGGCCCGTGCTCTCGGCGTGAAGGACTTTATCGTTCGCGATATGACGACCCCGGTCGAGGTGGTTACCCGGATCAAATCCTTACTCACTTCATCTGATTTTTCTCTTCCATTTGACATACATTCTGCCGAAGCGGGACGAATGTTTGAAACGCTTGGCATGGATGGAACGTTGCCGTGTATGGGAGGCACACATCCGGTGATCAAACTTCGTTTGCGGGATAAGGAGAAGCGAATTTTTGAGGCTGAATTAGTGTGTCAGTAGCCTCTCATTTTAATGAACGTGTGTGGCGAAATGGAAAGTGAAAATTGACTCAGCCACACGGGAAGCGAAGACTCCGTATCATCCTATAACCGAAGCACTCCTTTCGAATCGTGGGTATACCGATGCGTCGTCAATTGAACGGTTTTTTCGTCCGGACTATGATCGTGATTTCCATGATCCGTTTTTATTCGTCTCGATGCGGAAAGTGACGGATCGGATGAAGAAAGCTCTTGATTCCGGAGAACGCATCGGTATCTTCGGTGATTATGATGCGGACGGAGTGACCTCATCGGTTCTTTTGCGAACCGCTTTGGAGCGGCTTGGTTTTCTGGTGACGGTATATATTCCGCATAAGGAAAAAGAAGGTCATGGGATACACCGAAACGCACTTATCGCTTTTCAAAAAGAGGGCGTGACCGTGATGTTTACGGTCGATTGCGGGATGACGGATATCGAAGAAGTGGCGGAAGCGAATCGTCTCGGTATGGATGTCATCATCATCGATCATCATCATGTGCCGAAAATATTTCCGGATGCGTTCGCGATTATCAACCCAAAGGTGAAGGACTGCGGCTATCCGTTTCAGGAACTCTGCGGTGCAGGGACGACATTCAAGGTGATCCAGGCGCTGTATCAGGAGCTCGCGCCTGAGAGGAGCGGGGAATTGAAATGGCTTCTTGATCTCGTGGCGGTCGGAACGGTCGCGGATGTAATGCCGCTTATCGGCGAGAATCGGGCTATCGTGACCTATGGACTTATCGTTCTCGCGAAGACGCGCAATATCGGATTGCAGGAGATGTATGCCGTGGGGAAACTGAAAATCGACGAGTGGAACAAACCTGATGCGAGGACTATCGGATTTCAGATCGGGCCGCGCATCAATGCGGCAAGCCGTATGGATCACGGGAGAATCGCCCATGATTTGCTTTCGTCGATTGATCAATCGGAAGCGAATCTGCTCGCGAATCAATTGGAGCAGTTGAACAATGATCGCCGAAAATTATCCGAGCGGATTTCCGGACTCGTGCGAGCCGAAGCTCGTCTGCAAAAAGATCGTCAATCGATTATCGCCGTGCATCCGGAATACACGATTGGCGTGGTTGGTTTGGTCGCCGGTACTATCGCGCGTGAGATTGGGAAACCGGTCGTGGTGCTCCAACAGTATGATGAGCATAGCACGGGCTCTCTTCGGAGCATTCCTGGACTCAATATCATCGAGGTCGTCGAGCGCTGCGGGGATCTTCTGGAAAAATTCGGCGGACATGCGCAGGCGGCAGGATTGACCGTGAGGAATGAGAATCTCTCGTTGTTTCGCGATCGGTTCGACATGATGGTGCGGGAGCTGTTGCCAAATCAGATGACCGAGCCGGAATTATCAATCGATATCCGTATCGATCCGGTTCATTTGACGATGGATTTCCTCTCTCAGATTCAGGGTTTTGCACCTTTTGGCCAGGGGAATCCAGAACCGGTATTTTTGCTTGAAAATCTCATTATCGAGAATATTCGTTTCGTTGGAAATGGAAAAAAACACTTGAAAATCGCTTTTCGTTCTGGTGAGAAATGTATTGATGCCATCGCTTTTTCTCTCGGGGAACGCTTTGCGGATTTGAAAGAAGGTGATAGAGTATCCGCTGTATGTCAGCTGTCGGAGAATATCTGGAATGGCGTTACTTCGCTTCAGCTGAAAATACTGGATATGCGATCGCAATAGTTATTTCCCAACAGCATGGAAGGATTTGATAAAAATGGCAAAAAAATCTTTATTGCAGCCGGGAGACTGGGTTATTTTCCGAGAATCTCTCAAGAGGATATTCAGCGGAAAAAACTATCAGTTTGCTTGGCGGATCGGTCGCGTTACTGCCCTGGAGAGTGAGGGCTTCGTTGATGTAGCTTTATGCGCCCCTGAGGCGCCGAGGGAGATGAGGAAACCCGATCCCGAGAAAGAACCATGGAATAGTTCATGGCTTGCCCTAGGTGAGATTCCGCCGGAGTATCTGATATTTGTTCATTTGCGCAACCGTAAGAGTATTTCTTGGGTTACGGAACCTCAATCGAGAAGATTAAAAATAGTTGATGTCATATCTGCGAATAATATCGCGGAGGCGGAGAATGACATCGCCTTGCGACGAGGGTATGCTTAAAGGGTCATCGAACGACATGTTTGGTGGCTTTTTCTTTTCCATAAATATACGTTATACTGTCTCTATGGAAAAGATAGTGATGTATAGCGATGGCGGATCACGGGGGAATCCTGGACCGTCCGCGTTAGGGGTATATATCGAGACGCTGGATAAGCGATTTGGAGAATTTCTCGGAACGAAAACGAACAATGAGGCGGAATATGCCGCAATCGTGTTTGGGTTGAAGAAAATAAAAGCCTTGCTTGGGAAGGAAAAGGCGAAGAAAGTAGATATCGAGTGTCGGATGGATAGCGAGCTCGCCATGAGGCAATTGAATCATATCTATAAGATTGAAAATGAGAAGCTCCAGCCATACTTTTTCGAGGTGTGGAATCTCTCGCTTGATTTCAAGGAAGTGACTTTCGTTCATGTGCGGCGGGAGCTGAATACGATAGCCGATGCCGAGGCGAATCGCGCCATGGATGAAGCCGCGAAACAATCAAACTTGTTTTAAAAAACACAAAACCCAGAACACAAAATGTCAAACAAAACACAAAATTCAAAACACAAACAAATCTCTTTGTGTAAGATGCTTTTTGGCTCCTGTGTTTTGTGATTTGTTTGGTCTTTGTGCTTTGATTATTGTGTTTTAATACGAATCTATGTTTACTAAAAAGAAAATTATCATCGTCTTTCTCGTTATCGTCCTTATCGGCGGGTATTTCTATTATCGGAGCAAGACGAACGTCGTCATCGTGCCGACGGAGACCGTGAAGAAAGGGGAGATTATCGAGACCGTGAGCGTGACTGGAGAACTCGTACCGGTGTCATACTCAGATCTTTCCTTCCAGGGTCTCGGCGTGATCGATAAGGTGTATGTGAAGGAAGGGGATACGGTCACGGTGGGCGCTCCTCTCGCGTCAGTCGACCGGACAATACTCCAATCGCAGCTGAATGAAGCTCGCCTCGCGGTGCGTATCGCGGAGGCGAACGAGCTTTCGGTACGAAAGTCCCACTCCTCGACATCGGAGGCGATTCTGGCGAAGAAGCTCGTCTCGGAACAATCGAGAGAGGCCGTTTCGGGACTCATCACTCAGATACGAAACGGTATACTCCACGCCCCGATCGATGGCCAGGTTGTCTCGATGGATGCGCGCGTGGGCGAGGTGGTCACCGCAGGGAAAATAGTGGCACGCATCTCGAAACCGCAGGAATTCATTATCGAGGCTCGGGTTCCGGAATCCGATATCGCGAAAGTGAAGGTCGGCATGAAGGCGATTGTGACCTTCGATGCCTTTTCGACTTCCGAGAAATTCGCCGCGGAAGCGACGGATATCGATACGGCAGCCACGGTGCTGCAGGGTGTGGTCTCATATGTGGTGAAGTTCCGTTTGAGTGATGCTGATACCCGACTCAAGGAGGGCATGACGGCGAATATCGATATCGAGACGGCTAAGCGGGAAAATGTTCTGATCGTACCGTTCCGCGCGCTTTTCAAAGAGGATGGCATCACCTATGCCGAGGTGCGGCGTGGAGAAAATAATTTTGAAAAGATGGAAGTAGCGACCGGTCTTGAAGGGGATGAAGGCGTGATCGAGATCGTATCTGGACTCAAGGATGGGGATGAAGTGACTATCGGAGCAAAACAAAAAAATTAATAAGATAAATTTTTTTGAAAGCACAAAGCTCAGAACACAAAATGCCAAACAAAAAATCGAGAGCCTTGTATAGTTTGTGTTTTGTATATCTGTGCTTTGTCTGGATTTTTGTGGTTTGATTTTTTGTGTTTTCCTCGTATGTCTCTCCTCTCCATAAAAAACTTGGAAAAAGTCTATGCCAATGAGGGCGTTGAGACGCGAGCCTTGGATGGGGTGACTTTTTCCGTTGGGAGAGGGGAATTCATTTCGATCATGGGGCCATCGGGATCGGGGAAATCTACTCTGATGCAGATTTTGGGTTTGCTTGATCGTTCGACGGGAGGGGAATATCTTCTCGAGGGGAAGAATATCAGTGAATTTGACGATGATGAATTAGCTGTGTTGCGAAATAAGAAAATCGGCTTTGTGTTTCAGGCATTCAATCTCCTCCCGAAAACGACGGTATTCGAGAATGTCGAGCTTCCGCTCCTGTATGATGATGAGATGCTGGAGAATAATAAGGCGCGGGTGGATGCGGCGCTCGTTGCGGTCAATATGTCTCACCGCGCGCAGTATTTTTCCAATCAGCTTTCGGGCGGCGAGAAGCAACGAGTTGCTATCGCTCGGGCGCTCGTCAATAATCCTGAGATTATTTTTGCCGACGAACCGACCGGCAACCTCGATTCCAAATCAGGTCTCCAGGTCATGCATATCCTCCAACAACTGAATGACGCCGGTCGAACCATCATCCTCGTGACGCATGAGACATTCACCGCCGAGCATGCCAAGCGCATCCTCCGTATGGTTGATGGAAAAATCGTTTCTGATGAACTTGTCATAAATCGACGGTTTGCAGGTGATGAAAATGAACTTTTGAAATAAAGACTATGGCATTTTCGCATATATTGATTTTTTTGTTTGTTGGTATTTTGCTTGCTCTTGGTGATTTTTTGATGAAGTATTGGTCTGAAAAGAATGGAGATTTTTTTCAGACGCATGCTGTTTGGTATTATTTCGCAATCGTTCTCTATGTCGTCGGACTTTCGATTTATGGATACCGACTCCGCTTCGTTGATTTTGCGGCGGCATCATATTCCATACTTCTTTTTAATATGATCGTCGTGGCGATTGCCGGATATGCTTTTTTTGGAGACAAACTTTCTTTACTTGAATTGGCAGGAATTATTCTCGGAATTTTGTCCGTAGCTGCTTTTTCCCTGTCGAAGGTGTAGCTGAAATCGTGGAGGCTAAACCTCCATGGAGGTTTAGCCTCCAAATAACGTCAATGCTTATGAGAAAAGTGATATTTGCAAATGAGGAGGTATATCATATTTATAATCGTGGAGTGGAAAAGAGAATGATTATAGAAGATGTGACTGATGCAGAGAGGTTTCTGCAGAGCATGGTTGAATTTAATACACTCAATCCTATAGGGAGTATTTATGAAAAAAAATCTCATGAAAAAAGTTTTGGAAAGGTAGTTATAAAGGATGAAGAAAAGGAAGAGCCGTTGGTTGAGGTTATTGCATACTGCATTAATCCGAATCATTTCCATTTTATTCTTAGGCAGGTTTCAGATAAGGGGGTGGAGAAGTTTATGCAGCGATTTGGTACAGGATACACGATGTATTTCAATAAAAAGTATACACGAAGCGGCTCGCTGTTCCAGGGAACATTCAAGGCAATTCATATTGAAACGAATGAATATTTATTGCACTTGAGTGCGTATGTAAATCTGAATTTTCGTGTGCATCGATATGAAGATGATATTCTTACTCGTTCAAGTTGGAATGAATATATCGGAAAAACAAAGCGCGAATATTGTGAAAAAAATATTGTACTTGGACAATTCCGCAGTCAAGAGGAATACAAAGATTTTTCAGAGAGTTCCCTAATTGGAATTTTAGAAAGAAAGCAGATTGAAAGAGCTTTGTTGATGGAATAATTTTGGAGGCTAAACCTCCATGGAGGTTTAGCCTCCAAAAGAGTAATGTGTTGTTATGAAACTCAGTGATCCTATAAAAATATCTTATCGTTCTCTCATCGCCTCGAAAACAAGGTTTCTCTTGACGGTGCTCGGGATCGTGATCGGGGTGGCTTCGGTCATCATGGTCATGGCCATCGGCGCGAGCGCGCAGAGACTTATCCTTTCTCAGATTGAGAAGGTGGGGTCAAATCTCGTGGGGGTGCTTCCTGGTGCTTCGGAGGAGGATGGTCCGCCGGCTGCCGCATTCGGTGTAGTGACGACGACACTCATGAATGATGATCTCGACGCCATACGTGAGAGGCAGAATGTCCCGTATCTCGTAGCGGTATCAGGGTATGTTTCCGGATCAGCGACGATAGAATCACCGAGAGAATCATTCGAAGTCAGTTTTCAAGGGGTCTCTCCGGAGATGATCGAAGTGGAATCGATCGATGTCGCTTCCGGACGTTTTTTCTTTCCTGAAGAAGAGAGTGATCTCTCTCGAGTGATTGTTCTTGGATCGACCCGTGCCAAAGAACTTTTTCCTGATCGCAACCCTATCGGGGAAACGGTGAAAGTAAAGGATATGCCTTTTCGGGTAGTAGGCGTGCTGGAAGAGCGGGGTTCCACTGCATTTTCAAATCCCGATGTATTGGCTTTTGTCCCGCTTGAGACAGCGCAGAAGCTTTTACTCGGAATCAATTATTTGAATTTTGCCCGAGGAAAGGTCGATACTCCGGATAATGTGGATCGAACCGTGGAGGATATTACGAGCCTCCTTCGGGATCGGCATGATATCGAAGAGGGTGAGGAAGCGGATTTTTCAGTACGGAATACCGCAGCCGCTCTCGGTGTGTTGACCAGTATCACAGATGTATTGAAATATTTTCTGATCGCAATCGCCTCCATTTCGCTTCTCGTCGGCGGAATTGGCATTATGAACTCTATGCTCATCTCGGTATCGCAACGCGTGCGGGAAATTGGTCTGCGGAAATCCGTCGGCGCGAGACCCCACCACATCATCACTCAATTTCTGATAGAGTCTTCCTTCGTCACGGTTACCGGCGGAATTATCGGTATTTTTTTTGGCATTTTTCTCTCTTTTATCGCGGCGATCATTATTCCAAAGCTCGGCTATGATTGGGAATTTCTCGTACCGTTCTCCTCCGTCCTGATCGGATTCGGCGTGTCACTCGTGATTGGCCTTGCATTCGGTCTCTATCCTGCGATTAAGGCGTCGAAGGTAAGCCCTATGGAAGCACTGCGATATGAATAAGATGAAACAATTTTCTATGCCGATCATGTTCGCGGTTCGAACGATTCGTTCACATCGGGCGCGGACATTTTTGGCGTTGCTCGGAGTAGTGATAGGTGTGTTCGCGGTGGTGGTCGTGACATCGCTCGGTGAAGGGGTGAAGGGATTCGTACTCGGACAGGTGGAGAGTTTTGGATCGGAACTGATTCAGGTGGAGGTGAAAATTCCGAATACCGGAAAAATGTCTTCGGAAAATGCTTCGGGGAGATCGATGGGAACGCAGATTACGACGCTTACCGTAAAGGACAGCGATGCTATTCGAAAAATAAATAATGTCGAAGCGGTATATGCGGGAACGATTGGACAGGAGCGAGCGACCTATGGATCGGTTGGAAAGCGTATTCTACTCTTTGGAACGAGTGCCTCGGCGCAGAGCGTGGATGAGAATATCAAGCTTGAATCTGGTCGGTTTTTCACCGATGAAGAAGATCGGAGTTTGGCGCGCGTCGCCGTGCTCGGATCGGAGACGAAAGAAACCTTCTTTGGCGAGAGTGATGCCATCGGAGAAATGATCACGATCAAAGGGGAGAAATATCGGGTAATCGGTGTGATTGCCCCTCGTGGAACAGCGGCATTTTTCAATCTCGATGCGATGACCTATATTCCCGTCGAGACACTCCTCTCGAAAATTCTCGGCATCGATTATGTGCAGATGATTTCCGTGAAAATGAAGGATGGGACGCGTGACCAGGAGACGGTAGCGGATATCGTCGCCCTCATGCGGAAACGACATGATATCAAGGATCCGGATAAGGATGATTTTTCTGTCACCTCAACGAAGGAGGCGCAGAAAACTCTCGGTGATGTATTGGGGGCGATCACGATTCTCTTATTGGCACTGACTTCGATATCGCTTTTGGTCGGGGGAGTGGGAATTATGAATGTCATGTATGTATCGGTGTCAGAGCGAACGAGTGAAATCGGTTTGCGCAAGGCACTCGGTGCGAAGTCGATATCGATTCTTCAGCAATTTCTTGCCGAGGCGATCATCATTACTGGCATTGGCGGGCTTATTGGCATTCTCTTGGGAGTATTGGTAGTTTTTTTACTCACTTTAATTTTTGCCAAATTTGGATTTGATCTCAAACTCGTCTTTACGGCGCAATCGCTTTTTCTCGGCGCGGGATTCTCGATGGCTGTCGGACTCATCTTCGGTCTCGCTCCGGCTGTATCAGCCTCGAAACTTTCCCCGATGGAGGCTTTGCGGAAAGATTAGCGTTGTTTTTAAATGTGTATCGTAATGATATAATTGAATCTGTAAACCTGAGGATGCGTGTATGGAGAAATTAAAAAACAGGATTATTTTCGTATTACTTGAGCTCCTTATACTCGGAGGGGCGTATTTTGGAGTTTTGGCGACCGAGCAGAAGAAGCGTCTCGCTGTTTTGACTGCGACACAGGCCGATGTTCAGATGACGCTCTCTGACCTGGAACGTTTTCGCCAGGAATATTTCGTGGCGGTTGAATTGAAGAAGGCAGAGCTTTCGGATGTTATGGATATGGCGAAGTCTCAGTACGATACATTGCGTCAGAAACAGCCAGCCATGATCGAGGAGAATAAAAAAGGTGTGAGCGTACCGATTACGAAGACGGTGACGGTGCAATTGCCGAAGACTTCGGTTGCGACGAGTAAGCCAAAATCGACAAGGACAACGAAGACATCTTGATTTTTTATCGTATGAAACACCCGTACATTTCTGTCTTGAGTGTTCTCTTCGCTTTTGGAGCGTCGCTCTTTATCGTCGCGGTGGTTGAGGGACAGAAGACATCGAATGGCTCATTCTCTTTTTCGCTCGTGGCTTTTGCAGAGGATGAAGATGAAGATGACGAAGATGAGGAGGATGAAAGGGATCCTTCTTCAGGGAAAACCATCATGCAGACCATCACGCAACAGGTGACTACCTATGAAATCAGGCGAGTGAATGATCCGGAGTTTCTCATCGATAGCGATGGGGATCTGCTCGTCGATGCGATCGATCCGGATCCGTCGCATGATCAACGCGAATATTTCACTGATACCGATATGGACGGCGTGCCGAATATCTTCGACAAACATCATGATGAGGATGATTTCGCGTACCATGATGATACGGATTTGAATGGCAACGGTATACTGGATTCATATGAACAATAGAGGAATATTTTTTTTCATCAGCGTGACAATTGTTTTTTTTGGTGTCTTTCCTGCTCTCCCGACGCAGGGGGCGATCAGGGATTCTGATTTTGATGGCCTGTCTGATGAGGCGGAGCAAACTATGTATATGACCGACCCCGCGGTCGCGGATACGGATAATGACGGGATTTTTGATGGTGCCGAGCTGCTCGCTCGGACAAATCCGCTTGACAGTGCCAGCTCCCAGCTGACGAATCTTTCCCTGTCGGAACCGGGATTGCTCGGTGATCCGACGAAATTCATGTGGTATATCGGCCGGGCGAGCGGTATTTTTGCTTTCATTATGCTTACGATTGTGGTTTGCTTCGGTCTCCTTATGAATTCCCGTTTTATCGCCAAGTTTTTCCTTCCCGCGACAATCCCTCATGTGTATCGTTTTCTCCTGATCACAGTCATTGTGGCGGTCATCGTTCATGCGAGCAGTTTTTTCTTCGGCGATTCTCTTCATCTGTCGATAGCCGAGGCACTCGTACCGTTTTTTCTCGCTCGTGATTATACATCGGCACTGGGTTTCGATATTGGGAAGACCGTTGGCCTCGGCATCATCGCTTTCTATTTCATGCTTCTCCTCGCGTTCGTTTTGATAGTGCGCTCGAAAATGTCGCCAAATCTGTGGCGAATCGCTCATGTTATGAGTCTCATCGCATATATCCTTGCCATCGGTCATGGGATCATGAGTGGGACGGATTCGACGGAACGGTGGATGCAGGCGCTGTACACGATCTCCGCTCTCTTTGTTTCAGGTCTCGTTTTCTTTCGGCTGTATTCGAATATCTTTTCGAAAATACTGGCACCGCGCCCCGTAAAAACTCCTGAATCGCTGAGTATTTCGACGGATTCCGAAAACAATTGACCTTCTCGGATGTTTCTGGTATAATTGATATTCAATTTTGAGTAAAATATTGTGTCAGAAATACTTGGAACAACTGAAATCAAATATCCGGTCCGTATCAACCGGTATTTGGCGTTGAAGCAGATCTGCTCCCGTCGTGAAGCGGACAAATTGATCGCGGCTGGACAAGTGAAGGTGAATGGCCTTACCGCCAAGCTCGGTACGCCCGTGAATGAAGGGGATGATGTCCAGGCCATCAATGCGAAGAAAAAGAAGCTCGTCTATTATGCGTTTCATAAGCCGAAGCAGATCATCACGCACAGCCCCCAGGGAACGGAGCGAAGCATCGAGGATATTCTCGAGACGCCAGAAAAAGTCTCTCCGCTTGGCCGGCTTGATAAGGAATCACGCGGGCTCATCATCCTCTCGAATGATGGCCGTCTGACCGATCTCCTCCTCAATCCCCGATACGGGCATGAGAAGGAATATATAGTGAAAGTCGATAAGATAATCGACGAGACTTTCATCAAACGCCTCTCCGAAGGAGTGAAGCTTGATGACGGATACAAGACCAAGCCGTGTCAGGTGACTCGTATCGATGACAAATCCTTCTCGATCATTCTGACCGAAGGGAAAAAGCGACAGATTCGCCGTATGTGTGAGTCACAGAGCCGCCGTGTGACCGACCTCGTCCGTACGCGCATCATGAATATCGAGCTCCATCATATGCTCGCGGGACACTTCCGTCGTATCATTGGCCCCGAGCTCGATGTCTTCTTGAAAACGGTCGGATTGAAGAAATAGAAAGAACCATGAGATATCTCGTGGTTTTTTTAGGCTCTTGAAATGTAAAAGCAGCTTTTTCCCTTGCCTTTCGTCAGAACACGGACAGCAGGAAAAAACTCTTTTACATTCCAAGAGGGGCGATTTAGACAGACAGCGATTTAGACAGACTCGTCTGACTGTGTCACAATAGGATTATATGAAGCCACCAGTGATCAAGCCCCTTTACTTACTTCTCAAAGTCTGTGGTTTTCCTGTAATTTGGGAAACATCAGTCGGCGCCGTCGTTTTTCGTGAAGATGAACAGCGTGAGCGTCAGTATCTTCTCCTCCATTATCCGAGCGGGCATTTTGATTTTGCCAAAGGGCATATCGAGAAAGGGGAGACCGAAGAAATAACTTTGCGGCGGGAAACTGAGGAAGAAACTGGTATCAAGGATCTCGAGATATTTCCCTATCGAACGAGCATACGTTTCTTTTATGTTGCCAAGGGATCGGAAGGGGAAAAACGTAAGAGAACGGGCAAGGGTATCTGGATTTTTAAGGAGGTACACTTCTATCCGGCACGAACGCGTTCGACCGAGGTGAAGATTTCCCATGAGCATATCGGATCCGTCTGGCTTCCCTATGATGAGGCGATGGAGAGAGTAACTTTTGATAATGCGAAGAAAGTGCTCTCCGGATCGGAACATTTTCTCCGGAGCACGGTATCAAGACATCGTGAAAATGTATAGTGCAATCCTCTGAAAGCTAATTTTCATGACCTGTGACCTGAAACAGCTAGCGCGGTTTTTGAAAATTGGTTTTAGAAGATTATAATTGAGAAATCTTTTCAAACAGCGGTCGCACCGCTGAGGCCAGCGGAACGACCGTTCTCTCGTTTTCACGATATCATACAGGAATCTTTTCGTTACTAGTTACCGATTACTGATTACTTTTTTTACACCCTTTGACCTTTTTCTTGTGAGCCAGTATGATGGTAACGAAATAAATATTATTACAATGCTATGGAAGACGATATGCACCAGCCGGATCCGAATGATACGTTCGTTCAGAATCTCTTTGAAGAAGTGAAAGCCAGGGCCATCCGAGAGGGGATTCAGAGCTATGATGAATGGATCGATCTCGTCGAGGATCTCGTTCAGGAAAAACTGAATGATGGAGAGCTTACCAAGCATGATGACCTTCTGACTATCCAGAAGGATCTCGAGATGATGTGGGCCGATGTCGAGGGATTGGTGGGATAATTTGGGGGAAACTTTGGAAGGGCAGGGATTGTTTCGATTCTTGCCTTTTTTCTTTTTTCATGTCATAGTAATTGGATTGTGAAAGGAATTCCCTCCTTTTTTCTTGATTCATGATTCTTGATTCGTAATTCATCGGCTGTATGTTTACCGTTCGCAATATTCGGAAAACTCAAGGTGGAAGAGCGGTCCTCGATAAGGTCACGTTTTCTTTGGGCAAAGGGCAAAAAGTCGCGCTTGTCGGACCAAATGGCGTCGGGAAGTCGACGCTCATGAAGATTATTGCCGGTATCGATACGCCCGATCGAGGGACAGTTGAAATGGCTAAGAGATCGCTTGCAGGGTATCTTCCGCAGGAGCCGACGCCTTCCAAGTCGGATATCACGGTGTTGGAATTCCTTCGCGAAGAAACCGGCGTGGCCGAGACCGAGTGGCGGATGAAAATGCTCGAGCCGAGATTGGATGAAGCATCCGCTCTCGAGGAATACGGTGAGCTTTCCGAAAAATTGAATCGTGTCACACATTATTCGTTTGAAGATCGTGCGCGTACGATGCTTGATGGGCTTTTCCTCGGGCACATCGCTTTCGACCGGCTGCTTGAGACACTTTCGGGCGGCGAGAAGACGAAGGTGAATCTCGCCTCGGTACTTTTGCGGGGCGCAGATATTCTCCTGCTCGATGAGCCGACGAACAATCTCGATTTGCCAGCGCTTCTCTTTCTTGAGCGTTTCCTTGTATCTTCACAGGCCACATGCCTCATCGCTTCGCATGACAGGCGTTTTCTCGATGCCGTGGTGACCAAGGTGCTCGAGCTCGAATGGTTCACTCGAACGGCCACGATGTGGACGGGAAATTGGAGCCAGTATTTTCATCTTCAGGAAGAGAAGCGACAATTTGAAAAAGAAAATTATGAAAAGGAACAGGCGGAGAAAATTCGTCTGAAGGAAAGTTCCGATGAGAAGCGTGAATGGGCTCGTATCGGCGGAAGCATGGTAATGCCCGACAAAGACAAGATGTCGCAGGGGTATCACCGGAATCGGTCGGAACAAAAATTCGGTGCGGCTGCCATGGCGCTTGAGACGCGCAGTATCAAGGCGGAGAAAACCAAACTTGCTCCCGAGCGTGATCCGTTTCATCTGTATTTCAATGTCAAAGAAAGTGATCCGGATATGGTACTTTCTTTGGATGCGGTAGTAGCCGGGTATAAGAAAGCGTTTCAGATCGGGCCGGTCGATATGAAGATTGCCTATGGATCACGAACGGCATTCCTCGGGCTGAATGGTTCGGGAAAATCGACCGTGCTCAAGACGATTTCCGGAGTGCTCAAGCCGATCTCGGGAAGCGTGGAAAAAGGAGAGAAGATTCGGATCGGTGATCTGATGCAGGCGCATGAAAATATTCCCCGTGAGAAGACGCCGGTAGAATGGTTTCTCGACGAGACACATTTCATCGAGAAGTTGGAGGTGGCGATTTTTCTCCGCGAGTTTCAGATACATGGTGAGATGATCGAGGCGAAACTCGGACGACTCAGTCCGGGGGAGCGCGCAAGACTTTCCATCGCCATGGCGGTTGCCAAGGGAGTGAATACGCTGCTTCTCGACGAACCGACCAATCATCTCGATCTCGATGCGAGCCAGGCGATCGAAGAGGCGCTGGAGAAATATCCGGGGACGGTGATTCTCGTTTCGCATGATCGCGCCTTTCTCGAGCGCGTGGCGATCAAACAATATTATCTCTTTGAAAACAATGCGGTGACATCGATTCCTGACCGCGGCTTGTATATGGATGCGCTCATGGCACAGGCGGAAAAAGATGTTACCACCCTGCTTCGCCGTTTCGGAAAAATGTAGTATCTCAGAGTCTGTCGAAAAAAAAGGCTTACTCTTGCCAATTATTCGAATTGGTGTATGCTGGAGCCAGCAAGAATGAGGTCATGAAGCAATATGATCTTTTTTGTTTTAACAACCGGAGAATCAATCGTGAAAAAACATCCGCACTCACCTGCCGGAGAACCGAAAAAACTGTTCGTGCTCGACACCAATGTGCTCATGCACGATCCGACGAGCCTCTATCGGTTTGAGGAGCACGACGCCTTCGTTCCGATGACAACCCTCGAGGAACTCGATTCCAACAAGAAGGGCATGTCGGAGGTCGCGCGGAATGCCCGACAGGCCAGTCGCCTGCTCGATGAAATCGTTTCTAGTTCGGAAGAAGATATCAAGAAGGGTATTGCCCTTCATGGTCCTTCGAAGGAACTCGCTTCGGGGCGGCTCTTCCTGCAGACGGAAATGATGAATGGAATTATCCCTGCTTCACTGCCGACCACCAGGGGTGATAACCAGATTCTCAGTGTCATAATTCACCTGCGGGAGCAATTTCCCAACCGTATGGTCATCCTGGTGTCGAAGGACATCAATATGCGCATCAAGGCCAAAGCGTTGGGTCTCGAAGCGCAGGATTACTTCAATGACAAGGTGCTCGAGGACACCGATCTGCTTTATCCTGGCACGCTGGAATTGCCGGATGATTTCTGGGACAGCCACGGCCATGACATGAAGTCGTGGAAAAAGGACGGTCACACGCTGTACCAAGTCGCCGGTCCGCTCTGTCCCAATATGATGGTGAATGAGTTCGTCTATCTCGAACCCGGCCCGAAGAACGACAAACCTTTCCATGCCAGGGTGCGTGAAGGGTCAACCAAGAGTGCGGTGATATCGACCCTGGTTGACTACAGTCACACAAAAAATGCGGTGTGGGGCATTACTGCCCGTAACCGCGAGCAGAACTTTGCCATGAACCTGCTGATGGACCCGGAAATCGATTTCGTCACGCTTTTGGGTCAGGCAGGGACGGGTAAAACGCTTTTGACGCTCGCCGCCGCACTGACGCAGACCATCGAAGGTAAACGCTTCAGCGAGATCATCATCACTCGTGTCACCGTGCCGGTCGGAGAGGATATCGGATTCCTCCCTGGCACGGAAGAAGAGAAAATGACGCCGTGGATGGGTGCCGTCGAAGACAATCTCGATGTGCTCAACCGGCCGGCGGAGAATAACGGTGAACGCGCCGACAAGTCATCGCATTCGCCGGGCGGCTCCACATCCGCCAATTACGGCGGTGACTGGGGCCGCGCCGCCACCATGGACCTGATCCGCAGCCGCATCAAGGTGAAGTCGCTCAATTTCATGCGCGGGCGCACTTTCCTGAATAAGTTTCTCATCATCGATGAGGCGCAGAACCTCACACCCAAGCAGATGAAAACCCTGATCACCCGCGCCGGCCCTGGCACCAAGGTGGTTTGTCTCGGTAACATCGCGCAGATCGACACGCCTTACCTGACTGAAGGGTCATCGGGACTCACCTATGTCGTCGATCGCTTCAAGAATTGGGCGCACTCTGGTCACGTGACGCTGCAGCGCGGCGAACGCTCGCGCCTGGCCGATCACGCGGGCGAAGTGCTGTAGAATCATGGTACGGAGGCATTATTCCGCCAAAGGGAAAGAAATTTTTCCCCGAGGCGGTTTTTTTATGTAAGCATGGGGAGTAGTGTCGCTCCTTGATTATTATGCCGTGGCGAATGCTATACTGGGAGGGTTCTATTATCGAAGAAATGAATATGCATACCTCTATCGCCCTGCTTCGGGGCATCAATGTGAACGGGCAGAAAATGATATCAATGGAGAAACTCCGCGCTCTTCTTGAAGATCTCGGTCTGACAGGAGTGACCACCTACATCCAGAGCGGGAACGCCGTGTTTCAGTCCGGGGCGGTGAAGCATTATGTATTGGAGAAAAAAATCAAAGAAGCGATACGGGATATATTCGGTTTTTCGGTGCCGGTTTTCGTGAAGACGAAAGAAGAATGGGCGACGATTGTCATGGACAATCCTTTCTTGAAGAGAAGGGATGCGGATATATCGAAACTTCATGTGACATTCCTTTCCGATACGCCGAATCGATTGATCGTCGATGATATCCTGGCGGGAGAGTATGGCGGGGACGAATGTATTTTTTCTGGAAAGACGGTCTACCTTTTCTGTTCGAATGGGTATGGGAAGACGAAACTCTCTAATTCTTTTTTTGAAAAGAAAACCGGCCTTATCGCGACCACGAGAAATTGGAAAACAGTATTGAAACTTCTCGAATTGGCAGGAGCGTAGCTTTTGTCATTCCGAGCCTGTCGAGGAATCTAGATCCCTCCGCTCGAAGACTCGGTCGGGATGACAACTTAGTGATTGTTTTACTTCGAAGATATATGAAGAAAAAAACGAAATATATCCTCTATATTCTCGAATGCGCGGATGGGACTCTGTATACCGGTATCACGACCGATATGGAGCGCAGGCTTGTCGAGCACAACAGCTCGACCCTGGGCGCGAAATATACTCGTGCCAGGCGTCCGGTCAGATTGGCATATACGAAGGCATTCAAGGATCGTTCCGCTGCTTCCATCGAAGAATCCCGCATAAAAAAACTTTCTCGGGGGAAGAAGCTGATTCTGATATCAGTATATCAGACTAATAGCTCCGAAAATTGACCAACGTATGAAAAATGATATACTCATACATCGTTCTTTAAACGTTGTTTTTCTATATTCCAACCGCAACATATCTTGAGTGAAGAGGAGAAGAAACCATGGCAGATCAGAGCCAATATGCGGCGCTCGGTGTGGATGCGATGAAGGGGTCTGTCCGGAGAGTTTTCGGATCGCTCGTCGACAATGATTTCCCTGGGGCGTTCGTGAATATCGTCCGCGATCCGGATCGACCGGGCGAAGTGTTTACTGGTCACATGGACGGCGACGGGAGCAAGTTCATCCAACGTGTGCTCATGTATCGCGAACTCGGCGACCCGGAAATTTTCCGTGGCGCGGCGGATGACGCGCTCTCCATGAATACGGGCGATATTGCTGCAGCGGGATTTACGCATGGCCTAATGACCGTGACGGATATCCTCAATGTGAACGGTTTTAATGTTCCGAAACAGATTATTATGGAGCAGATCGGGGATCGTCTCGCCGAGCTTCGGGAGCTATATCGCAACAGGGGCTTCAAGATGTATTTCCTGGGTGGCGAGACGGCCGACCTTCCTCATCAGGTGCAGACGGTCGCATTCGATGTGAATGTGCATGCCAAGGCGATGGAGAGTGATCTCATCCTCGGAAATGTACGGGAGGGCGATCGCATTTGGGGCTTTGCCAGCAACGGCCGAGCCGCGTGGGAATCCGAAGTGAATTCCGGAATCATGTCGAACGGCCTGACGCTTGCGCGAATGTGTTTGATGCACGAGCAGTATACTGAAAAGTATCCTGATTTGGTGCGTGATGGTGTGAAGTATTCTGGTAATTTTTTTGCCAGCGACACGCCACCCGTATTAAATGGTGTGTCAGTCGGTCAGGCACTTACTTCTCCGACTCGACAATGGGCCCTCTTGATCAAGTTACTTCTCGCCATGCTGAATGTAAATGGAAATCTCCAGTCGCTTCATGGCATCACCATGAATACTGGTGGTGGCGCGACCAAGGTCCTCCATCTTGGGAAAGGAGGGATTCTGTATCGGAAGCAAATGCCTCCGACGCCGAGCATCTTTTCTCTCGTGCAGAGTGAGTCTGGAGAAGCGTGGCGCGACATGTACCAGAATTTCAACTGTGGTGTCGGTATCGATATCGTCGGCGACAAAAAGATTCAGCCGGTTCTCGAGTGGATAGCGAAGCAGATGAATGTATCCCTCCATGAGCTTGGTGAGTGTTACTCATCGGGTGAAGCGGGAAATACTGTGAAACTAGAAACCCCATTCGGAATCTTCGAGTACTGATCGACATCAATCGCTTGAATCGTAAAATAACAGAGCACTGTCGCGCTTATGCGTGGTGGTGCTTTTTTCTTTGACGTTAAAAAATTTGTGATATAATAGAACATGAATCTATCCGATATCTCACCGCCGTAATATAAAAGAAAAAACGGCTCGTCTGATAAAACATTCAGATTCCGGCTGCAAATCCTGAAAAGCTCGTCGGGTTATCTAGATAGCCCTTCTCACTTTCTCAGAATTTTCGCTCGTAATCTGAACATTTTCTCAAGACATGAGATATCGGATAGATTCAGTAAGCAGTAACAGAAAGATTATGGCAAAGGGAAACAACTCCGAAAGGAGAGAGAAGAAAAAGCCGAAGAAAGATAAGAAGAAGTAGCGCAAGCTACTTTTTTTTGTGGAATTGAGAGGCTTGCTCTGCGCCATAATACCCGTTATACTGGCTCCTATGAACCTTCGCACGAAAATCCGCAATCAGTTTCTCGCCGTCCTTTTCCTGGGACTCTTTTGCGGTGTCGTCGCCTATCCACAGTCTATTAAATTTTTCCCCTGGGGATTTGAAAAGCTCAATGCTTTGAAGATCAATCTCGGACTCGATCTGCAGGGAGGTATTCATCTCGAGTACAAGGCTGATATAACGGAAATCCCCGATGCCAAGGTGGCAGATGCGTTACAGGCGGCTGAGGCCGTGATCGAGCGTCGCGTGAATGCTTTCGGCGTGGGGGAGCCGCTGGTGCAATTGTCGCAGTCCGGACTCGAACACCACATTATCGTGGAGCTTCCTGGCGTGAAGGATATCGAGAAGGCGAAGAAAATGATTCAAGACACTCCGTTTCTTGATTTTCGTGAGCAGGGCGAGCTGGATCCACAGACGCAGGCCATGTTCGATCAGGCGAATACGAAGGCGAAACAGGATGCAGATGATACGATGGCGAAGGTACAGAAAGACGGAGACTTCGAGGCACTCGCGAAAGAATTTTCTGCCGATCCGGGATCGAAGGACAAGGGCGGGGATCTCGACTTCGCCAAGCGGGGAACCTATGTCTCAGAATTCGATACGGTTGTTTTCAATACTGATTTCAAGGATGGAAAAGTGTGGCCGACGCTCGTTGAGAGTCAGTATGGCTGGCATATCATCAAGAAACTTGAAGAGAGGGGCGAGGGCGATGCGCGCGAGGTTCGTGCGGCGCATATCCTCTTCGCGAAGCAATCGCCGGACATGTATCCTGATCTCAAATTCAAAGCGACCGGACTCTCGGGAAAAAATCTGAAGGACGCGTATGTCGATTATCAGAGCCAGGGGGTCGGATCCCCGCAGATCGCTATCCGTTTCGATGATGAAGGGACGAAATTGTTCGCGGATATCACCAAGCGAAATATCGGCAAACCCCTTGCCATCTATATCGATCAGCAGCAGGTCACCGCACCGACGATTCAGAATGAGATCATCAACGGTCAGGCGGTGATCACGGGAAATTTCACCATGCAGGAAGCGAATGATCTCGTGAAACGGCTCAACGAAGGTGCTCTTCCCGTTCCTATCACGCTTGTGGGTCAGCAGAGCGTGGATGCCTCGCTTGGGGAAAGTGCGCTCAAGGCAAGTCTCTCTGCCGGCGCTATCGGGCTTATTGCGGTCGCGGTGTTCATGATTCTCTTCTATCGCTTTCTCGGATTGATTGCGGTCTTCGCCCTCCTTCTCTATACGGCGATGCTCGTCACGATTTTCAAACTTTCGATTTTCACTCCATTCCCGATCACGATGACACTCTCGGGTATCGCTGGATTCATTCTTTCCATCGGCATCGCGGTTGATGCTAATGTACTTATTTTCGAACGAACCCGTGAAGAGCTCTCCTATGGCAAGAGCGTGGCGAAGTCTCTCATCGAAGGATATCGTCGGGCGTGGCCGAGTATTCGGGACGGACATGTCTCGACACTTATCACGACGGTCATCCTCATCGGTTTCGGTACGGGATTCGTGAAGGGATTTGCGGTGATCCTCGCTCTCGGTGTACTCCTTTCGCTGTTCACCGCAGTGGTGCTCGTACGGGTGACGACGAAATTCCTGATCCGAGATTGGTTTGAAGACAAGAGGGCGCTTCTCGTCGCTCCGAAGAAACTCCTGAAATAAATAATCAAAGAACAATGAACAGAGAACAGGAAGCGAAAAGATGGGAATGAATATTGATGAATTGTTCTTTTGTGGCTGTTCCTTGCTCGTTGTTCACTGATCACTGACATATATGTTGCAGATTATTCAAAAAAGAAAATACGCCTACTGGTTTTCAGGAATCCTCACGATAGCAAGTGTGGCGATTCTTATACTATGGGGACTTCGATTGGGTATCGATTTCAAGGGAGGGACGCTCATGGAACTGCGCTTTACTAAGGATCCTGCTCCTCAAGTTATGGAGATAACAGGAGCCCTTACGAGCGTTGAACTTCGGAGTCTGACTATCCAGCCAACGGAAAAAAATGGGGTATTGATTCGCTATTTCGCCTCAGATGCGAGCGCCAATGATATTGTACTGACAAAGATCAAGGAACTTGATCCTGATGTTGTGCAGCTTCGTACGGATTTCATCGGCGCATCCGTATCGGATCAGATCAAGCGCAATGCTTTCACAGGGATATTCCTTTCGGTGTTCGCCATCGCCGCTTATATCGCCTGGGCGTTTCGCCGCGTGTCACGCCCGATCTCTTCGTGGGAGTATGGCATCGGAGCGGTTATCGCGCTTTCACATGATATCCTGGTTGTTATCGGATTTTTCGTTTTGCTCGGACGATTCTATGATATCGAAGTAGGCGTACCATTTGTCGCGGCGCTCCTCACCATCCTCGGATACTCAGTCAACGATACGATCGTGGTATATGATCGTATCCGTGAAAATCTTCAGCGTTCTGCCACTAGCAAGGATGATTTCGAGATAACAGTGAATCGCTCCATCAACGAGACGCTTGGACGTTCGATCAATACGTCGCTAACGGTCGTGATCGTGCTCGTCGCGGTGACCTTCTTCGGCGGAGAGAGTATTCGTTGGTTCGGCGCGGCGCTTTTGATGGGCGTGGTTTTTGGGACGTATTCATCCGTTTATATCGCTTCCGCTCTGATCGTCACGCGATACAAAATGAAGGTCAGTGAACGGCGAACAGAGAGCAATGAACAGGGGAAAGGAGGAAGATAAGAGTCTCTCTATTTGTTTTGTTCGCTGTTCTCTGCTAATTGTTAATTGATGTTTTATGTGGAATCCATTCAAAAAAGATGATGTCCCAGTAGAAGATTTCGAGGCGCAATTGAAGGCCTTGCCCGGAGCGCCCGATATGAGCAAGATGAATTTCATGCAGAAAATGGCGATGAAGAAATTCCTTAAGATGAGTCCGGAAGAGCAGAAAAAAATGGCGGCCAAGATGATGACGCCGAAGAATGTCGAGAAGAATAAGGGAGAAATTCTCGCCGGGCTTGAAAAGATGCGTGCCACACGGCAGATTTCTGACGATCAGTATCGCCTGGCGAAGAAGAAACTGGGACTCTAGAACAGTATTTCGTGTATAATGTAGGTATGACTGAACAGGAACGAAAAATCGATGAATTACTTTCTCGCGGGGTCGCGGAGGTAATTGATCGTGAGCATCTGAAGGCGCGTCTTATGAAAGGTGATGTGCTTCGCGTGAAGCTCGGTATCGATCCGACGAGTCCGAATATCCATCTCGGTCGATCTATTCCGCTTCTGAAGCTCCGTGATTTTCAAGAGCTTGGACATGAGGTGATGTTTATTGTTGGAGATTTTACTGGCCAGATTGGTGATACTTCAGATAAGGAAAGTGAGCGCCCGATGCTTTCTGATGATCTCGTGAAAAAAAATATGGAGACATATTTGTCTCAGGCCTTTAAAATTTTGGATAAATCTAAAACAACAGTATCATTTAATTCTAGTTGGCTTGCTAGCCTTGATTTAAAGAAGATTGGCGAATTAGCGACTTGGTTTTCCATCTCAGAATTTATTGCGCGAGAAAATGTGAAAAAGCGTCTTGATGATGGAAAGAGAGTTTCTCTTCGTGAAGTGTTATATCCTCTGATGCAGGGATATGATAGCGTTATGGTAGATGCAGATGTAGAAATTGGAGGTACTGATCAACGCTTTAATATGCTTGCTGGTAGAGTTATACAGAAATACTATTTACCCTCGTCAGAAGAGAGACAATCAGTTGAGAATCGTATTAAAGGAAGCGCTTGTAGTCGGTGGGGAAATCCAGAGGGTGGAAGTGTTGCATTACATGATGGCCCACAGGATATCCTCATGACCAATCTCATCCTCGGTACCGATGGACGCAAAATGAGTTCGAGTTGGGGGAATACGATCAATCTTCTCGATGTGCCCAATGAAATGTTCGGGAAGATCATGAGCGTTCCGGACGAATTGATCGGTTCGTATTTCGTGCATTGTACCCGTGTCACGATGGCGGATGTCGCAGAAATTGAAAAAGGTATCGCTGATGGCGCCAATCCTCGTGATGCGAAACTACGATTAGCCAAGGAAATCGTCACGATCTATCATGGTGCAGACGAAGCAGAAAAAGCAGTGCAGTATTTCATCAATGTTATTTCTGAAAAAAATATTCCTGATGATGTTCGTCCGTCGCAGGCTCCCCCGGAATCAACCCTGGTGGAATTTATTGTTGCTGAAGGTTTCGCGAAAAGTAAGTCTGACGCTCGGCGAAAAGTCGAACAAGGCGGTGTTGAATTGAATGGGGAAAAAATTACTGATTGGCAGATGGTATTGGATGAAAGTCATTCGGGAAAAGTCCTGAAAGTCGGAAAAAAAGACTTCGTGAAAATCGCCTTTTAGGAGCGGTCGTTCCGCCTGCGGGCGGTGTGTCCGCTGAATTTCTTGATGGCAGTTGTCCATTTCAAGTAAAAAAAGAGGGGCGCATCGATGGCGTCCCTTTGTGATGATATCCTAAACTTCGTTTTAGGAATGGCGTGTAGTGCTAGCGCTTGGCGGCCATGGCGGGCCAGCGATGTGGAAGTTTTTCCCGGATCGCTTTCCGTGCCTTGCGGACGGGCGATTCATCCTTGAGTGTTTTTTCTTTGAGTGGTCGGATCAGGCCGTTGGAGAGGAGCTGGTAGACGGTGAATTCGAGCCCGCGTTCTCCCTGGCGGCGGCGATACTGGAGCCCTTCGATGATGCGAAGCTCGACTTCGAGGACTTCGATCGTCTCGCCCCTCGTCGTCTGCTTTGAGAGATAGGGGAAATCGCGTGGAGGGGGCGATTCGAGGACCACTTGCGTCTGAAAAACCGTACTCAATACGGCGTAGTTTCCTCTGATGAAATATTGTCCGACGGGCTGAGTTGCTACTTTCTTTTGAGTCATGATGCTCGTCTCCTGGCTGGTTGATTGTTCAAGAACTTCCGGATACTATAGCGGAGAACTCATTTTTTGGCAATTGTTTACTGTTTCTTGACTCTTACAGTACCCCGTGGTATAAGTATTTTTAGTTTTTTAACAAGAGGAGTATGTCATGCGCTTATTTTTTCGGAAAGCCGTTGGTTGGATTTTCTTCACTTATTCCTTCATTTCCGTGTCCTCAGTGATTGCGCAGGAGAATCTGATTGTGGTCAGTTTTTCCGATGCGACACTTGCTTTCTATTCGGGGGATATCTTGATGGCGGAATTTCCAGTCGTTGTTCCTTATCCCGCCGAAGAGCCACCGAAACTCCCGGTTCATGGAATTGTGAAGAGGGTTGAAAAGAATCCATTGTGGTATCCGACGAAGCGGACACAGGATGTTTTTTTTGAGAAGCGAAAAATTGTTCTTCCAAAAGTGGTGAAATTTGATAACCCACTGAATCCGCTTGGAACGATAAAAATTGTGATTGACTGGCATAATCCGAATAAGCCGACCGCACGGATTCATGGAACGAACGAGCCGGCACTTTTTAGTCTCCCCCCGGAGAAGCGGCATCGGAGTGGCGGCTGCATCCGTCTTCTGAATGAGGATGCTGAGAAGCTCGCTACGCTGATTCAGTCTAGTTCGGATGCTGTTCATGTCCTATATGTCCGGTGACTTTTGTTTCGTGAAGCCGATGATCTCATCGGCTTCTTTTTTGAAAAATATTCGAGGAGTGTTTTTCATCGAATATGACTTGACGGAAATATCGGCATGGGAGCATAGTGGAGATGGGAATATTCCCAGAAACCGTACAGGAGAAATCAGTGAAATCGAAAGATTCCTCTGAACAGAAACAAGTATCACAAGAATCGCCCTCTCCCAGCAGGCGGAGGATGGGTCCGAAGAAAAACGGTTCGGACAAGACACTGGAAAGGAGGCGGTGTCACAAGATGGAAAGGTTGGCGAAGCGCAGGCAGGAGCGGGCGGAACGGCATCGTGCCTTACTTTCAAGTAAGCCGAAGAAAGAGCCTGACCTGAAGTCCTGTCACCGTCGCTATTTGCCCCCGGGGACGAAGCGTCCGCGGTCAGCCGAGGTATGTGCCGCTCGTCGTCGGCGTTATGTGCGGTATGCGATACGCTGCTGTTTGCGGAATCGCAAACCGAAATTCATACCGACCTGGTGGCATAATGCCGACGATCGCAATCTCGCGATCGCACTGGCGTTCGAATGAAGGAAAAGCCGAGGTGAATTTGGGCAGGATGCGAAACTCGCACCTGCCCATAATTTTTTTCAAAAAGTAAAAACCCCCAATGCAGGTGTGCATATGAGTTCCTGAAACAAGAGTGTCGGAAAAATATATTTCCCTGATTTCTAAGTGGATCTCATGATATTCAGCACACCATTCTGGAGGTTTTCATATCTATTATATCATACCTTGTCAAACAGCGGTGAAACCCCTGCGGAAATAATCAAGGACCGACCTTTAAGATTGATCCCAAGGTCGGTCCTTTATTGTTTTTTTGACCGAAGATGGCTTTTTCCTGTACAATCATGAAGATATGTTGAAAAATCAGATTGAAGAAATTTTAGAAAAAGGAAGGCAATCTTTTGCTTCGGTGAAAACCGAGGCAGATCTTTTAGAATCCGAGACGCTTTATCTCGGGAGAAAGAGCGGATTCAATGCCCTCATGAAAAGTCTCAAAGATCTCTCTCCTGAAGAAAAACGCGAGGCTGGGCCGCTGGCAAATGAGGCAAAGAAAATATTGGAAACTCTCGCACGGGAGACTCGGGCTCGCATTGAGCGGGAATCATTTGATGCGGAAGGGGAATGGATCGATGTGAGTGCGCCCGGAGCGGCATCGCCCTGCGGACATCTTCATCCGATTACGCAGATCGAG
>CAZIBB010000001.1:0-3644 GCA_964537075.1 uncultured Bdellovibrionales bacterium | reverse complement strand
AATCGAGCATGAGATCGAGGATATTTTTTCTGAAATGGGATTTGCAATAGCAGATGGACCGGAAATCGAAACGGAGCATTATAATTTCGATGCGCTCAATGTGCCGGCAGACCATCCTGCCCGCGATATGCAGGATACGTTCTGGCTTAAGCCAGGGAGCAACGAACAGGGAACAGGGAACAGGGAACAGGGAACAGAAAATAAAGAGAAATATCTTCTTCGGACGCAGACTTCTCCGGTGCAGGTGCGGTATATGGAAACCCACACGCCACCACTTCGCATCATCGTTCCGGGACGCGTATTTCGCAATGAATCGACGGATGCTTCGCACGAACATACTTTCCATCAGTTCGAATGCCTTATGGTGGGTGATGATGTGTCGGTCGCCAATTTCAAATGGGTTGCAGAAACTTTTTTCAGTCGATTTTTCGGCAAAGTAATCTCTGTTCGCTTGCGACCGAGTTTTTTCCCGTTTACGGAGCCATCATTTGAATTTGATATTTCCTGCACGCTCTGCGATGGCAAGGGCTGTTCCGTGTGCAAACAGTCCGGTTGGCTCGAGATCGGCGGAGCGGGAATGGTGAATCAGAAAGTGTTCGAAGCGGCAGGGTATCCGCGCGGACGGTATCAGGGATTCGCCTGGGGCTTCGGTATCACGCGCCTCGCCATGATGAAATATCACATTTCCGATATTCGACTCCTCATGAGCGGAGATCTCAGATTTATCAGACAGTTTTGATTTCAGATTATTCAGTTAACGAGTTAACGCGTTGTCGCGTTGAAGAAAAACCCGTTAACTCGTGAACTCGTTAACGGAGCAATAAAGACTATGCGTTATTCTTACAACAAACTCAAACAGCTTTCAGGAACTGAGAAATCCCCACAGGAGCTTTCGGAATTTCTCCTGACGCGCGCTTTTGAAGTGGAGTCTATGGAGCAATTTCATCATGGTCTCGAAAAGGTGGTTATCGGGCTGGTGCACTCTGTGGAAAAACATCCGAATGCCGATACGCTGAATGTTGCACAAGTAGAAACCGAAGAAGGATCGAAATGTCAGATTGTGTGCGGTGCGCCGAATATCGCTTCCGGACAGAGAGTCGCAGTCGCACTCCCCGGAGCGAAACTTCCTGGTGGTATTGAAATCACAGAAACAAAAATTCGCGAGGTGGAATCACAGGGGATGATTTGTTCAGAGAGAGAGCTCGGTCTTGGGCTTGGTCACGAGGGAATTCTCGTGCTTCCGGAGGATGCCTTGATCGGAAAATCATTTGCAGAATATGCTGAATTCGAGGATACGATACTGGATATCAAGGTGCTTCCTGATCGGGGAGCAGACGCTCTCTCGTATCGCGGTTTGGCGATGGAAATTGCTGCTCTTGAGGGACGTCGTCTGACCTTCGAAGTGAGAGTTCTTTCTTCATATCCGGACAGTCCGATTGAAATAAAACTGCCGTCTTCCCGATGTTCCCGGTATGTCGGCATTCTTTTTGAATCCGTCTCAGGAGGGTCGCTCCCGCTTTCACTCCGTTCATTTCTTTTACGAAATGAATTGCGATCGATCAGCGCGCCGGTAGATATTACGAATTTTTTCCTTCTCGAATACGGCCAGCCGATGCATGCTTTTGATGCGGATAAAATTGAAGGAAAGATTATCGTGCGTGAGGCAGAAGAGGGAGAAATTCTTGAACTCTTGAATGGCATGACCATCAAGCTAAAGAGAGAGGATCTCGTCATCGCGGATGAGAAGAACGTGCTCGCACTCGCTGGAGTGATGGGCGGCCTCTCCTCATCGGTGACAGAAAAGACAACGCGGATATTTCTCGAGATAGCGACTTTCGATGCGGTATCGGTGAGGCGTTCGCGCGTTCGGCATAATCTTCAGACCGATGCGGCCTATCGTTATGAACGTGGTCTTGATCCGAATCTGCCGACAGAAACATTCGCGCATGTGATGGAATTTTTTATGGAATATACGGGAGCAAAGGTCGCCGGCCTGACTGATGTTTATCCGAACAAAGTAACAGAAAAAACGATAGTGATTCCGATAGGACTTGCGGAAAAAGTGCTCGGCGCTCATGTGGAGAAAGATTTCATCATATCTTGTCTTACGGCGCATGGCTGCGATGTCAGCGAACATGAAGATGTCTTTCATGTGACGGTTCCGACGAGACGGCGAGATCTGCAGGACGAATGGAATCTGGTCGAAGAAATCGGCCGAACATTCGGTTATGAAAATATCCCTGCCGTTGCACCGATATTCAATCTCGCACTCCCGGAAAAAAACAAAGCGAAGATATTTGAGCGGTCAGTTAAACAATATCTCGTTTCATCTGGTTTCGACGAGGTGATGTCATATTCTTTCTATGGTGCAGGTGACGCGGAAAAATTTTCACAGAATCCGGCCGATCATCTTTCGGTCGAGAATCCGTTAAGCCCGGAGCTTTCGCTTATGCGTCCGTCGGTACTCCTCTCGACGCTCATGAAGGCGAAGGAAAATCTGCGCTACGAAGATGCTTTTCAGATATTCGAATTCGGGAGCGCCTATGCCCGCACGAGCGATCTCGCTATCTCCGAAGAGAAGCAACTAGCACTCGTCTTGGCTGATGGGAAAAATGAATTGCCATTCCCGCTTTTGAAAGGAAAGATAGAATCTCTTCTCCAATTCGCGCATCAGAAAAATGTATCATTTGAACCACTAGTAGAACAATCGGATATCTGGCATCCGAGCCGATCGGCGCGCATCATGGCCGATGGCAGAGAAATTGGTATGATCGGAGAAATCGCCCCGTATATTCTCTCGAAGTGGGGGATAAAAAAACGATTAGTTGCGGCTGAATTTTCAGTGGAGTTCCTCTCGGAGACATTCGATACGGTCATGACCGCGGCAGCCTTGCCGAAGTTCCCGTTCGTCACCCGTGACATTTCTTTGTTCGTGGCAAAGAAGAGAATGCCGGTCGCGGAATTGCAGAGAGCATTGGGCGAAGCCGGTGCGCCGCTCCTCCGATCGATCGAACTCTTCGATCGCTTCGAACAGGAAGAGGGGGTCAGTATGGCTTTTCATCTCGCTTTCGGATCTATGGAGCGGACGCATACCCTGGAAGAAGTGGAGACGGTTTTCGCTCAGATGGTCGCCGCGGCGAAAGAATCGTGTGGCGCCGAATTAAAGCTCTAGGATGTTTTCTGAAACATTTTCTGCCTCTTGTCAAGGCATCTTTTTAGTGGTATAATTGTACGTAAGGTTTTCAATGTCATGAGAAGGTCATTAGAAAGCCTTTTTTCGTTCAAAACAGACCAGATCATCGCCCCCACACCTATCGAGCTTTGCACATGAGTGCCTCTCTTGTATGGTGATATGCAGAAAAAATCTGCGTATTCTCCTTTCGAAAGAGTGTCCAGTTTCAAAATAAGCTCGATTGGTGTGGGGGAGGAAAGTCCGGACTTTCACTTCGACGCAAGTCGGAGAAGGGTAGCGGGTAACGCCCGTCTAAGGTGACTTACGAGGTGCGAACAGAGACGCCTGAGATTGAAAAATCGAAGGCGCCCCGACTTTACGTCGGGGCGAGCTCTTCTTGTAAGGGAAGAGGTGAAACGGCTAAATCCTTACCTGGAAGCAAGATCGTATCACCGATGCGTAGCATCGGAAG